>JAGFJK010000291.1 GCA_024102795.1 Pirellulaceae bacterium
CCCGCCGAGCGGATGCCGCACACCGGGCAGTTCCTGGAGCAGCTGGTCGGCGGGATCGGATCGGCCCCCAGCATCGTCGCCGTGGGAGCCGGCGTCTTTCCGCGGCTGATCCCCTGCGACAGCCTGCCCGCGCTGCGGACGTACCTGGCGCGGGACCGGGACGCGGTGGCGATGCGTGCGTTGCAAGCCGGCGCGGCCTGGCGCGCCGACGGTCGGCTGGCCGCCCGCCACTGGAACGCGGCCGACGGCTGGCAAGGGGCGCTGGACGCGGCCGGCGTTGAACGCTTCGACCTGGCCTTGCTGTTGAAGCTGGTCCCGGTCGTGCAGCGGCGCGAGCCCGGGCTGGTCGCCACGCTGGGAAACGTGCCGGCCCGCCGGTTGATCGTCAGCGGATCGCGGGAAGCGATGGTCAAACGGCGGATCATCGCCGACCGCGAAACGGGTCTGCTCACCGCGTTCGCGCAGCGCTTTGACTGGCTCGTGGTGAACCGTTTCGAAACGGTTGACGAAGTCGGCCTGGTGCTGGAACGAGCGGCGTGAGGCGCAGCCCGCGAACCCCACGACTCTTGCCGCCCCGCTACTTCAGGATGAACCCGCTACTCCAGGATGATGTCGTCCACCGTGTGACCCGACGGGATCATCGGCAGCACGTGTTCCTGGTAGGGCACCTGAACGTCGAGCACGTAGGGGCCGTCGTAGCCGAGCATCTCTTCGAGGGCCGGCACCAGATCGGCCTTGCGGCTGACCGTCGCCGCGCCGCAGCCGTAGCCCTTGGCGATCTGCACAAAGTCCGGATACCGCTCCACGGCGTAGGCGCTGGCGCCCTTGCCCACGGCTTCGTCATGGTGGATCGGGCCGAGATAGGTATGGGCCCGGTTGCCGGCCATGAACCGGTCTTCCCATTGGACGACCATTCCCAGGTGCTGGTTGTTGAGCAGCAGGACCTTGACGGGCAGCCGCTCGCAGTAGCAGGTGGCCAGTTCCTGGATGTTCATCTGGAAGCTGCCGTCGCCGTCGATGTCGATCACCAGCGCGTCGGGGTGCGCGGCCTGCACGCCCATCGCGGCGGGCAAGCCGAAGCCCATCGTTCCCAGACCGGAGCTGGAGAGCCAGGTGCGGGGCCGGCGGAACTTGTAGAACTGGGCGGCCCACATCTGATGCTGCCCGACGCCGACGGTGATGTACGTGTCGCGGTCGCGCGTCAGCCGCGACAGCGTGGCGATCGCATGCTGCTGCAGGATGCCGTCGAACTGGGTGTCGTAGTGGAACGGCTGTTCGTCCTTCCACTTGCGGCACTGCGCAACCCAGTCGGCGATGTCCGTCTTGGGTTCGACCAGCTTGTTGAGTTCGCCGAGCGCGTACTTGACGTCGCTGACGATCGGGATGTGAGCCGGCTTGTTCTTGTTCAGCTCGGACGCATCGACGTCGATGTGCACGATCTTGGCGTGCTTGGCGAACGCTTCGACCTTGCCGGTCACCCGGTCGTCGAACCGCACGCCCAGGGCGATCAGCAGGTCGCAATCCCGCACCGCCCAGTTGGCATAGGCACTGCCGTGCATGCCGAGCATGTCCAGCGAGAGGGGATCCTCGTTGGGATACGCGCCCAGCCCCATCACCGTCATGGTGACCGGGATGCCCGTCTTGCGGGCGAACGTCCGCAGTTCGTCGCTGGCGCCCGACAGCACGATGCCGCCGCCCGCGTAGATCACCGGCCGCTTGGCCAGCTTGATGGCGGCCGCCACCTGGTTGATCTGTTCGGGGCGGGCGCGGCGTTCGGTCAACTGGTAGCCTGGCAGGTTCATCGGAGCCGACCAGTCGGGAACGCAGCGGGCGTTCTGCACGTCCTTGGGCACATCGACCAGCACCGGACCGGGGCGGCCCGTGGTGGCGATATGGAACGCCTCCCGCATGACGCGCGGCAGGTCGTTGACGTCGGTCACCAGATAATGGTGCTTGGTGATCCCGCGGCAGACCTCCACGATCGGCGTTTCCTGGAAGGCGTCCGAACCGATATTCCCCGTCGGCACCTGCCCGGTGATCGCCAGCAGCGGGATGCTGTCCAGCTTGGCATCGGCGATGGCCGTCACCAGGTTGGTCGCTCCCGGACCGCTGGTCGCCATGCAGACACCCGGCCTGCCCGTGGAGCGGGCGTAGCCCTGGGCGGCGAACCCCCCACCCTGCTCGTGGCGGGGCAGGATCGTGCGGACCCGGTCCGAGACGCGGGTCAGCGATTGATGCAACGGCATGCTGGCCCCGCCCGGGTAGGCGAAAATTACCGCCACGTCGTGCTCTACCAACGATTGGACCAGGATATCCGCGCCGCTCATGAGCTGCGCGTCGGTCGCGTGTTCGGTGGTGGCCGCTTGGTCGGTCGAGGCCATATCGTGTGGCTCCTACGGGTCGGAACGAGACTATCCCCAGCATAGGGAACAAGCCCTGTACTCTACGATATTTTCCCGTACTCTTCAACCGGCGTCGGCAAGGCAACGGACTAGCTTGATCACTTAGAAACGACTTTCGGAGAGCATTAGTGTCTGTTCGCCCGGCTTATTGGGGTGCCGGCTCGGTGCTTGTCCTAACGACCGGCTACAATCACGGCCTCGATGAATGCCAGATTTCGAAGGGGTCGCACTAATGTGTCCAGAAGAAAGCTCATTCCGGAATCTCTCGCCGTGTTTCTCTCTTCCGATCCCGGTAGACCTCTTCCAGAATACGGTCATCCGCCGCAGTCCACGAATCTGCCAGGAGACCGGCCGTTTTACCAGGCTGGCCGGGCCTCCATCCGGGTGGCGGTCCCGGCAACTTCTTGGGTGCCGTTTGCGGACGGCTTCCCTCCAGTCGAGGTTCGGGCAAGTCCGCGGGCACGACCAGCAGCTCCACGACTTGCCCCTCCCACATACCCAAATCCTCCATCAACTCGATGGTTCTGCCATGAACAATTCCACGCAATACTCTCGTCATCGTTTGCCTGCCTTTCCGAAACAAAGGTGTCAGGAGTCATTGTTTTGGACGTTAGTCTGTCGTCCCCACTGTGTCCGACTACTGCCTGGCAAGCCCCGTTCATCCGCTGGGGAAGTTCGAGTAATACATCTGGGTCGAGGCTCCGTAGGTGCCCTTGAACACCGTGTGCCAATCCGCGGGACCGTGCGTGACGACCTTGTCCTGCCCGTTGGAGTAATGCCAGATGGTATCGCCGATAAAGACGCCGATATGCTTCTTGCGGTGCGAGCCCATCTCGCCAGCATTGCTCACGTTGCCCGGCAGGGTGACATAGGCCAGCCCCATTTTCTTGCCATGCGGCTTGGACGACCACAACCCGCGCTCGCTGCAGACGTTGTAGACCTCGTTGACCCGGATGCTTCCTCCCTGGCCACGCGTGTCGTATTTCATCGAGCCGCAGACCAGCCCCACCTTGATGCCCAGCGCGTGGCTGACGAAATGGGCGCAATGGTTTTCCTTGGCGTTGGTAAAGCCCGTGTCGCAGATGTCCTTGATGTCCTTGCCCAGGTAGGTATTCATGTGCTGGGTCATGATCTCGATCAAGATCGCTTCCAAATGCCGTCCGAAGGTAAACGGAAAAGTCATGGCCTTTGCTCCTCAACTGATGGAACCGCGCGTCGCGCCTGAACGGTTGCATCGGGCGAAGTGCCGCGACGTTCGCCAGTCGCCATTTACTCGTCATACCAGCGTAGCCCGGTGGGCGTCAAATCCGGGGCATCGCTGCTCAGTCGAGATTTGTTGTCCCGGAGTTAACTTGGGAAAGTCTCCGGGGCTCAAACGATCACACATCGACTGCCACGCAGGCCGTGGTGGTCCGCAATCGCGGAGCCTGCCACTCGGAACGCGCCCTGCTGTCGAAGTGAGGGGGAGTACCACGTTTGCCGTAGCTGGAAACCGAACGATCCGCCGGGCTACGAGTTGCCGCTTTCGGACAGCACGTACCTTCGAGCGACCTTGGTGGCGACGGTGCCGATGCCGTAGTAGCCGACCGAAATCCGGCCCACATGCGTCAGCAGGTCGTACGCTCGCCAGCGGTCCCAGCCAAAATCCCGCTCCATCCACAGGATCAGTTCGGCGTGGGCCGTGGCGACGGCGCGTTCCATCGGGCAGCCGGTGGCGACCGTCATCAGTTCGTCGGGCGATTCAATCCGCGGCCCGGCCAGCCGCTGGTTCTTCCGCAGCTCGACGGCGATCGTCGATTCGGCCGGCATCTCCAGCCCGCTGGCCGACAGTTCACCGTATCCCATGGCGGCGTGCGCGTCGCCCAGGTACAGCAGGCCGCCGGGCACGAAGACCGGCAGCACGACGGTGTTGCCCGGGCCCCGAAAGGTCAGACACCCAGAAGTCAAACGGCTGGCCGGCGACGGGGCGGATTTGATGGCCGGAAAACGCCTCGTGAGGAATCAACGCGCCGCCGACAAGCGAACGACGAATCGCGGGAGTTGATTTGCCTGTTCAGGCAGAATGGTATCGCCGATAAAGACGCCGATATGTTTCTTGCGGTGCGAGGCCATCTCGCCCGAACGACTCACTTTGCCCGGCAGGGTGACATAGGCCAGCCCCATTTTCTTGCCATGCGGCTTGGACGACCACAACCCGCGCTCGCTGCAGACGTTGCAGACCTCGTTGACCCGGATGCTTCCTCCCTGGCCACGCGTGTCGTATTTCATCGAGCCACGACTCAACTCGATGATCCGCGGTCTGTCTTCTTGCGGCGCGTTGCTGGCGACTGCTTTCGAGCAGACCGCGACTTCTTTCTGGCCACCGTTCCTTTCGCTTTTCCTTGGAGCGCCGTCTTCCTCGTTGCGCGGGCGGACGGTTGTGTGCTGGTCCGCGGGCCGGCACCGAGTTTGGGGATTTGGACGTGTAACGCGGCGTAGATGTAGAAGTCCACTTCGGAAGCTTCGTTCCCAAAGTAGCCCCATTCGCAGTACTCGCATGAATGCAGGCGTCCGGCCGCTGGCAGTTCGCCAGGGTTCTCCGTTAGGGAGTCATTCAGCGCCGCGCCGCTGCCCGACGATGGTGGAGGCTCCAGCCAGGTTACTCCGAAGTCTCCGACCTTCTCCGAACTCTCGCCGCGGATCGGCAGCGCGGTTTCCAGGTCGGACAGATCCATCTGCGGTTTCATCCGCGATTTTTCCTTGGCCGTGGGAAAGCGTTCAAGCTGCCACGTTTCATCGACACAATTTTCGAACAGATAAGGCGCGAACCGGACGTGGAGACCAGCCTGCAGCGCGGTGGCGGCAACCAGTTGATCGCGTCCCTTGAGCATACGCGCGGAACGCTGATCAAGGGGCGTCTGTTCCACTTGAAACCGAGCATCCTGGTGGTACAAGTGACAGCAGGGATAGGCGACGATGCCGCCCTGGGGCAGGAACGAGGCATCCGCCAACAACGCACGCCATGCATCCAGGATCGTTGGGGCCAGATCATCGTCCGCGACCGTGCGCGTCGGTTCATCGTCGGCATCGCGGCGCAGCAGGTAGGTGAACGTCACGCGTGCCCCCGAGTAGACACGTTCGATCTGATGATTCACATCGCCGAAGAACGCAACCCAGTGAAGCTGGCTGGCGTTCCTTTGCTTCGCGATTGCCGCCCCCCAATCGTAGGCTGCACCACGCCTCGATGGCTCAACAGAAATTCGCCGCGCCAAAACCGGGAGGGCAAGCACACGACGAGCGTGCCGAACATGTCTCGCCCGCGTGGCGTGTCTTTGTGAGGCGAGAAATGCCCCCCCGACATGTAGACGTTGAGTGCATACAATTCCGCCTTGATGGGCGGCGAGTCAGCGGGCAGCAGCCGACGCCGAATCGTATCCAGAATGCCAGCCGTTTCGGGGTCGAAATGCTCAACGGAAACACTGCCGTCACCGGCCTTTAATTGCAGGGCGTCGCGCACTCTCCGGTCGAATCGGGTCCGTCGTTTGTCGCCAAAGGTCGCTGGCTGGCAACGGTCGATCAAGGGTTTCAGCGCTGCGACCTGCTCCAATGCGTTCTCCACCCGTTCGACCGTGAATCGCGACTTGTCCCGGAAGACCAACGTGAGTGGTTTCTCCGGCACGAAGGTCCCCGCGCATGAGAATGGAGCCTTGACTCCGTGAATCGCCCATCGCAGTTTCTGGAGTTGATTCTCGTCATTCACGATCAGCCTCCCGGTACGTTGAACGATCCGCCCGCCAGCACGTACCTTCGAGCGACCTTGGTGGCGACGGTGCCGATGCCGTAGTAGCCGACCGAGATCCGGCCAACGTGCGTCAGCAGGTCGTACGCTCGCCAGCGGTCCCAGCCAAAATCCCGCTCCATCCACAGGATCAGTTCGGCGTAGGCCGTGGCGACGGCGCGTTCCATCGGGCAGCCGGTGGCCACCGCCATCAGTTCGTGGGGCGATTCGATCCGCGGCCCGGCCAGCCGCTGGTTCTTCCGCAGCTCGACCGTGATCGTCGATTCGGCCGGCATCTCCAGCCCGCTGGCCGACAGTTCACCGTGTCCCATGGCGGCGTGCGCGTCGCCCAGGTACAGCAGGCCGCCGGGCACGAAGACCGGCAGCACGACGGTGTTTCCCGGACAGACCTCGATCAGATCCATGTTGCCGCCGTGCGGCCCGGCCGGCCCCGTCGTCGGCACGCCGCCCAGCGGTGCCGTGCCGATGCAACCCAGCATCGGCGCGTAGGGAATCGTCAGCGACTCGCTCCAGTGGATCAGCCCGTCGCGGATCGGGCAGACGTGCGTGCCATGAGGACACTCGGTGCCCAGCCACTGGCAAAGTTGCAGCGGGTCGCTGGTCCGAGTGGCACACTGGCCAATCAGCGGCTCGATCCGCTGGATCGTCACCGCCAGCGCGTCGCCCGGTTCGGCTCCTTCCACCCAGATCGGTCCGGTTTGCGGATTGCCCAAGGGGATCCTGGTCTTGTCGCGGCGATCGTCGTTGGTGCGGATCTGGCCCGAGAAGGCATCTTCGCTTTCGACCACCAGCGTGTCGCCCGGCTGGATGCGGATCCGCGGTTCGTTGTGGCGGCTGAATTCGTAGTACAGCGGTCCCAGCGGCAGTCTCTTCGCACTCATGGCAGCTCCACGACTTGCTGATAATGGGGAACGGTGACCGGCCAGCCCAGGGTCTGAGCGATATGTTGGGACAGGCTCCTGGCGGCGTCCTCGTCACCGTGCGTCAAAAATACTTGCCGCGGCGCTTCGCGGAGGCTGCCCAGCCAGTGCATCAGGGCCGGGCGGTCGGCGTGGCCCGAAAAGCCGTAAATCTGGGCGATCCGGGCTCGCACCCGGTGCTGCTGGCCATGGATGCGGACTTCGGGTTGCCCGTCCAGGATCTGCCGGCCCAGCGTGCCCGAGGACTGGTAGCCAACAAACAGGATCGTCGAGTCCGCTCGGCCGATCGTCTGCCGCAGGTGGTGCTTGATGCGGCCCGCCGTGCACATGCCCGAAGTGGCCATGATGACGCACGGTTCCCGCAGGTCGTTGATCCGCTTCGATTCGGCGACGCTGCGGGCCATCACCAGGCCGGGAAACTGCCAGGGCGATTCGCCGGCCGCGATCCGCTGCCAGGTTTCCTGGTCGTAGCAATCGGGAAACTTGCGGAAGATCGCGGTCACGTCGACGGCCATCGGGCTGTCCAGATAGACGCGGATGTCCGGGATCCGGTTGTCGTGCGCGAGCTGGCTGATGTGGTACATCAACTCCTGTGCTCGCTCGACGGCGAACGTGGGGATGACCACCTTGCCTCCGCGGCGGACCGTGTCGTGGATGATGTCGCCCAGTTGCGACTCGACGCTGTCCGACGTCTCGTGCTGCCGATCGCCGTAGGTGGACTCCATGATCACGTAGTCGGCCCGTTCGAAGATCGTCGGATCGCGGATCAGCGGCTTGTCCCATTGCCCGATGTCGCCGGAAAACAGCAGCGAGCGCTGCTGACCCTGTTCGGTCACCTGCAGCTCGATCATGGCCGAGCCGAGGATATGCCCGGCGTCGTGGAAGGTGGCCGAGATGCCATCGCCGAGCGGCACCGGTTTCTGGTAGGGGACGCCGCGGAGCAGCGGCAGCGTCAGGTCGACGTCCTCGTCGGTAAACAGCGGGACTTCCGGGAAACGGCCGTGCCGCCTTTCGCGTTCGTGCCGCCGCTTCTTGTAGGCCGCGTCCTCTTCCTGGATCCGCGCCGCGTCGCGGAGCATCACTTCGGCCAGGGCCACCGATGGCCGGGTGGCGTGGATCGGCCCCTGGTAGCCTTGGCCCACCAGCCGCGGGATCAGGCCGCAGTGGTCGATATGGACGTGGGTCAGCAGCAGGTCGGAGATCTCCGCCGGAGCGACCGGCGACGGCTCCCAGTTGCGGCCCTGGAACTGCCGTTCCTGGAACATTCCGCAGTCGATCAGGATGTGGCGGCCGGCCGCTTCCAGACAGTAGCGGGAGCCGGTCACCTGCCGATTGGCTCCGAGAAAATGCAGCTTCATGCGTCGTCCTCGCTGACAGGGCCCGGATAAGCTTGCCGGCGCGGGGGCTTGCCGCGCGCAAGGGCGCCCGGCTGTCGGCACGGCGTTCCAGGACGTATCGTACTGGAATTGCCGGCCGGTGGCACGCTGGCAACTGTTGGCCGGCTGTTGGCCGGCTGGACTTGAACCGCGTGACATCGCCTGAACCCGAACGATCCGGCAGGAGCACGATGAGCTGGTACGACAGACTGCACGGGCCGCGGACCGTCGCGGAGCTGGACGATGCGCTCAGCGAACCGCCGCCCGGCGTGATCGAGTGCCTGGGACGTTTGCCGGGCGATATCCTGGTGTTGGGCGTGGGCGGCAAAATGGGTCCGACGCTGGCTCGCATGGCTCGCCGGGCGAGCGACGCGGCCGGTGTGCGGCGGCGCGTGGTGGGCGTGTCCCGCTTCAGCACGCCAGGGCTGCCTGAGCAGTTGGAGTCCTGGGGCGTCGAGACGCTGGCTTGCGACCTGCTGGACGAACAGGCCGTGGCCGCGCTGCCCCGGTTGGAGAACGTGGTCTTCATGGCCGGCTACAAGTTCGGCGCCCAGGCCGACCCGGCCCGCACCTGGGCGATGAACTGCTATCTGCCCGCGCTGATCGGGCGGCACTTCCACAGCAGCCGGATCGCGGCCTTCTCCACGGGCAATGTCTACGGGCTGGTGCCGGTGGCTGGGGGTGGCTCGCGCGAGGACGATCCGCCGCGGCCGGTGGGCGAGTACGCTCAGACCACGCTGGGCCGCGAGCGGCTGCTGGAATACTTCAGCCAGCGGCACGGGTTCCCGCTGGCCGTGCTGCGGCTGAACTATGCCTGCGAGCTGCGATATGGCGTGCTGGTGGACCTGGCCTGGAAGGTGTGGCGCGATGAGCCGATCGACCTGTCGATGTCGCACGTCAACGTCATCTGGCAGGGCGACGCCAACGCCGTGGCCCTGCAAGCGCTGGAACAAGCCGGCCAGCCTCCGCTGGTCCTGAACATCGCGGGACCCGAACGCTTGCGCATACGCCAGGTGTGCGAACAGCTCGGCCGGTTGCTGGACCGCCGGCCCAGGTATCTTGGCAGCGAGCAGCCGGACGCCTTGCTGAGCGACAGCGGCCGCTGCCGCCAACTGTTCGGCGCTCCGCGCGTGCCGGCCGAGCGGCTGATCGGCTGGATCTCCGACTGGGTCGCTCGCGGCGGCGAAAGCCTGGGCAAACCGACGCACTTCGAATCCCGCGACGGCCAGTTCTAGCCGCCGGCCGCGGTTCGGGGCCAATGACCTCTGGGGTCGATTTGGCAGGATGGGGAAGATGCCGTCGGGGCGTGGCACAAGGCGCCTGGTGGAACGTTGGTGGGGCTTAAGAGATGGCGAAATCAAGCGCGCATAGGATCACGGGCTGGAAGCCCATGCTACTACTACGATGGTCGATGCCCGAACTGCGGGCCTACTGGTTAGCGGGCAACTGGATGCCCATGGCCCGCATCAGCAACTGCATGTCTTCCCAGGTATCCCGCTTGGCGGCCGGGTTGCGCAGCAGGTAGGCCGGGTGGTAGGTGACCAGCACCTGGATCCCCTGGTAGTCGTGGAACCGGCCCCGCAGCAGGCCCACGGCCGTGGTGGTCCGCAGCAGGTTCTGGGCCGCCACCGCTCCCAGGCAACAGATGAATTCGGGTTGCAGCACTTCCAACTGGCGATCCAGAAACGGGCGGCAGTTGTCCGCTTCATCGGGCTCCGGGTTGCGGTTGCCGGGCGGGCGGCACTTGACCACGTTCAGGATGTAGACTTCCTTGCGGCTCAAGGTGCAGGCCGCCAGGATCTTGTCCAGCAACTGGCCCGCCCGTCCCACGAACGGTTCGCCCAGCCGGTCCTCGTCCGCTCCCGGCGCCTCGCCCAGCAAGCACAGCCGGGGGCGCGGGTGGCCCACGCCAAACACGGTGCGCGAACGGTTGGCGACCAGTTTGGGGCAGCGAGTGCAAGCGGCCACCTCGCCGCAGATGGCATCCAGCGCCTGCTGGCGGGCGACAAGCGAACGGGTGGCGGGGGAGCGCATCGTGGCGGGATTCCTTGCGGCGTCGGGAAGTGAAGCGGGTCGCGCGTCGCCGGCCGTGGGCTCCGCGTCGTCTGTGACGGATGCTGTGGCCGTGGATGTTGGCAGGGCAGGCACCGCGGCTTCCGCCACCACGGTTTCCGCCACCGCGGCTTCCGCCACCGCGGTTTCCGCCACCGCGGTTTCCGCCACTGCGGCGGCCGGCGGCGCCGAATCGGCCTGCCTGGCGGCCGGCAGCCAGGTCACGCCAGCTCGTTGCAGGCTTTCCAGTTGCTGGATGCACGCTCGCCGCAACACGTCCGGATCCATATCGAGGTTGTCCCGGTGTTTCGTCGGTGAATCTTGTTCTTCGTACGTCGGACATTCGTGCCGGCCGGCCGTCGCCAGACGGAACGGGAGTGCGCGATCTGTCGCGGCGCGGCTTCGTGCACTATGATCAGGGGTTGGCCCCGCATTATGGTTTCCCGTTCATCATCTGACAACGAGCCTGCTCATGGGCGTGCCTCAAGTGGTTATCGTGGGCCGGCCCAACGTCGGCAAATCGAGTATTTTCAACTGGCTGGCCGGGCACCGCCTGGCGATTGTCGACGACATGGCCGGGGTGACTCGCGACCGGCTCTCGCATTTGGTCGAGCACGAGGACCGGTTCTTCGAGCTGGTCGACACGGGCGGCATCGGCATCAACGACGTCGATAATCTGACGAAGCAGATCGAGCAGCAGATCACGACGGCCATCGACTCGGCGGACGTCATCCTGTTTGTGGTCGACACGCGGTCGGGCATCACGCCGCTGGACGAGGAGGTCGCCCGCCGGCTGCGGTACGTGGACAAGCCGATCCTGTGCGTCGCCAACAAGACCGACGATCCCAAACTGGATTCGCAGGCGGACGAATTCTACCGCCTGGGGCGCGGCAAGCTGGTCCGCACCAGTGTCACCCAGGGCCGCAATCTCCGGCAACTGCTGGAGATGATCGTCGAGCGGTTGCCGGAAGGCCAGGGAGAGGAAGACCTGGAATCGCCCGAGATGAAGGTGGCGATCGTGGGCCGGCGGAACACGGGCAAAAGCACCTTCGTGAACACGCTGGCGCGGGCCGAGCGGATGATCGTGAGCGAGGTGCCGGGGACGACCCGCGACAGCGTGGACGTGCGCTTCGAACTGGACGGCAAGGCGTTCATCGCCATCGACACGCCCGGCCTGCGCAAGGGCAAGAGCGTGCGGACGGACGTGGAGTTCTACAGCATGCAGCGGGCTCAGCGGAGCGTCCGCCGGGCCGACGTGGTGCTGATGTTCTTCGAAGCCACGCAGCGGATCAGCAAGGTCGACAAGCAGCTTTGCAGCTATATCGCCGAACAGTACAAACCGTGCGTGCTGGTCGTCAACAAGTGGGACCTGCTGTACGGCCAGATGCCGACCGAGCGGTGGGTGCATTACCTGCGCGACACGTTTCCCACCATGCGCTACGCGCCGATCGCCTTCGTCACCGGGCAAACCGGCAAGAACGTCAAGGCCCTGCTGAACCATGCGCAGATGCTGTTCAAGCAGGCCCGGGCGCGGGTCGGCACGGGCGAACTGAACCGGCTGGTCCAGGCGGCCATCCAACATCAGCCGCCGCCCCTGTACCAGCACCGCCGGCCCAAGGTCTACTACGCGACCCAGGTCAGCACCGAACCGCCGACCATCGTCCTGATGTGCAATAACCCCAAGGCCTTCACCCCGTCCTACCGCCGCTACTTGCTGGGCGTGTTCCGAGACCAGTTGCAGTTCGGGGAGATCCCGATGAAACTGTACCTCCACAAGCGGCAGCGGAGCGAGCAGCAGGCGGAGGGCGGCTCGTCGGACGAGGATCCCTCGGAGGTCTCGGAGAATCAGCCTTGATCATCGGCGTACCCAAGGAAATCAAGCGAGATGAATACCGCGTGGCCATGCTGCCGGTGGGCGTGGAGGAGCTGGTCCGGGCCGGCCACCAGGTGCTGATCCAGCACGAGGCGGGCGTGGGCTCCGGCCTGTCGGACGAAGAATACCGGCGACCGGGCGCCGAACTGGTGGCGGACTCGGCGGAAATCTATGCTCGCGCTGACCTGATCGTCAAGGTCAAGGAACCGCAGCCCGAGGAGTGGCCGTTGATCCGCCCCGGCCAGGTGCTGTTCACCTACTTCCACTTCGCGGCCAGCCAGGAACTGACCTGCGCCATGCTGGAAACGGACGCGATCTGCGTGGCCTACGAAACGCTCCGCGACAGCCAGGGACGCCTGCCGCTGCTGACGCCGATGAGCGAAGTGGCGGGGCGGATGAGTATTCAGGAGGGAGCCAAGTACCTGGAGCGGCCGCAGATGGGCCGCGGGATCCTGCTGGGCGGCGTACCGGGAGTGGCCCCGGCTCACATCACGATCCTGGGCGGAGGCGTCGTGGGAGCGAACGCGGCCAAGATCGCCGCCGGCTTCCAGGCCGACGTCGCCATCCTGGACATCAACATGGACCGCCTGCGGTACCTGGACGACATCATGCCGGCCAATGTCAACGTGCTGTTCAGCGACCGGCACGTGCTGCGCGAGGAGCTGAAGCTGGCCGACCTGGTGATCGGATCCGTATTGATCCCCGGCGCCAAGGCGCCCCAGTTGATCGGCCGCGACGAACTGAAGTTGATGAAGCCGGGCAGCGTGATCATCGACGTGGCGATCGACCAGGGAGGCTGCGTGGCCACCAGCCGGCCCACGACGCACAGCGATCCGACGTACCAGGAAGAGGGCGTCGTGCATTATTGCGTCACCAACATGCCGGGGGCCGTGGGACGGACCAGCACCTTTGCCCTGTGCAACGTGACCTTGCACTGGGTACAGCAGCTTGCCGGCCGGGGGCTGGACGCCGCTGCCGCCGCTCTGCCTCCCCTGGCCGCCGCCGTGAACATCTACCGCGGCCAGGTGACCAACCAGGCAGTCGCCGATACGTTCGCCATGCCGTACGACAAGCGGTTTGCGAACTGAGCGGAACTCTTGCAGGGCCTTCCACCACGCGGCGGCCGGGGCCCCCAGGGTTCTCCGGTCAGGGCGCGAGCAACAAGCGGCTGGGGGCCCGCAGGTAGCCGATCACGTCGTTCAGGAAGCGGGCGGCCGTCGCCCCATCGACCAGCCGGTGGTCGTAGGACAGGCTGAGCGGCATCATCAGGCGGCTGGTGATCTGGTCCTTCAGCACGACGGCCATCGGGCGCGTGCGGCCGACGAGCAGGATGGCCACCTCCGGCAGATTGATGATCGGCGTGGAATACGTTCCGCCAATCGCCCCCAGGTTGCTGATGGTGAACGTGCCGCCGCGCAGATCTTCCAGGGAAAACGTGTTCTCGCGGGCAGCATCGGCGATCGATGCCAGGCCTCGGGCGATGTCGGGGATCGACAGCCTGTCGGCGTCGCGCAAGGCGGGCACAACCAGGCCGCGCGGCGTGTCGACGGCGATGCCGATGTGCACGTACTCCTTGTAAATGATCTGCCCCTGCTCCATGTCGACGGCGGCGTTCAGCGTGGGGTGAGCCTTCAAGGCCATGGCGACCGCCTTGATCACGAACGGCATCGAAGTCAACTTGATGCCCTCGGCCGCGTAGTCGGCTTTGCTTGCCTGGCGAATGCCTTCCAGGTCGGTGACGTCGGCGTCGTCGAAATTGGTGACGCGCGGGATGGCTGTCCACGAAGCGTGCATCCGCGCGGCAATCGTCCGCCGGATCTTGTTCATGCGTTCGATGCGCACGGGCCCCCAGTCGTCGTACTGCTGGTCGGCGCTGGCGCCCTTGCCGGGCGCCCGGCCGGTGCGGACCGCTTCGGCCGCCTGGCGGACCACCGCCAGCACGTCTTCCCGCTGGATGCGCCCTCCGGGGCCGGTGCCTGTGACCCGCTGCAAGTCCACGCCCACCTCGCGGGCGAACCGGC
>JAGFJK010000257.1 GCA_024102795.1 Pirellulaceae bacterium
CCTCGCTCGGCTGCTGCTGCTGTTGGTGTTCGGGTTGGCCCTTGCCGCGACTGCGGCGGTGGCGCTGGAGTGGGTGCGGGAGCGCCCGTTGCGGGACGCCGAGCAGGCGCTGGAGCGGGGGGAAGTCGAAGCCGCGTTGCAGGCGACGGCCGGATTCCTGACTCGGCATCCGGAGAACTCGCGCTGCCTGGCCTTGCGGGCGCGAGCGCTGGTGGCCGCCGGATCGCCGGGCGAGGCGCTGCGGTTGTTCGACCGCATCGGGCCGGCCAGCGGTCCGGACCTGCACGCCATGGCGCGAGCCTACTTGATGACCGAGCAGTGGTCGCAGGCGTTACCGCTGCTGGTGCGCTACCTGCAGCTCGAGCCCAAGGATCCCGAAGGCCTGTACGAGATCACGGCCTGCCGCGTGCAACTGGGGATGTTGCACGAAGCGCTGGAAACGGCCCGCCAGTTCGCTGTACTGCCAGGACACGAGGCCCGAGGGTACGTGTTCCTGGGAACGATCCACTCGGACCTGGGCAACGACAACGCGGCCGCCGACGCCTATCTGCGCGTGCTGCGGTACGACCCCGAGGCTCGTAACCTGCAGGTCACTCGCCAGGATTTTCTGTTGGAGCTGGCCCAAGCATTGCTGGCTGCCGGCCAGCCGGCCGCGGCGGTGGAACACGTGGAAGCGTGCCTGGCGGAGAGACGCTCGGCCGAAGCCTACGTGCTGCTGGGCGACGCGCGGCAGCAGTTGGGTCAGACCGAACTGGCCGAACGGGCCTGGGAAAGCTCCCTGGAACTCGATCGGGTGAACGCGCCGGCTCGCGAAGCGCTGGCTCGCGCGGCGCTCCAGCGGCGCGACGCCCCGCAGGCTCTCGACTGGCTGGCGCCGCTGATCGCCCTGCCGGAGATGAAGTCCAGCACGGCCTACCAGTTCCAGCGGGTGCACACATTGCTGGGCGACGAGCAGGCGGCGGCGCGGTGGCGCGAACGGCTCGAACAACTGCGGGCCCAGGAGAAACGCGTCTCGGCGATTGCCAACGTGTTGAACCAGACGCCCTACTCGTTCTGGGCTCGCGTGATTCGAGCCCACCAGTTCGCGGCGGCGGGGAATTGGGCGCAAGCCGAAGCGATCTTGCGTGCCTTGGAGCGCGAGCAGCCCGCGGACCCGTTCTTCAAGGAACTGGTGGCGGCGGTCAGCAAGCGAGGTCCGTTGCCTTCGCTGGATCGGTTGCCCGTGCAGCAGTTCTGACATCGTCGGAGGTTGGCGCCCAGGCCAGGCAAGGTTGAGCGGACCAAGACACTCGATGACTACACCGCGGACGCGACTCTGGTTCTTGTCGGCAGTGGGCGCCATCTGGCTGGCCGCGGCGACTGGCGGCTGCGGGTGGGGCAATTCGGACAACGACCCGCTGGTGACTCGTCCGGCTTCGTCATTGGAAAGGTCCGCGGCAATGGGGCTCGCGCCGGCCGCGGGAGAAAACGCGGAACCGGCCGCGGCGCTGAAAAGCGAGGACGCCGCCGAAGCCTGGTTCGAGGATGTGACGCCACGGACCGGCATCGATTTCGTCCATGTCTCGGGCACGTCGGCCGAGAAGCCGTTTCCGGCATCCAACGGCAGCGGGGTGGGCGCCCTGGATTACGACCTGGATGGCCGGTACGACTTGCTGTTCCTGACTGGCACGCCGTTTCCGCTGGATCCGGCGCGGCGCGAACCGGCCAACGGTTTCTATCGCAACCGGGGGCAATGGCGGTTCGAGGACGCGAGCGCGCTCAGCGGGCTCGACCACAGCGGGTTCAGTGCGGGCGTTGCCGTGGGCGATTACGATTCCGACGGCTTCCCGGACGTGTATGTCGCCTGCTACGGACCGAACGTGCTGTTTCACAACCAGGGCGACGGGACGTATCAGGCGCTGCCGGGCGCCGGGGCCGAGGATCCGCGCTGGGCCACCAGCGCGGCCATGCTGGACTATGACGAAGATGGGCTGCTGGACCTGTATGTCTGCAACTATGGCCAGTGGACCTGGGAGACCAATCCGTTCTGCGGCGATCGGGTCCGCAACGTGCGGATCTACTGCAGCCCGCTATCGATCCCTCCCGAACCCGACGTCCTGCTGCGAAACCAGGGCGATGGCACGTTCGCCGACGTCACCGCGTCGGCCGGCCTGGCGGCGCGGGCCGGTCGCGCTCAAGGCGTCCTGGCGACCGACCTGAACGACGACGGGCGAATCGATCTGTACGTCAGCAACGACATGCACGCCAACAGCCTGTTTCTGAACCAGGGCGGAGGAACATTCCGGGACGCCTCGGAAAGCTCCGGCGTGGCCTACGACTTCGAAGGCCAGCGGCAGGCCGGCATGGGCGTGGCGGCGGGCGACACCAACGGCGACGGTCTGCCCGAACTGCTGGTCACCAACTTCCTGGACGAACACAATGCGTTCTACGAAAACCTGGGTGGCGGGCTGTTCAACGACGTGGCCGCGGCGCGGGGCCTGGCGGCCGACAGCCGCCCCTGGGTCGGCTGGGGAACGTGCCTGGAGGATCTGGACCTGGATGGCTGGCTGGATCTGCTGGTCACCAATGGCCACCTGGACGATAATCTGCATCTGCTCGGCCAGACAACACCCTATGCCAGTCCGCCCTTGCTGTGGCGCAACCTGCGGGGGCGCTTCCTGCGGGTCGGACCGAGCGGCGGGACGTATTTCCAGCGGACGCACGTCGGCCGAGGACTGGCCGCGGTCGATCTGGACAACGACGGGGACCAGGACGTGGTGATCAGTCATCAGGACGCGGGGCCCGCCGTGCTCCGCAACCGCCGGCTGGAAATGCGGGACACTCCGCGAGCGGATCTTTCGGCCGGTGACCAGCCGGCGGGCAATCATCCACCCAGCCCCGGTCCCGCCAGTCTTGTCGTGCGGCTGATCGGCACGCGAGCGAATCGCGACGGAATTGGGGCCCGGTTAACTCTGTCTGCTTTCGGGAACACAGCGCCGGGCGTCGCCCCCGCGGACCCAGGCCGTTCGCTGGTCCGGCAAGTCATCGGCGGCGGCAGCTACCTGTCCGCCTCGGACCGGCGGCAGGTGTTTGCCGTGCTGCCGGGCGAACAGCGATTGACCCTGGTCGTGCAATGGCCCGGCGGCGGCCAAACCCGCCTGGAGGATTTGCAGGCCGGACAAAGTTACGTACTGGTCGAACCTTCCTACTCATCTTCTCTCCCGCTGCGGATTTCTTATCCTCTGGAGTCGCCACGATGAATGAAGACGAAATCAACGTGCCGGAAGAGGTCGCAGGCTCTCGACCCGAAGACGACCGCGGCGCTGGGTCCACTGGCAGCCCGCACGCCAGCGGCGGGAAGGAACCTGCCAACGACCGGCCATCGGCCGAATTCAGTCCGGCCCGCGTGCTGCGCGTCTTGCTGCCGATCGTGATCTTGTTCGCGGCCGGGGTCGGCTTCCTGGCGTTTGACGGCAGCTACTGGGTCGGCAACCTGTTCGCGCCCCGGCTGGTTCCGGCCAAGGGCAGCGTGTTCTACCAGGGCAAGCCGGTGGTCGACGCCGTGGTGCTGACCACCCCGCTGAACGGGCGCGTGCCGGGGGCCCTGGCCGAGACGGACGAGCTGGGGCAGTTCGAGCTGCGCACGGACATCCGCGGCAATTATCAGATGGGCGCGTACGCCGGCCGGCACAAGTTGACCATCGGCGTCTACGAACCCAGCCGTGGACCGGGGCCCGCGACGCTGAAAAGTCCCGCCAAATTCGCCTCGGACGACACCACGCCCCTGATCATCGAGATCGACCCGTCGTCCAACATGAACGAGTTTCCGATCATCCTGGACGACTACCTGGCGGAAGGCGAGGATCCCAACCCGCGTGGCGGCAATCGGGGCATGGCCGATCGGATCCTGGCCAGCAATGACACGGACCAGGATGAACGGCTGAGCATGACGGAGATCGAGTCGGTCGATGAGCAGTATCGCGAGCGGATGAGACAGGCCGACAGCAACGGGGACGGCTACGTGGATCGGCTGGAACTTCGCAGCCTGATCGAAAGTGCCCCGCGGCGTCCGGCGGGTGAGCGTCCAGCGGGTGAGCAGCCGGCGAGTGAGCCGTCGCCAGCGGGTGGGCCGTCGCCAGCGGGTGGGCAGCCGGAGGGTGAGCAGCCCTGAATCTCCCGCTGGCTTCCTCCCTGCTTCGAGAACGTGGAGCTTTTGAGTCCTTTGCCATCAAGATTCAGGAAATTTCGATCGACTAATCGATCCGCTATCCCAACCGACTGGGGAAACCCCATGAATCACTTCTGGCTCCCTCCCCGCTTCGGGGAGGGCTGGGGAGGGGCTCTTCTTTGCACTGCCAGAGTCAGCCGTCCCCAAAGTAGCCATCACGCTCCGCGTGATGAGCCTTCCGACCGCCGTCGGGACCCTCCGCCGTGGCCAGCGTCCAGCCGGACATGCGGGTGGCACAGGTCCGGGCGCTCCTCAACGACCGATGGTGACTCCCGGCGACAAGATACGTTGAGCCTGCAAGGGCTCATCACGCGGAGCGTGATGACTACTTTGCCGGAGTTTCCTATCCTGCCAAAACGACCCCAGAGGTCAATAGTACGCAGGCCCCTCCCCAGCCCTCCCCGGAAGCGAGCACATCCGCTGCGATGCTTCACTCGCGAAACTCCTCTGACGAGGCAAGAAATCTCAGCCTATCTTCTGACATGACGCTGCCAACTGAAGCGAGCTGAAGAGAATAGAGAATGAAGTCCGGACTGCGTCGAGTGGGCGGGTGGTGGGCGGTGGCCGGCGCCGCGGTGTTGAGCGGCATGGTGTTGAGTGGTGTGCTGGCTCGGCAATGGCTGTGGCCCGCCCCGCCGGCGCCGCCGCGACTGGTCCGCCCGGCCCCGCGCGGCGAAGGCTTCGTAAGTGCAGCGACTTGCGCCGAGTGCCATGCGGAGATCGCCGAGCGGTACCGGTCGCACCCGATGTCGCAGTCACTGGCGCCGATCGCGGGCGCCGCGCCGGTGGAGGATTTTCAGCAGCGGACGCAGTTCGAGCCGAGCCAGGCGCGACGCTATCGAGTGGAACGCGATGGCCCGCGAGTGCTGCACCACGAAGTCGGCCTCGGGCGCAATGGCCAGATGGTATACGACCACCGCGAACCGATCGAGTATGTGCTCGGATCGGGACGGCGAGGCCGCTCGTACCTGCTTAACCGCGATGGCTTTCTGTTCATGTCGCCCATCTCGTGGTACTCGCAGGCCGGCCGATGGGATCTCTCGCCGGAGTACGCGGTCGATGCGCACCCGCGGTTTGAACGCGAGGCGACGGATCGGTGCCTGCAGTGCCATGCCGGCCGGATGAACTACGCCGATCGTCCCAGCGGCGAGCTGGTGCAGCGATACGCCGAGCCGCCATTCCTCGAACACGCGATCGACTGCCAACGCTGCCATGGGCCGGGCGAGCAGCATGTGGCCCACTGGCGCAAACCGGGTTCGCAAGCCGCGGATCCAATCGTCAACCCCGCGAAGCTCGATCCCTCGCGCCGCGACGCGGTCTGCCTGCAGTGCCACCTGCAGGGCGAACACCAGGTGCTGCGCTACGGCCGATCGCATGCGGACTTTCGACCGGGTGACGCCCTGGGCGAGATCTGGTCGGTCTTCGTGCGGCCGGCAAATGATTCGCCACGCGCCAGCCCCGCCGTCAGCCAGGCCGAGCAGATGCGGGCCAGCGCCTGCTTCCTGGGCAGCCAGGGGCGGCTGGGCTGCATCTCGTGCCACGATCCGCACACGGTCCCGGAGGCCGCGCAGCGGATCGCCTGGTACCGGGAGAAGTGCCTGGCCTGCCATGAATCGCGGGCGTGCCGGGAGTCGGACCCGCGGCGCCAGGCGGAGGCCGATTCGTGCATCGCCTGCCATATGCCGCGGTTCGCGGCGGACGACGTGCCTCATACCACGCAGACCGACCACCGCGTGCCGCGCCGAGCCAGGCAGCCGGCCAGCGACGAAGTTTCGCCCACCGCCTCGTCCGCCGGCAGCAAGCGCGACGACAGCCCGCCGCTGACGGTCTTTGATCTGGACGATTGCCCGCTGGCACCGATCGAGCTGGAGCGGGCTCGCGGGCTGATGCTGGCCGAACGAGCCGAATGGCAACGGGTGCCCGGCGCCGCGGCCGCCGCGGTGCCCCTGCTGGCCCGCAGCCTGCAGGCCGCGCCCGATGACCTGCGCGTCGTGGACGCCCTGGCCCTGTGCCGCATGCTCGAAAACCAGACCGACCAGGCGGTCGAGCTCTGGCAGCGGGCCATTCAGCTTGAGCCGGGTCGCCGGGATGCGCTGTTCTCGTTGGCCATTTACTATCACAACTCGGGCCAGACCGACTTGGCGCTGGAATACACCGAACGGTATCTGCGGCAGTTTCCCTGGAACGCCGAGATGCACGGACGGCACTCTCACCTGCTCGGCGAAAGCGGCCGGTTGGACGAGGCGATTGCGGCGGCGGAACGGGCCCTGCAGCTCAACCCGTCCGTCCCCAAGACCTATGTCTGGCTCTCGTGGCTGTATGAACAGCGCGGCGACACGCGACAAAGCCAGGTCTATCGGCAGCTCTGGGGGCAGCTCCAGTAGGCTGTTGGGGCACCGATCCTGCAATCGCCCTGGCCGTTGACCGCCCCCCACCCAAGCCACGACACAACCACCCTCCGAAGGTGGGTAGCCGCAAATTTTCGGAATATTCCTTGACGTCCGAATAGGCGCGTAAGTACAACCACGAATTGTCTACTGAATATTCACTTGAAACCCGATTTTTCCCGATTGATATCCGCCATTGGCTGAATCTTCCGGCCAGTTTTTGGGGCAGCACCTCTCCTTATCTATTCTCCTCTTTTTGCCTCGTCTGGAGGACCGCACCGTGCGCACGCTCACATCTCAACGTCCTCGAACCGGCTTTACACTGGTGGAATTGCTGGTGGTGATTGCCATCATTGGGATCCTGGTGGCGCTGCTGTTGCCAGCGGTGCAGGCGGCTCGCGAAGCCGCCCGGCGCATGCAGTGCACCAACAACTTAAAGCAAATCGTCTTGGCGATGCACAATTATCACGACAGCTATGGCACCTTTCCCATCAGCATTGGCTGGCACGAACAACTGGAACGCCGCGAGAACTTTTCGGACAAAGTGATGATGTTGCCGTTCGTGGAACAGCAGCCGGCCTACGACAAAACCGACTGGCGGGCTCATCCCTGGGACTCCAACGGCTGGCACGGCAACGACAATATCTTGACTCAGAGCACGCGTTTGCCGGTTTTTTACTGCCCCTCGAATCAGAACGCGATCGGTTCCGGTCGTGGTAATTTCACCTACGCGATTAATCAGGGGACCTCTCACCAGCCACCGCATAATGTGCAGGGACCGCTGGCTGGCGAAGGTCGGCACAACGGTATGAGTGCTTATCATTTTTCAAGTTGGACGAACAAGCACCACGGCGTCAACACGCAGGCGGTGCAGTTCGCCCACATCCTGGACGGGACCAGCAACACGGCGGCCTATTCGGAGTTTGTCGTGCAGACCGACAAGTTGATTTTGAACGACAAGCGACTGCTGAAATCCCAGGTCTACAACTGGGCCGGAGGCAACAGCACGGCGGAAGTCCGCCAGCAATGTCTGGCTCAGCAGGCCTTTAACGATCCCAACAACGGCCGGCGGATGCGAGGCGCGTCGTGGGCCTGGTCGTTCATCGGCAACGGCAGCGCGTACAACCACACGATGTTGCCCAACGAAAAGAGTTGCCATTCGTACGAGGGCGACTGGTACGGGTCGAACCTGATGGCGGCCACCAGCAACCATCCGGGCGGCGTGAACGTGGGCCTGGCCGACGGATCGGTGCGCTTTGTGCCTCAGACGGTCGATGCGTTCATCTGGTGGGGCCTGGGCACGCGGGACGGCGGCGAGTCGACTGAACAGCCCTGATGGCGTGTGCTGTTGCGTGTCGCGCGCCAAGGTCCGAGTCGCCGGTGAGCCGCCATTTGCGTGAGATTCGCTTGCCACTGGTCCGCGGCGTGCTGGCACTGATGGCGCTGGAACTGATGGCGCTGGCAGTTGGCTGCGGGCCGCCGGCGGCCGTGTCGGTACCCGCCGCGGGCGACCAGGCCCCGCCCCCGACCCTTCGCACCGACTCCCGTGCCGCGCCGTCGGCGACTGGCGTCGCGCCCCGCCTGGTGGACGTCGCTCGCGCCAGCGGGATCGAGTTCACGTACTTTAACGACGAGGTACCGGATCGGTTTTTCTTGCCCGAGGTGATGGGTGGCGGAGCGGCCTGGTTCGACTACGACGGTGACGGGCGTCTGGATCTGTATCTGGTCAACGGTGCGCGGCTGAAGAATCCCGATCCCGCTCAGACCGAGCATGCCAACGGTTTGTACCGCAATCGGGGCCAGGGATCGTTTGTCCTGGTCACCCAGCCCGCGGCGGCGCATGACGGCGGCTTTGGCCAGGGATGTGCAGTGGGCGACTTCAACGCGGACGGCTTCGACGACTTGTACGTCACTAATTTCGGCCGCAACGCGCTGCTGCGAAACAATGGAGACGGCACGTTCAGTGACGCGACGGCGGAGGCTGGCGTGGGGGATCCGCGGTGGGGCAGCAGTGCCGTCTGGCTGGACATCGACGCGGACGGCAACCTGGATCTGTACGTGGTCAACTACTTGCACGTGAACTGGGACAATTACAAGGTTTGCGAGTTCCACGGCCAGCCGGGATACTGTGGTCCCGGACAATACGAGGGCGTGGCGGATGGCGTGTATCTGAGCCAGGGCGACGGTACGTTCCGCGAAGGGGCCGAGTCGCTGGGGTTGGTGGCCGAGCAGGGCAAGGGGCTGGCCATCGCCGCGCTGGACTTCGACCACGATCTGCGTGCCGAGATCTACGTGGCCAACGACATGGCGCCCAACTTCCTGTTCACTCGCAGTCGCCCGGAGTCGGCGGGGCGCGAGGAGGAGACGCACTGGAACGACCGCCGGGCGTACCGCGACCTGGCTCCGATGGCCGGGTGCGCGGTGAGCGACGACGGGCAGAACGAGGCCAGCATGGGCGTGGCCTGCGCCGACTTCGACAACGACGGCCTGCCGGACATTTTTCTGACGCATTTCTTCTCGCAGAAGAACACGCTGTATCGCAACCTGGGAAACCTGTTGTTTCAGGACGACAGCCGCCGGACGCGCGTGGCAGCCACCAGCTATCAGACGCTGGGGTTTGGCACCGTGGCTTTCGATTACGACCTGGACGGCGACCAGGACCTGTTCATCGCCAACGGCCACGTGCTGGGTCCGCGGCAGAAACCTTACGCCATGCGCCCGCAGTTGCTGGGCAACGACGGTTCGGGCCGGTTCGACGACCTGTCGGATCTGGCGGGGCCGTACTTCCAGCAACTGTGGCTGGGCCGGGGGGCGGCGGGAGCGGATTTTGACAACGACGGCGACGTCGACCTGGCGGTCACGCATTTGAATCGTCCCTTCGCCTTGCTGCGCAACGACTCGCCAGCGGGCTCGCATTACCTGGGCCTGGAGTTGACCACGGCCAGCCGCATCGCGCCCGTGGGCGCTCGGGTGGTCGTGACGCAGGGCGAGCGCCGCTGGTGTCGCCCGGTGGTGGCCGGCGGCAGCTATCTTTCGGTTTCCGACGCCCGGTTGTTGTTCGGCCTGGCCGCCGTGGCGGAACCGGTGGACGTGGAAGTGTACTGGCCGTCGGGCGAGCGGGACGTGTTTCCGCGATTGGCGGTGGATGGTTACTGGCGGCTGCGCGCGGGACAGTCGCCGCTGCGCCTCAAGTAGCCGCGCGTGAAATCCGGGGCGGATCGACTCATGTTGCCGCGCACCATCCGACCGCTGCTGGCGGTAGCCGGCCTGCTGCTGATCTGCTGGCTGGGGTTGCAGGTGGTGCGGGCCGAGCGAGGTCGGGTGCGGGCTGAGTTGTTGGCCGAGCAGCAGCGGTGGGCCGAGGCGCGGCTGCACTTGCGGCGTTATTTGCGGCTGCATCCGGGCGATCACGAGGCCCGCTTGCTGCTGGCCGAGGCGCTGGCCAGCGACGAACTGCTGCCGGCGCAGCAGTCGGCCGAAGACGCGATCCGGCAGTTGCAAAGGATACCGGATGGTTCGCCGCTGCGAGCGCGGGCCTGTTTGCAGCAAGGACGATTGGAACTGCTGGTGCTGCTGCGGCCGGCGGCGGCCGAGCGGAGTTTGCGGCGCGCGGCGGCCCTGGATGATCGGTCGGGAGATGCCTGGTACCTGCTCTGGAAACTGTTCGATCTGACCGGCCGGTCGGACGAGTGCGAAGCGGTGTTCTGGCGAGCGTACGAGCTGGCGCCCGAGTCGTTGCGGGCCGAGCGGTTGCGGGAATGGTACTTGAGCCAGTTCTATCCGGCCTCTGCCAATCCGGAACTGGAGCGGATGATGGGGTTGCTGGGCCCGGAGGAAGTTCCGGCGGCCACGACCGAGCTGCGGCGGTTCGGCGAATTTCGCCGCCGCGAACCGCGGGAACCGCTGGCCTGGGCGGCGATTGCCCACTGGACGCTTCGCGAAGGCGCTCCGGCCGATGCGCTGAAGACGCTGGAGGAAGCACTCGGCCAGATTCCACACGCCCCGCGGCATCCGTTCTTCGCTTCGACGCTGACCGCCACCCTGCTGAATCTGGGAGAGTTCGAACGGGCGACGGAGCGGTTCGCGGCCTGGCCTGGCGAGCGCGACGGGTACGTCTACTGGAAGCTGCGGGCGATGCTGCTGGACGAAGTGCAAGGCGACTATGCCGCCGCGATTGAGGCCTACGAGCGGGCGCAGCGATTCTGGCCCGGCCCGGTCGATTGGCGCAGCCGGCATCGCCAGGCCAACTGCCTGTCGCGACTGGGGCGTCACGACCAGGCCGCTCGGCAGCGGAAGGCGGCGGACCAGATCATTCGCCTGCTGGAGCCGGAGATCCATGAACCGCTGCGGCGGGCGCTGGCCGACTTGGATCGCCCGGAGAACCTGCGGCAGATGCGGGCCTTTTACGAATCGCTGGGATGCTCGCGCGAAGTCCAGGCCTGGTCCGAGCAGTTGCGGAGGCTGGAGCAAGCGGCCGCCGACCGCGACCCCGCCAGTCCTACCAGCCCCGCCAGTCCCACCAGCCCCGACAGTCCCACCAGCCAGGAGAATTCGCGTCGCGGGTGAGTTAGAATGCAGCGGGCCGTTGGTATGAATCCGAATTCCTTGCAGGAGGAAACTCGCATGTCCCACTGGAGAACCTGGTTGTTGTTGGCTTGTCTGGTCGCCTTGCCCGCGCTGGGCTGCGGAACCAAGGAACTGGGTCCGGCGAATCCCGACGAGACGCCCAAGGTGGACGAGGCGGAGATTCAGGCGACGATCGAGCGGGGAATGCCCGCGGAGTACCGTCAGAAGTATCAGAATCAGAAGTGAACCCATGCCACACTTTTCCGCCGCAATCGTCGCCTTTCGCATCGTCGCCTTTCGCTCCGCCATAGTCGCCTTTCGCTCCGCGAAAGTAGCGTCTTCTCCGGCGAGCCAAAGCTCAGCCCCCACCAACTTCCCGCACCGGCTGCAAACGCTCGGCACACAGCCTTCGCCCGGCGGCGGTCCATCCCTCCGCCACCTTGCCGCGATTGTCTGCTGTCTGTTGACCGCCGCGAGCGTGCTGGCCGACGAGTCGCCACGGGACGTGGTGATTTATGGCGGCACATCCGCGGGCGTGGCGGCCGCGGTCCAGGTCGTTCGGCAGGGCAAGACTTGCCTGGTGATTGAACCGGGTCGGCACCTGGGCGGATTGACCAGCGGCGGGCTGGGCTGGACCGATTCGGGCAGCAAGGCGGCGATTGGCGGGATTGCCCGCGAGTTCTATCAGCGGGTCCGGCGGCACTACGATCGGCCGGAGGCCTGGGTGCACGAGAAGGCTTCGGACTACGACCGCTACCGGCCGGACGAGGACGCGATGTGGACGTTTGAGCCGCACGTGGCCGAAGCGATCTACGAGCAACTGGTGCGCGAGCACGGCATCGCCGTGATCCGCGGCGAGCGGCTGGACCGCCAGCGGGGAGTTGCGCGGGACGGGCTGCGGATCACGTCGATCGGCATGGAAAGCGGCCGCCGGTTCCCCGGCCGGATGTTTATCGACGCCACGTACGAAGGCGATCTGATGGCGGCCGCCGGCGTGCGGTACGCGGTGGGGCGCGAGAGCAACGCCACCTACGGCGAGACGCTGAACGGCGTCCAGAAAGCTCAAAACGTCCACAACCACCGGTTCATCAAGCCGGTGGATCCATACGTCACCGCGGGTGATCCCACCAGCGGCCTGCTGCCGGGTGTGCAGGCCGAGCCGCCGGGCGAGGACGGCCAGGGCGACGACCGCGTGCAGGCCTATTGTTTCCGGATGTGCATGAGCAACGTGCCGGCTGGCCGCGTGCCGTTTCCCAAGCCCGAGGGCTATGACGAACTGCGCTACGAACTGCTGCTGCGGAATTTCGAGGCCGGCGATCTGCGCTTGCCGCTCAAGCCCGACATGATGCCCAACGGCAAGACGGACACGAACAACAACTGCGCGTTCTCGACCGACAACATCGGGCTGAACTACGCTTATCCGGAAGCCGATTACGCCGAGCGGGAGCGGATCATCGCCGAGCATACGACGTACCAGCAGGGGTTGATGTGGACGCTGGCCAATCATCCGCGCGTGCCCGACAGGATCCGGGCGGAGATGAGCCAGTGGGGGCTGGCGGCCGACGAGTTCCGGGACAACGGCCACTGGCCGCACCAGTTGTATGTGCGCGAGGCGCGCCGCATGGTGGGCGACTACGTGATGACCGAACAGGATTGCCGGCGGCTGCGCGTGGCCGACGATTCCGTGGGACTCGGCTCCTACAACATGGATTCGCACAACGTGCAGCGGTACGTGACGCCCGAGGGGCACGTGCAGAACGAGGGCGACGTGCAGGTCTCGCCGGGCGGTCCGTACGTGATCGGCTACCGCTGCCTGGTGCCCCGCCGGGGCGAGGCCGAGAATCTGCTGGTGCCGGTCTGCCTTTCGTCCAGCCACATCGCCTACGGTTCGATCCGCATGGAGCCGGTGTTCATGATCCTGGGTCAGTCGGCGGCGACCGCGGCGGTCCAGGCCCTGGATGACGGCACCAGCGTGCAGGACGTCGACTACGCTCGGCTCCGCCGGCGGCTGCTGGAGGACAAACAGGTGCTGGACCTGCCGCCGGGCGCGGGTCCCAAGCGGACGATCGCCGCCGGGCAGTTGCCGGGAGTGGCGATTGACGACAACCAGGCTCGGCTGACCGGCGCCTGGCTCAGCAGTTCGTCCGTCTCGCCGTTCGTGGAAACGGGCTACCGGCACGACAACGACGAGGGGAAGGGCGAGAAGTCGGCTCGCTTCGAGACGCCGCTGGAGCCGGGCGAGTACGAAGTGCGGCTGTCCTATTCGCCGAACCCCAACCGGTCCGGCAGCGTGCCCGTGGCGATTCACCATGCGGGCGGCGTCGAGCGGGTGACGGTCGATCAGCGGCGGCCGCCGGACGATCCGCACGGGTTTGTCTCGCTGGGCCGCTTCCGTTTCGACCGGCAAGCCGCCGTGGTCGTCTCGAACGAGGGCACTCGCGGCCACGTGATCATCGACTGCGTGCAGTTTCTGCCACGAAAGTAGGATCGTATTCACCCTCCAGGATCGAGTACGCAGGATGCGCGGTAAACGTCGCGGTTCAGGCGGAAACAAAGACCGAAGGAAAGCCGTGCCCTACCAGGTCTTTGTCAGCCATGCCACGGCCGACAAATGGTTGGCCGTAACGCTGTGCGAAAAGATCGAGTCAATCGGGGCAGCCACATTCCGCGATGACAGGGACATCGATGGCGGCGACGACATCCCCGATCGGATTCGCTCGCAGGTAAAACAGTCACGTGAACTCGTGGTGCTGCTCACGCCAGAATCTGTGGACCGACCCTGGGTGCTACTGGAAGTTGGTGCAGCATGGGGCTGGAGACGCGACTACCGAATCGTTCCGATTCTCTGTCACGTCACCGTCGACGCGATTCCAGATATAATCAAGGGTAAGAAGGCGTTTCAGATCAATGACTTTGAACAGTACTTGAACGAACTTCGAAAGCGGATTGAATGACCATGGCCACGGCAAGTCAAACGTGCGATGTGTTTATTTCACATGCCGCATCGGATACCGCGGCGGCCCATGAAGTCGCGGGAAGTCTGGAGGCCGTTGGTTTGCGGACCTTCCACGCCGGTTCGTTGCTGGCCGGCGAAGACGTTTCGGAAGTTATCTGGCAGGCCTTGGCGGAGAGCCGGGCGTTGATTGTTGTTGTTTCGGCGGACGTTTCTTCGCTGGCGTCGGTGATGCTGGAGATTGGTGCCGCCAGGGCCTGGAACAAACCGATCTTCGTCGTGCTGAAGGGACCTTCGTCAACTCGCTTGCCAGGGGTACTCCAAGCGTACCCTGTCTTTCCATTAGGACGAATTGACGATGTGATCCAGCAGATTCGAGCTGGATTCCAGCCGCTTTCAGAGCTGGAACAAGCGACGTTGGCCCGAGTCTACGGTCAAGTGGGAGTGACGCTGGACCGCCTGGTGCTGGCTCCTATCGCTCTCCAGGAGCTGGTCACGAAGTTCGGCGACGAGACGGGCCGCCAGCTTACGGGCGAGTTGCTGCTGGCCGAACTGCTGCGGATGCGCAAACGAAGTCAACTGCCGCGGCTGACACAGAGCGGGTCGGCCGATCGGTCCTGAGCCCGCCCGTCCTCCGCGCCCGGCACGCTCACTCCGGCGGCTCGAACGGCGTCTCCAGGATCTGCCGCACGGTCAGATCATGGCGCCACTTGTCCATCCAGTCGCGGATCGTGGCGGCGGGCACGCGGTGCGTGCGGCGGCTTTCGGCGGCCAGCCGGTCGGCCCACTGGTGGAGGATTTCCCGCGTGACGTGCTTGTATTTCAGCAGCACCCGGATTTCCTGCCACCAGTCCGATTCGGGCTCCCGCAACTGCACCTCGTATCCCTGGCGGACGGCGTGCCGGGCGTACCGCTGGGTTTCCCAGTTCAGGCCGTTGCCGCGGTCGACGACGATGGGCGTGATGCGGGCGGCGACGGCGCGCTGGAAGCGCTCGAAGTTCCACTGGCGGGCGGCCGGCAGCAGTTCCTCGCGGTAGTCAAAGCTGGACGGATCGTCGCCCACTAGCAGATAGAAGTACTCGTCCGTTTCCAGCACCACGCCCGTTTCGCCGGCCAGGCGTCGGGCGGTGTGGCTTTTGCCGCAGGACGGCAAGCCGCGCATCAGGTAGACCACGGGTAACTCGGCCATCGCCATGGGAGCTTCGCGAGCAGGGAACAGAACCGGCAGCGTGCGGTCCACGAAGTTCAAGGTCGTGCCGGCCGGCTGGGGCCCGGACGGAACAGGTCGAGCAGGCGATCGATCACCCACCACTGGACGAACAGCAGCAGCACCGGCAGGACGAACAGGCAAGCCTGGGCGAACCGCGGATGCCGCAGCAGGGACGGGCCAAAGCTGGACAGCCAGCCGTAGGACGCGGCCACCAGGCCGCCGTTAACGATCATCAGCAGGCAGGTCACCAGGCAGGTCACGACGATGAAGCCGCACCCGTCCGCTCGGCGCCCGGACCGCCGGACCGCGGGGCCCCGCGTTCGAACTGCCCGCCCGGAGGAAGCCGACTGGTCAAGTTCGGTCATGTTCCGTCCCACGTCACCCCCGCGACAGCCCGCGTCAGCCCGCGTCAGCCCGCGTCAGCCCACGTCAGCCCACGGCCGGGTTCAAGGGCAGCAGCAGGGCCATGACAACCGTGGTGGCGAAGGCCACGATGCCCAGGAACACCAGCAGCAGCGTCCACGACTTGAGCGCCTCGGTTTCGGTCAGGCCGCCCATCTTGGCGAAGATCCAGAAGCCGCTGTCGTTCATCCACGAACCGACCATCGAGCCAGCGCCGATTGCCATCGCCAGGTAGACCGGGTGGAAGCCGAGCTGGTCCGGTCCGACGATGGCGGCCATCATGCTGGAGCCCACGATCATCGACACGGTGCCTGAACCCTGGGCCACCTTGAGCACGCTGGCCAGCAGGAAGCCCAGCAGCAGGAAGGCCAGTCCGCTGCCGCCGCCGCTCCCAGCCAGGCCGCCGAAGACCGACTGAATGGCATCGCCGATGCGGGCCGCCTGCAGCATCGCCCCGAACGCGCCGCCGCCCGACGTAATCAGGATAATCACTCCGCCGCTCATCAGCGACGTTTCCACGACATGGGCCACTTCATTGCGGGTCAGCCCGCGCTGCCGGGCCAGCATCACCAGGGCAATCACGGTCGAGAGCAGCAGGGCCAGGTTGGCGTTGCCGAACAGGTCGCTGGTTTCGGCCCACCAGCGGCGCGGGGTAAGCCACTGGTGCGGAGTCAGGAGGGTCGTTTCGCCGGCGTTCAGACTTTCTTCCAGCAGCAGGCGGTTCATCCGCTGCAGCACGGCCTGCCGCATCCGCGATCGGTTCTGGTTCAGCAATCCCTTGGTGGTGTCGGACAGCGGAGCACCGGCAAACGCCGCCTCGTCGTAGAAATCCTTCCGCAGCAGGATCTGATTCAGGTCGTCGGCGACCTGCTGCCGGTCGGCCGCGGTCAGCGTCCCGGCGGTGGCCAGCAAGTCGCGGGTCGAGTCGGGCAGGACGTTCCACAGCCGTTGGACGCCGGCCGGCTGCTGGCCCATGGCGGCCTGGCGCAGGCGCTGCTGGAAGGCGTCCCAGTCGGGGACGCTTTCCACCGCGATCCGGGTCGTGGGCTGCAGGTCGGCCAGCGTGGTCAGGATCGTATTGGTCGAAATCAACAGCACGGGCAGCAACACGGGCAGCACGGCCACGGCCAGCGGCGGCAGCTTCTCGTCGGCCAGTGGTTCCGGCTCCGGCTCGCTGCCCAGGCTGCGCATCGGCGTCCTCATCAGGCGTTCGGCCACGTGTGCATAGATCACTCCCCCCAGCGACGCGGGCAGGGCGACAATCGCTCCGACCATGATCATCAAGCCCAGGTCGACGTTCAGAGTGGAAGCCATCAACAGCGGGCCGGGCGTGGGCGGGACCAGCGAGTGGGTAATCGCTCCACCGGCCGCGATTGCCAGGATGTATTTCAGGTACTGCCGGCCGGTCCGCTTGTGCAGCGAGCGGGCCAGCGGCACCAGCAGGTAGAACACCGTGTCGAAGAACACGGGAATGGCCAGGAAGTAGCCGCTGCCCATCAGGGCCAGGGGCGCTTGTTTCTCGCCCAGCACGCGCGTGAACGCGCGGACGATCCGGTCGGCCGCTCCGCTGTCGAGCATGCATTTGCCGATCACCGCCGCCAGCGCGATCACGATGCCGATGCCGCCGGCCGTGCTGCCGAATGCCGTCGCCACACGGCCAATTTTGTCGGACACGTCGCCGGGGGCCAGCAGGCTGACCAGCATGGCCGCCGAGATCAGGGCAATGAAGGCGTTGACCCGCAACACGATGATCAGCCCCAGCACCGTGGCGATGCCCACGACCAGGGTGATCAGCGGGAAGACCTCGCGTTGGAAGCGGTCCGCGGACGCGTCCGGAGCCGTTGGGCTGGCCGCCACCGGGGCTTCGGCC
>JAGFJK010000294.1 GCA_024102795.1 Pirellulaceae bacterium
GCCGCGGGCGAGGGGCAGCCGCTGGCGGCCGGCAGCCGGCGAGCGGCGGTGGCGGCGGCGCTGGTCTTCGACACGTCGCCGCGGATGGCGTATCGCCAGGGAAATCAAACCCGGCTGGAGCAGGCCCAGGAGCTGGCCGAATGGCTCTTGGACGAGTTGCCGCCAGGCAGCGAAGTGGCAGTGGCCCAGTCGCATCCGGGCAACATCGGGTTTTCGATTGACACGGCGGCGGCGCGGCGGACGATTCTGCAGTTGCAGACGACGGGCGTGCCGCGGCCGTTGCCGCTGGTGGTGGCCGACGCGCTGGAACTGGCTCGCCGAAGTCCGCTGCCGCAGAAGGAACTCTACGTGCTGACCGACCTGTCGGCCGTCGCCTGGCGGGATGACCTGGGAGGCCGGTTGGCGCGCGAGCTGGCGGCGGCCGAAGAGGTGCTGCTGTATGTGATCGACGTGGGTGTGGACGAGCCGCGGAATTTCGGGCTGGGGCCGCTCGAACTATCGGCCGAGGAACTGCCGGCGGGCGGCCAGTTGCGGCTGCGGACCGAGCTGCGCGGTGCGGGCCCGGCCGGTTCCCGGGCCGTGGCGCTGTATGTCGAGGAGCCCGATCCGTCGCGGCCCATCCTGCTGGACGGCCAGCCGCTGCTGCCCGCTCGCCAACAGCGCGGCCGGCAGGTCGTGGAACTGGAGGCCGATGGCGCTCAGGTCGTCGAGTTTTCGCTCCGTGGGCTGCCGCTGGGGCTGCATCAAGGACAGGTTGTGATCGAAGGCGAGGATGGCCTGGCGGCCGATGACGTGCGGTACTTCGCCGTTGAAGTGCAACCGCCTTGGCCCGTGCTTGTCGTCGCCCCCGACGACGTCAACAGCACGAACTTCATCGAGGCGGTGGCGCCGTACGAGCAGCGCGCGGCGGGCCAGGCGCGGTTCGATTGCCGGCTGGTGACGCCGGCCGAGCTGCCCAACGTGCAACTGGCCGGGCAGCGGGCCGTCTGCCTGCTGGACCCCACGCCCCTGCCGCCGTCGGTGTGGGAGGAGTTGGGCCGCTTTGTCGCCCAAGGCGGCGGGCTGGCCGTGTTCCTGGGTTATCACGCGGGAGACAGCAAGTCGTTCAACGAGCCGGCCGCTCAGCAGTTGCTGCCCGGACCGCTGGGACGCCAGTGGCGCAGCGCCGGCCGCGACCTGCTGTTGGCGCCCGACAACTACGATCACCCGGTGCTGGCCGAGTTCCGCCCGCTGGCCTCGCAAGTGCCCTGGGATCAGTTCCCCGTGTTTCGGCACTGGAGCTTCGAGCAGTTGGCGGCCGACACGCGGATCGTGCTGCGGTACGGCAACGGGCAGCCGGCGCTGGTGGAACGCTCCGTCGGCAAGGGTCGAGTGCTGACGATGACCACGCCGATCACCGAAAAGGCCCGGCCCGCCGGCCGCCAGCCTTGGAACGAACTTACCGGACCCAGCGACTGGCCGCGGCTGGTGCTGCTCAACGAAATGCTGCTTTACTTGGTCCGCACGGAAACGGCCCGTTTGAACTACACGACGGGCGCAACCGCCCAACTGGTCAACCTGCGGGAACGCCATCCGCAGCGCTACCAACTGTTCGCTCCGCCCGACGAATTGCGGGAGGTCCGCGCGAGCGACGATCTGCTGCAGGTGCGGGGGACCGACGTGCCGGGCGCGTACCGGCTGAAGGGCGATCTGGGGGGCACGGTGATTCGGGGTTTCGCCGTCAACCTGCCGGGTGACGTGGGGAACCTCGAACGGTGCGGAGCGGAACAGTTGGATCGAGTCTTGGGGGAGGGGCGGTACGAACTGGCTCGCGAGCGGGACGAAGTTGAGGTGGGAGTGGGCGTGGCCCGGCAAGGCTACGAGTTCTTTCCCTGGCTGCTGATCCTGCTGGCCGTGTTGCTGGGTGTCGAGCAACTGCTGGCCAACCGCTTTTACCGCCCGACGCCGGGAGAGCTGGGCAGCCGATGACGGGCCGCTGGACCTTGCAGCCGATCTTGGACAGCTACCCGCTGGTCGGGCTGCTGGCGCTGTGTCTGCTGCTGAGCGTCTGCTGGCCGTTGTATCGCCGCCTGGCGACGGGGCGCCGGGCCGTGCTGCTGGCGCTGCGGTGCGCCGTGATCCTGCTGGTCGTGCTGGCCATGCTGCGGCCCACGTTTCTCAGCACGTCCACGCAGCCTCAGCCCGCCGTGCTGCTGGTGCTGCTGGACCAGAGTCGCAGCATGCAGTTGCCAAACGCCGGCGGGGAGGTGTCGCGCTGGGAGGCGCAGCGCGACGTGTTGCGGGCGGTCGAGCCGGTGTTGAGGGACTTCGGCGAACAGATCCAAGTCAAGGTTTACGGCTACGACCAGCAGTTGCATCCGCTGGATCTGGGTTCAGGCCCGTTGCCGCTCGACGAACCGCCAGCCGGCGAACAGACGGATATCGGCACGGTGCTCAGCGACGCCATGCGCCGCGAGACGGGCCAGCGGCTGGCCGGCATCGTGCTGCTGGGCGATGGCGCTCAGACGGCCGTCGCGCCGCAGGTCGAACTGATGCAGGCCGGGCGCGAGGCGGCGCGCCTGGG
>JAGFJK010000304.1 GCA_024102795.1 Pirellulaceae bacterium
CGCAGCAGCTCGATCCGCCGCTGTTTCAGCTCATCGCGAACCAGCGGAGTGACGATCGCTCGCGGATGCACCACCACTTGCCGCACTCCGGACAAGCGGTCGCGCAAGACAGCCATCGTGACCACCCGCTCGCGGATCGCCAGTCGCGCCGTGTCAGCCGCCGGCGGCTTCGCGTCTTGCCCAGCTCGTGCCGCGCCCGCCCCGGCATTGCTCGCCCCTCCGCCTGCCGCCCCGTCATCGCTCGGCGCCGAGGCGATCGCCGCCAGGCGGCGGAGGACCTCTTGCACGAGCGATTCCAGCTCGGCGGACCGGCCTTCGAGTTGCGAAGCGGGCAGGGCCATCAGTCGCGGATTCCTATGATCGTCCAACGCACCGGTGTGGCCTCGGCGCCGAGCATCTCGCGCGCGGCTCGCCCGTCGCTGGTCAGCAGCACCAGCTCGCCGCGACCCGCTCCCACGCCGTCCACGGCCAGCAACGGCTCGCCGTCCGGCGTCACGCCGTCCGTCATTCGCGGCTGGACGATCAACAGCTTGCAGCCTTCCATGGAAGGATGCTTCACCGTCGCCACCGCTCGACCGATCACCTTACCGAGTAACATCGTAGACCTCGGTTTCGAACACAAATCACTCCGCATCCGCGTGCCCGGCAGACCATTGCAGGCGTTGAGCATTGGGGTGTCCACTCGAACCCCGCAGGCCCCTCCCCAGCCCTCCCCGAAGCGGGGAGGGGGCCAGAGGGACTCTTTTTTTACTCGCTGACGCTTCGGTTTACATGTTGCTGACAACTGACAACTGACAACTTCTACAACTTCACTCCGTACTTGGTTTGCCCAGGATCCACAGATCGTCGATCATCGAGCAGCGGCGTTCGCGGGTGAAGGTCAGCGGCGTCGTGACGCCTTCGCCCGTGGGACCGGCGATCGAGAACGACAGGTAGCCTTCGCCGCCCAGTCCGAGCGCGGCCATGCTGGGTCCATTCTTGACGAACAGCGTCGTGTCCATGATGCGTCCCATGCGGCTCATGTTCCGCACGTTGTTCGAATGGATGATGCTGGTGTGGCGGAAGCCGTGTTCGTAATGCTGGGCCTTTTCGATCGCCTCCTCCACATTGCGGCAGCGGACGAAGGGCAGGAACGGCATCATCTGTTCGACCGAAACGAAGGGGTGGCTTTCGTCGGTCTCGCCGAACAGCAGTTCGGTGCCCGGAGGCACGTTGCGCCCGGCGGCGCGGGCCAGGACGGCCGCGTCCTGTCCCAGCAGTTCCTTGGCCGGCACGGGATGCCGAGCGGCGCCTTCGCCGACTTCGACCATGGCGGCCGCGGTCAAGCGTTCGATCTCGGCGGACGAGAGGCGGACGGCGCCGGCTCGCTGCATGGCTTTCAGCAGTGGCTCAAACACCGCCTCGACCACGAACACTTCCTTCTCGGCGATGCAGAGCAGGTTGTTGTCGTAGCCGCCGCCGCGGATGATGCTGCGGGCGGCCCGGTCCAGGTCGGCCGTTTCGTCGACCACGACCGGCGGGTTTCCAGGGCCGGCCACGATCGCCCGCTTGCCGCTGTTCAAGGCCGCTCGAGCGACCGCCGGTCCGCCGGTGACGCAGATCAGGCTGATGCCCCGATGGGCGAAGATCGCCGAGGCCGTTTCGAGCGTCGGCTCGGCGATCACGCAGATCAGGTTGTCGATGCCCAGGTCGCGGTGGATCGCCTCGTTGAACCGCCGCACACCCTCGGCCGCGACGCGCCGGCCACTGGGATGCGGGTTGACTACCACCGCGTTGCCGGCGGCGATCATGTTCACGGCGTTGCCCGTGATCGTGGGCAGCGAATGAGTGACGGGCGTGATCGCACCGATCACGCCGAACGGAGCGTGCTCGATCACTGCCAGGCCATGATCGCCGCTGTAGACCTCGCTCCGCAGAAACTCCACGCCGGGCGCTTTCTCGCCCAGCGTCTTGAGCTTCTCGATCTTGTGTTCCAGGCGGCCGATGCGGGTCTCTTCCATCTCCATCGTGCCCAGCTCCACGCACTGGTCGATCGAGATGCGGCGGATGTGGCCGATGATCCGCCGGCGATCTTCCAGCCCGCGCTCCTGCAACTGCTCGAACGCCTCCCGCGCGGCCGCCACCGCCTGGTCGACGTCCGTGAACACGCCATGCCGTCCGGCGTAACCGCGGGTCGCCGCGCAGGGCGGGCCGGGCACGGCGGGAGCCTGCCCGACTTCGGCCAGCACCTGGGCCACCACGGAACGAATCAGGTCTTCAGTCAATTGCATCGCTGATCACTTCCCGCTGCTTGAAGGAGGGTCGCTATTGCTCTTCGCCGTCCTGTCTGGAATACACGCATCGCTGGTCCACCTGCACGCGGTCGACCAGGCCGACGATCACCGTATCGATCGGCATGTTCTTGGTTTCGGGAGTCAGCCGGGCGCTGGAGCCCTGGGTGATCAGGACCATATCACCTTCGCCCGCGCCCAGCATGTCGACGGCGACCAGCGTGCGGCCCGTCGTGGTCAGACTGCTCCGCTGCTGGGCTTCCAGCCGGTAGGGTTCGACGACCAGCAGCTTGTAACCCACCATCGACGCGACTTTCTGCGTCGACACCAGGGTGCCTGTCACCTTGGCCACGAACATCGGGCTAACCCTCCAGCAGTTGGCGTGTTTGCCTGGCCACGATCAGTTCCTCATTGGTCGGCACGACCCAGATCTGCACCCGGCTGCCAGCGGCATGGATCGGACCTTCGCCGCGGACCTGCCGGTTCGCGGACGGGTCGAGGACGATGCCCAGCTCTTCCAGCCCCGCGCAGATGGCCGCCCGGACTTCAACGCCGTTCTCGCCGATGCCGCCGGTCAGCGCGATCAGGTCGGCGCCTCCCAGTTCGACCAGCAGTCCGCCCAGATAGCGGCGGACTTCGCTGATGAACATGTCGAGCGCCAACTGGGCCCGCTGGTTGCCGGCGGCCGCCGCTTGCTCCAGGTCCCGCACGTCGCCGCTCACGCCGCTCAGGCCGAGCAGCCCGCCGCGATTGGCCAGTTCATCCAGCACCTGGTCCAGGGTCTGGCCGGTGGCTTGCATCACCAGCGGCAAGGCGAACGGATCGAAATCGCCGACCCGGTTGTTGTGCGGCACGCCCGACTGGGGACTCATTCCCATCGACGTGGCCAGGCTCCGCCCCGCGCGGATCGCGCACAGACTGCTCGACCCGCCCAGGTGGCAGGAGATGACCCGCAAGTCGTCGCGTCCCAGCAGTTCGGCGGTCCGCTGGCTGATGTAGCGGTGGCTCGCGCCGTGAAAACCCCAGCGCTGGATGTGGTACTTCTGGGCCCAATCGTATGGCGCGGCGTAGTACCGCAGCCGATCGGGGACGGTCTGGTGAAAGCCCGTTTCAAAGGCCGCCACCAGCGGAATCTCCGGCAACCGTTCGGCCAGCAAACGCATGGCGGCGATGTAGGGCGGATTGTGAGCCGGAGCGACTTGCACCATCTCGTCCATCGCCCGCAACACGTCCGCCGTGACCCGCTGCACGCCGCTGGTCCGCCCGCCATGCACGGCCTTGAAACCGATCGCCGCCACTTCGTCGGCCCGCTCCAGGCAGCCCGTGCCGGGCGCCGTGAGCTGCTCCAGGCACTGCCGCACCGCCACGGCGTGGTCAGGCACGGGCCCCGTCCGTTCGTCTCGGTGCTCGCCGATCTGGACCACGCAGCGGCTTTCGGGCGAGCCGATGCGTTCCACACCGCCCCGCGCCAACTGCCGCTCGTCTTGCATGTCGAACAGCCGGTACTTGAAGCTGGTCGACCCCAGGTTGGCTACCAGAATTTTCATCGGGCTAGCTCAGGTAAGCCTCCACCAGCCCGTCGGCCGGCCGCGGAATCACGTGGCTGCTGACCAGCTCGCCGACCTGCGAGGCGGCCTGGGCCCCCGCTTCCACCGCGGCCCGCACGCTGCCCACGTCGCCGCGCACGATCGTGGCCACATACGCGCCGCCGATCCCCACGCGCTTGACGATCTGCACATTCGCGGCCTTGGCCATGGCATCGGTCGCTTCGACCAGCCCGACCAGCCCCTTGGTTTCCACCATCCCGATTGCGTTTTGCATGTTGCGTGATCCTGTGTCGTTATTAATGGTCGTTCTTAACAGTGTCTCGTCGTTGCTCTGGCCTGTTGTCCTCCCTGCCGGCCAGGTTGCCGATCAGCCGCGAGCGGCTGCCGGACGCTTGATCGGTTCGGGCAGCACGATGCCCAGGTCGTCATGCGGCCGGGGAATCACCTGCACGCTGACCACTTCGCCAATCCGACCGGCCGCCGCGGCGCCAGCGTCGGTGGCCGCCTTGACGGCCGCCACGTCCCCCGTAACGAACGCCGTGACCAGACCGCTACCCACCTTGTCCCAGCCCAGAAACTGGACGTTGGCGGCCTTGAGCATGGCGTCGGTCGCCTCGACCAGGCACACAAAGCCCTTGGTCTCGATCATTCCCAACGCTTCGACTGTCTTTGCCATGTTGCGTGTACTCCCGCAAAACGCCTCGAAGAGATCTCCCGATACTACCGCTTGCAGCCGCAAGCGGTCTCCTGTTTCAACAGTTCCACCTTGATCGCCTGGTCCAGGAAGCAGGCGTTGCCCTCGTCCGTGTCCAGGTGCACCTCCAGCTTGCTGGTCTGATCGGCCCGGACCAGCAGGTCGTCAAACACCACGCCGCACATCGGCGACTGGACCCGCAACCGCATGACGTCCCCATTGGCGACGCCAAAATATTCGGCGTCGCGGACGTTCATATGCACGTGCCGGGCGGCCCGGATCACGCCCTGGTCCAGCTCCACCACGCCGCGCGGACCGACCAGCACGCAGCCGGGCGTGCCGTCGATCCGGCCGCTGTGCCGCACCGGAGCGTCGATGCCCAGCGAGATGCTGTCGGTAAACGCCAGTTCGACCTGGCTGAACGGCCGCGTCGGTCCCAGAATCCGCACCGTGGGCAGCGTCCGCCGCCGCGGGCCGACCACCAGCACCGTCTCCTCGGCCGCGTAGAAGCCGTCCTGGTACAGGTCCTTCATGGGCGTCAGCGTATGTCCCGGACCGAACAGAATCTCGACATGCTCGTCCGTCAGGTGCACGTGCCGCGCCGAGATGCTGACGACCAGCTTCGGCTCGGCCACCACCGCGCCCGCGGGGGGCGATTGTTGAGCCAGCACGATCTGCCGCACAATCTGTTCGATCGCGCTGCGATCCCAAGCCGCCGCCGTTGCCATCGTGGTCTCGCTCCCCAGATACTGAGTTCTCTACGACTTCGCGCGTTTTCTCTTCCCAGGCAGGACGGGCCCCGTCCCGACTGACAGGCCAAAGGCCCGTCACCGCCACTCCGGTGCCAGCAACCTTTTACTCACAACTGACAACTGACAGCCTCATCACCACCAGTGCCGCCGCCCGCTCACGGTTGCTGTTCCGTCTCGCTCGACTTCGGTTCCTCCAGCGGTGGCGCCACGACCAGTTGCACTCCCGCGCTCGTTATCCGCTCTTGCCACTGACCGCTGATCCCGTCATCGACCACCAGCGAGTCGATCGCGCCCAGGTCGCACAGGTGTGCCAGGCTGGCGCGGCCGAACTTCGTGCTGTCGGCCAGTACCAGCACCTGGTCGGCCACTTGCATCATCGCCCGCTCGGTCTCCACCAGCAGCAGGTTGCTGTTGTAGTAACCCCGCTCGTTGACTCCCGCCACACTCAGCACGGCCCGCCGCACGCAGAGCTGCCGCAGCATCTCGTTGGCATACGGCCCCAGCGTGACGCCGGTCCGCGAATGGACGTACCCGCCGACGACCACCAGGTCCACCAGGTCGCTGGACGCGAACAGCGTGGCCACCGGCAGCGAATTCGTCACGACCTGTAACGGGCGTCCAACCAGTGCCTGCGCCAGTTCGTAGGTCGTGCTGCCACCGTCCAGCAGAACGGTGTCGCCATCTTCGATCAGTTCCGCTGCCCGGCGAGCGATCTGCCGCTTCTTCTCCCAATGGGCCGCCTGCCGGTGCTCGAAATGTGGCAGTTTCGGTGACGGCCCGGTGTAGAACACGCCTCCGTGGGTCCGCTGAGCCGCCCCGGACTCTTCCAGGTAGTCCACGTCGCGGCGGACGGTCGACTCGGAGACTTGCAACTGCCCGGCCAGCTCGGGCAGCGACGCAAACCCTCGTCGCCGAACGATTTCCAGCAGCCGGTGGCGTCGTTCCTCCGCAGGTGTTACCGATGTCATGCGTATTACCTAGTCGCACCACCTTTCCAGACAGCCGCCAGTATGACAGGCAAAAGACAGTTTTCAATCGCAAACGTGAAAAAATGTGATGAAAATATGACGCATCAGTGACAACTTTACGTCACAGGGGTGACGTGGCCTGTCGCGCTCGCGATCCGTTCGGGGCAGGCTCGCGACAAGCCGCGCACGATGCAGAAAAGATAGGCCAGAATGCGTATATTGGCGGGAAGCCGGAAGCAAATTGGCGAGGGGGACCGGGCGTGAGTGACGCGAACGAACAGGAGGATGGGGAGATCGTTTCCGGAGGTACCCCCGAAGGCCACGCCGAGGCCCCCTTTGCAAAGGTCCCCGTTTTGAAGGGGAAGTACGACGCCGTGATCGTCGGATCGGGGCCGAATGGACTGAGTGCCGCGATCACCCTGGTTCGAGCCGGCCGCCGCGTGCTGGTAATCGAGGCCCTGCCCACGGTCGGTGGGGGCATGCGGTCGGTGGAGTGCACCTTACCGGGGTTCATTCACGACCACTGCTCGGCCATTCATGCTCTGGGTGTGGCGTCGCCGTTCTTTCAGAGCTTGCCGTTGGCCGAGTACGGTCTGGAGTGGGTCCACCCCGGAGTCCCGGTCGCTCATCCGCTGGCCGCGGGCGAGGCGGCGGTGGCCGAGCGGTCGCTGGGGGCGACTTGCACCGGCTTGGGACCGGACGGGGCCGCCTATCGCCGGTTGCTCGAACCGTTCGTGTCGCGAGCCGACGACTTGATGCGGCAGATCCTGGGGCCGCTGAAGCCGCCGCGGCATCCCTGGTTGATGGCGCGGTTCGGCTGGAGCGGCACCAGTTCGGCCCAGCGACTGGCTCGGCGTCTGTTCCAGGGCCCCCAGGCCCAGGCGCTGCTGGCCGGTATGGCGGCTCACTCCATCCTGCCGCTCGATCGGCCGCTGACGGCCGCCGTGGCCCTGATGCTCAGCGTCACCGCGCACAGCCATGGCTGGCCGATCGCGCGGGGCGGCTCGCAGCGGATCGCCGACGCGATGGCCGCTTACCTGAAATCGCTGGGCGGCGAGATTGTGACCGGGCACCCGGTGCGAACGCTTGACGACCTGCCGGACTGCCGAGCCGTGCTGCTGGACCTGTCGCCAGCTCTGGTCAGCCGGATCGCCGGCCCGCAGTTGCCGGCCGCGTTTCGCCGCCGGCTGGAACGTTTCCGCCACGGGCCGGCCGCGTTCAAGCTGGACTGGGCGCTGAGCGGACCGATCCCCTGGCAGGCGGAGCCGTGCCGGCGAGCGGGCACGGTGCACGTGGCCGGGACGTTGGAAGAAGTCATCCAAGCCGAGGCCGCGCCGTGGCGGGGCCAGTGTGCCGAGCGGCCGTTTCTGCTGGTCGCCCAGCAAAGCCTGTTCGACGCCAGCCGGGCCCCGGCGGGAAAGCATACCGGCTGGGCCTACTGCCACGTGCCGCCGAATTGCCGGGAGGACATGACCGAGCGGATCGAGGGGCAAATGGAACGGTTCGCGCCGGGATTCCGCGACCTGATCCTGGCTCGCCATGTCACTCGGCCAGCCGACTTTGAACGAGACAATCCGAACTACATCGGCGGCGACATTTCCGGCGGCGTGATGGACGCCTGGCAATTATTCACCCGCCCCACGCCGCGCGTGAGTCCCTACACGACGCCCAACCCGCGGATCCTGATCTGTTCCGCGTCGACGCCACCCGGAGCCGGCGTGCACGGCATGTGCGGATACCACGCCGCGCAAGCCGCGCTGCGGCGCATGCAGTGACGGCGCGTATTCCCTTAACCGGCCGCCTGACCGCGGCGCCAACCCAGAGCCCCCAATCGTCTGTGCTTGCCAAAACGACCCCAGAGGTCGTTTTTCCAGGCGTGTGGTATGATGGGCGGCGGTTGAAGTGCAAGTTCCCGCCCCCCTGAACTCCCGCCCCCGCGAAAGTGCCATGCCACGACTCTCCTTACTCTGCGGCTTGATGGTTCTCGCGTCCTGTGTTTGGTCAACGCCGGCTCCGGCACGAGGCGAGAATTGGCCCGGTTGGCGCGGGCCGCGCGGCGATGGGACGAGCCAGGAGGCCAAAGTGCCCGTCCGCTGGGACGGCGCGACCGGCGAGAACATCGTCTGGAAGGTTCCGGTTCCCGGCCAGGGCCATGGTTCGCCCGTGATCTGGGACGACCATCTGTTCCTGCTGGCTTGTCTGCCCGACTCGCAGCAGCGCGTGCTGCGCTGCCTGGATACCAGGACGGGCGCCCTGCGCTGGCAGCAGACCGTGGTCGCCTCGCCGCTGGAAACCAAGCATCAACTGAACAGCTTCGCTTCCAGCACGCCGGCCACCGACGGCCAACTGGTGTACGTCACGTTCCTGGAAGTCGGCACGGAAACCATCCCCGCTCCGAATGTGGGCACGCCCCGGCCGGTCACGCCCGGACGCATGGTCGTGGCGGCCTACGACTTGGAAGGCAACCAGAAGTGGCTTGTCAAGCCGGGCGGGTTTGTCAGCGCGCACGGTTTCTGTAGCAACCCGGTGCTGTTCCAGAACCTGGTGATCGTCAATGGCGACCACGATGGGGATTCGTACATCGTCGCCCTGGACAAGGCCACCGGCCAGACGGTCTGGAAAGCTCCCCGCGAGCACAAGACGCGCAGCTACGTGACGCCCCTGCTACGGACCATCGACGGCCGCACGCAACTGGTTCTGTCGGGCAGCAAGTGCATCGTCAGCTTGGACCCTCGCGACGGCTCCGTACACTGGGTGATTGACGGGCCCACGGAGCAGTTCGTCGCCTCGATGGTCTACGACGGCAGCCTGCTGTTCATGGCGGCCGGCTTTCCCACCTACCACGTGATGGGCATCCGCCCGGACGGTCGCGGCGACGTGACCGATTCGCATGTCGCCTGGCATTCGACCAATGCCAAGTGCTACGTGCCGTCGCCCGTGGTGGTGGATGGCTACCTGCTGGTGGCGGACGACCGCGGCACGGCGAACTGTTTCACGGCATCGACGGGCGAGCGGCTGTGGCAAGAGCGACTGGGCAAGCATTACAGTGCCTCGCTGGTGACGGCTGGCGGCCTGGTCTACTTGCTGGCCGACGACGGAATCACGAAGGTCGTCAAGCCGGGACCCGAACTGCAGGTGGTTGCCGAGAACGAGCTGGGCGAATACTGTTTCGCGTCGCCCGGCATCGCGGCCGGCCGGTTGTTTATTCGCGGCGAACAGCACTTGTACTGCATCGGTTCCCGGTAGGCGGCCGAACGGCGGTTGGGGAAGACGTGCTGTTGGTGTGATCCACGGGCAGGTTCTGAAGTGGCGCCTGCCATGAACTCCGCTTCGGCGAACACTCCCCTCACAACGCCCTTCGGGCTCCCTCCCCGGCGTCTGGGGAGGGGCTCTTTTTTGCACTGCCAGACTCAACCCTCCCTAAAGTGGCCATCAAGCTCCGCGTGATGAGCCTCCCGACCGCAGTCTGAACCCTCCGCCGCGGCCAGTGTCCAGCCGGGCTTGCGGGTGGAACGGGTCCGGGCGCTCCTCAACGACCGATGGTGACTCCCTGCGATAGGAGACGTGGAGTCTGCAAGGGCTCATCACGCGGAGCGTGATGACTACTTTGCCGGAGCTCCCCAGCCTGCCAAATCGACCCCAGAGGTCAATAGCCCAGCAGTTTCCGCACCCGGTCGACGTAGTGCTCGGCCGCCCGCTGGATCCGCTGCCGATCCTGCTCCCGGACCTCGCGCAGGACCTTGCCCGGAACACCCAGCACCAGGCTGCCGGGCGGAATCACGGTGCCCTCGGTCACCACCGCGCCGACCGCCACCAGGCTGCCCTTGCCGATCCGAGCGCCGTTCATGACGACGGCCTTCATGCCGATCAAAACGTCATCTTCCACAATCGCGCCGTGGACAATGGCGGCATGGCCCAACGACACGCGGTCGCCCAGCAGGCAGGGAAAGCCCGGATCGGCGTGCAGCACGCACAGGTCCTGCACATTGGTCTGGCAGCCAATCCGCACTTGCTCACTATCGCCCCGCACGACGGCGCCGTACCATACGCTCGACTCGGCGCCGATCGTCACGTCGCCGACCACGGTGGCATTGGGCGCGATCCACGCCCGGCCGTCGATTTGATCGTCGCGCCGCCCACCGGCGCCAGGCGTTTCAGGCACGTGTTCTCCCTCCCCTGCGCAAACGGGTCAGACTGCTGGATATGATAGGTCAACTGCCGAGCATCTCGGAAGCCGTCTCGCAAATCCGGCGAGGCAAGCTGCGCCCGCTGGACCTGGTCGAACTCTGTCTGCGGCGGATCGCCGAGCACGACGGGGCGACGCAAGCGTGGGTGCTGGTGGACGAACAGGGTGCTCGGCGACAGGCCCAGCAGCTCGAAGCCACCTACGACCGGCGATCGACGCGCTGCCCACCGCTGCTGGGCGTTCCCGTCGGCATCAAGGACATTGTGGATGTCCAGGGGCTGCCCACGCGCGGCGCCTGGCCGGGCTCGCCGGAGACCGCGGCCGAGCGGGATGCGCCGGTCGTGAGGCGGCTCCGCGAGGCGGGCGCGGTAATCCTGGGCAAGACGGTCACCACGCAACTGGCCTGCTTCGATCCGCCACCCACGCGGAACCCCTGGAATCCGCGGCACACGCCCGGCGGATCCAGCAGCGGCAGTGCCGCGGCCGTCGCCCTGCGGATGTGCCTGGGCGCTCTGGGGTCGCAAACCGGCGGTTCCATCACTCGGCCGGCCAGCTACTGCGGCGTCTGCGGTTTGAAGCCCGCCTTTGGCAGTTTGCCCATGGACGGCGTGCTGCCGATCAGCGAGTATCTGGACCACGTGGGACCGCTGGCAGCCACCGTCCAGGATCTGCGGCAATGGTGGCGAGCGCTGCGGCCCGAAGAGCATCCGGTCGAACTGGCCGGTCCACCGCAGTTGGCCTTTGTTGCCGAGTGCGAGGCGCTCTGGGACGACGACGTCGCCCTGGTGACCCGGCAGGCACTCGGCAGGCTGCGCCAGCGGGGAGCGGCGCTGGTGGAGCTGGCCCTGCCCGAACTGTTCGGCGAGGTGCTGGTCCAGCATCGCCGCCTGATGGCCGTCGGCGCGGCGACGACGTACGGTGACGTCTGGCGGGAGCGGCCCGATTGGTTCGGCGATTGCATCGCGGCCCTGATCCGCGAAGGGCTGGACGTGCCGGCCGTGGAGTTCTCGCGGGCGCTACGCGGCCAGCAGCAGTTCCGCCAGCTTCTGCAACGCACGCTGCCACCCTATCTGACGCTGGTCAGCCCCGCCACGCTGACACCGGCGCCGCCAAGCCTGGAAACCACTGGCGACCCGCGATTCAACTCGCCCTGGAGCTTCAGCGGGCTGCCCACCTGCACGCTGCCGGCTGGATTGAGCCGCGGCGGTTTGCCTTGCGGCCTGCAACTGATCGGCAACTGCGGCCACCAGGAACTGCTGGCTCGAGCCGCCTGGTGTGAGACGGCACTGGAGTTTGCGGGACGACCTCCGAGTGCGTAGGGCTACCTATGGAACGCGAGTGCCTGGAGCTTCCCTCGCTGGCGAAGAAACTTAAGAGCTGCACGATCTCAAAGCGGAACGGGAGCCGGAAGGACTTCAGTATGGTAGCCCTCCCCGCACTACAACTTCAGCATGTAAAGCGCAACTTCAAGACTAACGCGTCGGGCTTCCAGGTGGGCGTGGTTGTTGTACGACGCGCGCCATACGTCCGAGACTTCCATGACTTGAACGCTGTACGATCTCCAAGAAGCTTGGGAAAATGCCGCCCACTGACAACTGACAACTGACAACTGACAACTGACGCTCACTTCCCATCCTCCGGTGGCGGGAAACTGCGGATCGGGCTGTAGCGCCGGTACGTCTCGAAGACCTCGCCACCGTCGAGGATCCGCGGATCCCGCGTGGCTCTCAGGTGCCGCTCCAGCCGTTCGTTCAATTCGGTGGTCAGCTCGGCATGTTGCGGATCGAGTGCCAGGTTCTGCAGGCAGGCCGGGTCGCTGGTGATCGCGAACAGCTCCAGCTCCGGGCGCTTGTCCACGGCCAGGTGGAAGAAACGACCGACCGCCGGGTCCTCGCGGCGCTCGATCAGGAACGTCAGCGTCGGGCAGGCATCGATATCGTGATATCCGCCGTGCGACGGGCCCAGCTCGCCCTGTTCGTTCAACTTGCGGGGATCGCCGGCGGGCCAGCGCTCGGGACGGAAATTGCGAATCAGCAGGTGGGTCGGCGTGCGGATGGATCGCTGAGGGTAAGTCCAGTTGTTGTAGCGCGAGGACGAATGGCGTTCGCGACCAGCGTAGACCGCCGTGCGAGCGGGGTCCACCACGCCCGACCGCTCGGCCTGCAGGATGTTCAGCAGACTGCGGCCGGCCATCTCGGGATCGGGCGGCAAACCGGCGGCCGCCAGGAACGTGGGGGCCAGGTCCACGAAGCTCACCAGGTCCTCGCTCGTGCGCCCTCCGGGACAACCGGCTGGCCAGCGGACTGCCAGCGGGACGTGGATCCCGTATTCGTAGCAGTTCGCCTTGGCGCGCGGAAAGGCCATGCCGTTGTCGCTGGTCACCACGACCAGCGTGTTGTCCAGTTCGCCCGCCTCCCGCAGCAACTCCAGCATCTGGCCGAGCTGCCGGTCGAAGTGTTCGATTTCCAGGTAGTAATCCAGCAGGTCCTGCCGCACCAGGTCGGTATCGGGCAGAAAATCTGGCACCACGACCTCGTTGGCGTCCTTGCCCGCCCGCCGCCCGCTACCCGCTTCGAAAGCGCGATGAGGTTCCTGGCCTCCATGCCAGAAACAGAACGGTTGATCCTTGGGGCGAGCGGCGAGAAAGTCGCGGAAGTTTCCCGCGTAGTCCCGCCGGCTGATGCCGCCCGCGGGCGCCGCGTCCAGTTGCCGGCGATTGTATTCGTCGCCCGCCGGGTTGCGCGTCCGCTGGCTGGCCTTCCAGTTTCCCGGTCCCCATCCCTTGCCGGTGAATCCGACGAAATAGCCCGCTTGCTCCAGCACGTCCGGGTAGACGCGATAGCTGGCCGGAAACGAACTGGCATGTGTTCCCGCTTGTTCCAGTTGCCAGGGGTGGCGGCCGGTCAGCAGGGCGGCGCGCGAGGGGCTGCAGCCTGGCGACCCGCAAAACGCCTGTCGAAACAGGAGCCCCTCGCGGGCCACCCGATCGAAGGCTGGCGTGCGCAGTCCGGCAGACCCGTAGGCCGAGGCATGGGGAAACGACTGGTCGTCGGAGATCGCCAGCAGGATATTGGGACGCTCCGCCGCGCCGGCCGCCGCATGCATCGACAGTAGCAGGACCAGCGGCAGCCAGGAGAGCGGTGTGCGGCGGAGCATGGTGCCGATCCTTTACTTCAAGTAGCCCAGTTCAATGAAGAACTTGTCCATGGCTTGCAAGGTTTCGCGGAACGCCCTGTTGCCGTTGCGACCATAATTGAAAAAGCCATGCTCTTGGTCGATGAAACCGACCAGTTCGCAGCGGTTGCCAGCCTTGCGCATCGCCTCGGTGAACTGTTCGGCCGTCCGGTAGGGCACGGTGGTATCCGCCTTGCCATGGAACACAATCGTGGGAGGAGCGTCCTGGCGGACGTGATGATACGGCGAGAGAAGCCGCGGTTCGACCCCCATTCGCTCCGCCAGGCTTTCAAGGCGAGCATTGGGCAACGGGGACTCTCCTTCAATGGGCGCGAGCACCAGAGCCGGGTTGAACAAGACCAGCGCGTTGGGGACGCAGCTCACGGCCGCCTCCTGCGGGCTCTCGTCGAACGACGTCAGCAAGGCCGTGCAAGCGGCCAGATGCCCGCCGGCGGAACCGCCCGCGGCGGCGATACGGTCGGGGTCAATGCCCAGTCGAGGCGCCTCGCGGCGAACCCAGCGAACGGCGGACCTGGCATCAGCCACGCAGTCCACGGCTTTGACCCCGTGGCGGCTGGCCACGCGATAGTCCGCCGTAATGGCCACCATCCCTCGCTCGGCCAGATGTTTGCACTGCTGGTGAAACTGCGCGGGTGTGCCGCTGCGCCAACCGCCGCCAAAGAAAAACACCACCGCCGCTCGATGGTCCTGAGCCCGGTGGTCGGCTGGTTCGAAGATATACGCCTGCAGCTTGACGTCGCCAATCTGCTTGTAGACTTCCGCTCGAGCTTCCGGCAACTTGGGCGGATAGTTCCGCTCCGCCGCCCGCTGTTGGGCCACGACGCCGGGCGCCAGCAGCAGGCTCAGCATGATCGACCAACGAATCGCGCGTCCCATGGTGTTACCTTTCGAACGGCCAGGGCCAGGGAGAAGGGTCTCGGGCACGCCCAGGATTATAGCGGTTTCGAGGCGGGATGGCGGGCGGTCGCGCGAAGGTTCCTGCGTGACTGACAGGCCAGAAGCCCGCTACTGTCGAAGGTTCGAGTAGAGTTGCCAAATCTCACTGGCCATCCGCGGCGCGCTGAACCGTTCGAGCAGTCGCCGCCGGGCGTTGTCGATCATTCGCTCGCGCGAGCGGTCCGAGTTTCGCAGCCTGGTTATGGCCTGGCACAGGGCCGGGACATTTCGAGGTGGCACGAGCAAGCCCGATACACCATCCTGAACCGCCTCCTCAATGCCGCCGACTCGACTGGCGATGACCGGCGTGCCCGCGGCAAACGCTTCCAGCACCGTGATCGGCAGGCCTTCGGAGAGTGATGGCAGAACCAGGGCGTCGAACGCGTGAAGCCAGCGGACCACATTACTCTGGAAGCCAGTGAATTGCACCCGATCCCGCAGTCCCAGTTGCTGGCACTGTTGTTGCAACGCCCGCCGCCACCGGCCATCGCCCACAATCGTGGCGACGATCGAACGGTCCAGTCGGGCCAGCGCCTGGAGCAGATAGCCGATCCCCTTGGCTCGGTCCAGCCGGCCGATAAGGCCCAGCACAAACGCTCCTGGTGCGAACACGTGCTGGACCGATTCGTCGGCAAACACCGCCCGACAGCCGTCGATGCGCCGCGGGTCCACGGCGTTGGAGACCCGCACCAGTCGCCCGGCAGCCCTCGGCACGATGCGCCGCACCGAGTTGGCCGTGTGTTCGGACACCGCCAGCATAGCGTCCGCTCGCGTCGCTGCCCGCCGCAGCAGCAACCTGAGCAGCCGGTCGTGCGCCGGGTCCGCGTGAATGTGGACCACGGCAGGAAGTTCGGCCGGACGCTGGCTGAGCAGCAGCGTACCGATCGACCGGTTCAGGTGTGCGTGAATCACGTCGAACGGGCCCTGCCGAAGCAGACTCCGCAGCCTGGCGACCGGCTGTGGATCCCAGTTGGCGCTGCCCCAGCGTTGCACCCGCACTCCCGGACAGGCGGCGAACTGTTCGGCCAGCGCGTCCTGCCGGCCCAGTCCGACCACGTGCAACCTGTCCTCGCCAGACGGCCAGCAGCGCACGAGGTCCAGCAGGACGGTCTGAGCGCCACCGTAACCCAGGTGGTCAATCACATGCAGAATGTGCATCGAGTTTACCGGCATGCAGCAGGACAAATTCGTTGCAGCCCGAACCGCCGCCCACCGTCGTCAGATCCAGCAACTGATAGTGCCGGTCGCGAAAGAAGCGGAACACCGCCTCGGGCGTCGCCGTTTCGAACGGGTATCCGCCAACCCAGTCGACGGCATCGTGCCAGGCCGACATGCCCCTGGGGCTGCGCGGCGGGCGCGCCGGCGAGC
>JAGFJK010000309.1 GCA_024102795.1 Pirellulaceae bacterium
AGCAGCAGCGCGGCAGCCGCGACCAGCAGCCCCGCGCCCGCCGCGCCGCCGACAACGGCCGCCGCGATCCAGGCTCCCGAGCGTACCGGGGGCGAGCGTTTCGATTCGATCGGTTCAGACGTCATCGGTCCCTGTCAACTAATATCCGCGGGACGGGTCCGGGGCCCGGCATGTCCTCTGGTAGCCCGAAGCGTCAGCGAGGAATAACCTTACGCGAGCCGGCGTCGCTGACTCTGCCAGCTCCCTGGCGCACAATTTCCGTCCCACATGGCGCGGACCATCGAGCTGCCGGCAGGCCGGAGCCCCCAGGACCACCAGAGCAGCTTGCATGCCAGTGGGAGGATGCTTTTTGTGACTTGCCGGCAACTTGTCGCCCTCTAGCATCTTCCATCTTCAGCCAGATGGCGGCCGATTGCAATTTGAACGGCAATCCACCACACTGGTCAGTGTTTGACCAGCCAGCGGTGGCGCGAGCTCGGCGTCTGCGAGGCGGGCCGTGACGCTGTGCGGCGAGGCCGATCAAGGTGAATTGAAGCCCAGGTTCCCCGGCGGAGACTTCGTGATGCCAGTCATGCTGGTCATCGACGACGATCCTTTGGTGCTGCATCGCTTCCGCCGCGACTTCGAAGATTTCGACATCGAGGTGCTGGCGGCCGAGACGGCCGAGGATGGGCTGCATCTGCTCGACGCGCGGCCCTGCGACGTGGTGATGCTGGACGTGCAATTGCCGGACCTGTCAGGTCTGGACGCCTTTCGCCGCATTCGCACCCTGCACAGCCGCGTGCCCGTGGTGTTCATTACTTCCAGCGCCGAGAGCGACACGGCGATCGAAGCGATGAAGCTGGGCGCGTATGACTACCTGATCAAGCCGCTGCAACGCGATCAGGTCCGTTCCCTGGTTCAAAGCGCGCTCGAAATCCGCCGCCTGATGCAGATCCCCGTGGCCCTGGAGACCGAAGCGGCCGACCAGTCCGCCGGCGACTACCTGGTCGGCCGCTGCCCGGCGATGCAGGAAGTGTACAAGGCGATCGGCCGCGTGGCTTCCCAGGATGTGACCGTGCTGATCGAGGGCGAAAGTGGAACGGGCAAGGAACTGGTGGCCCGCGCGATCTACCAGCATAGCCGGCGCGCCGACGGGCCCTTCCTGGCGATCAACTGCGCGGCGATTCCCGAATCGCTGCTGGAAAGCGAACTGTTTGGCCACGAAAAAGGGGCCTTCACCGGCGCCGACCGCCAGCGCATCGGCAAGTTCGAACAGTGTTCGGGCGGCACGCTGTTTCTGGATGAAATCGGCGACATGACCCCCGCCACGCAAAGCAAGGTTCTGAGGCTGCTGCAGGAACAGAGCTTTGAGCGGGTGGGAGGCAACGAGACGGTGCGTACCGACGTGAGGATCATCGCGGCCACGCACCAGGACCTGGAACGGGCCGTGGCCGCCGGTTCATTTCGCGGCGATCTGTACTACCGGCTGAATGTGTTCGGCATCCATCTGCCGCCCCTGCGCGAGCGGGGCGACGACCTGCTGCTGCTGCTCGACCATTTCCTGAAGCGCTTCAGCCGCGAACTTGGCAAGCGCGTCCAGTCGGCCACCCCCGAAGTGATTCGGCTGCTGCGCGAATACCGCTGGCCGGGAAATGTCCGGGAGCTGCAAAGCGTGCTGAAACACGCCATCCTGCATACCACGGGTCCCAGCCTGTTGCCGGACTTCATCCCCGATTCGGTGCGCAACGCGTCGGCCATTCCCCGTCTGACACTGCACACGGCCGACGAGCCGCCGTATGCCGTGCTCTGGGACCAGTTCATCGAGGAACGCTTGCGCAGCGGTTCCACCAATCTGCACGCCGAAGCTCTGGAACTGCTCGAACGGCACCTGCTGACCGTGGTCTTGCAAGCCACGGGCGGCAATCAGTTGAGGGCGGCCGCCATTCTGGGTATGACCCGCGGCACGCTCCGCAACAAAATCCGCACCTTGGGCATCACGATCGATCGGGTCGTGGCCGCCGGCCAGTAACGCCGTCGGCCCTTCGCGGTCAACAGTCAGCCACTCGCGGACCCCAGTCAGCCTTGCGCGGACCCCAGTCAGCCTTTCGCGGGAACCGCCTTGACCGGCAAGCGAACAGACCGCTGGCCCGCAGTCCGCCCGGCTGTGGTCGCTGGCGCGCGGCGCTGGCCGCGCCGACGCAGTCCGGGCGCGGGGTC
>JAGFJK010000313.1 GCA_024102795.1 Pirellulaceae bacterium
CCTGCCAAAGCGTGGCGACGACCCGCGATCGGGACGCCGGCCAGCGACTGGCCGACATGCTGGTGCTGCGCGAAGATGTCCCGGCGGTTCGCCGCGTGGCCGCCGAAGCACTCGGCCGCATCGGCGATCCGCAAGCCGTCACCTGGTTGCTGCGCACGCTGGACCGCGGGCCGGGCCGTCCGCTGGATCGCGCCGAGGAGCATGCCGTGATCTACGCCCTGATCGAAATCGGCGATCCACGCGGCACGGCCGAGGGATTGACGTACGTGGAACCGGCCATTCGTCGCGGCGCGCTGATCGCCCTGCAGCAGATGGACGCCCGGCTGGAACCGCAAGCGGTGATCTCGCTGCTGGAGTCCGACGACGACTCGGCCGCCGCCGCCGCATTGGAAGTGTTCGCGCTGCATTCCGAATGGAGCGAACACGCGGCCCGATTGCTGAACCAATGGCTGACCTCCGCCAATTTGTCGCAGCGGCAGCGCGGGCAAGCCCGCCGCCTGGCCACGGCGTTCCTGGCGCAGCCGCCCGTGGCCAGCCTGGTCGGTGAACTGCTGGCGGCCGAGACGACCAGCCTTGACGCGCGGCGCGCGCTGCTGGGTTCCCTGGCCGACGCAAAATCGATCCCCTTGCACGACACCTGGGCCGCCGGCCTGCACAAGCTGCTGGCCACGGATGATCCGCTGCTGCTGGACGAGGTCTTGGCGGCCGTCGCGGCGATCAAGACCGACCGTTTCAGCGGCACGCTGCAACAGCTTGCCGCCGATACCGCTCGCCCGCCGCTGGTCCGCGTGGCCGCCCTGGAGGCGATGGGACATGGGAGCTCCGAGTTAAGCGGCGAGGCGTTTCAACTGCTGCTGGAACTGCTGGCCAGCCGCGCCGTGCCGGGGCAGGCCGGCCGAGCGGCCGCGCTGCTGGGCAACTCGTCGCTAAACTCCAGCCAACTGCAACAGCTCGCTCCCCGCCTGGCACAGGCCGGACCGCTGGAGCTGCGGAGCCTGATCAAGCCGTACGCGGGGCATCAGGATCCCGGCACGGGCCGGGAGTTCCTGGCGGCCGTCGAGCGGTCGCCGGGCATGTATGGCCTGTCGGCCGAGGAGCTGTCGGCAGTCGTGCAACGGTTTCCGCCGGATTTGCTGCCGCGGGCCGAACCGTTGCTGGAAAAGCTGCGCGCGAAGGATCAGCAGCGGCAGCAGCGGCTGGCCGAACTGGAATCGTACCTGGAGCGCGGGGACGCGCAGCGCGGGCGTGCGCTGTTCGCGCTGGAGAGCACCAAGTGCAACACCTGCCATCGCGTGGGTGAGGAAGGCGGAAAGATCGGGCCGGACCTGACGACGATCGGGCGCATCCGCGGCAGCCGCGATCTGCTGGAGGCGATCGTCTTCCCCTCGGCCAGCCTGGCCCGCGAGTACGAGGCGTTCAACGTGATCACCAGTTCCGGCAAGGTGCTCAGCGGACTTGTCATCGGCCAGACCAGCGAGGCCGTCCACCTGCAACCTCAGGCCGGTCCGCCCGTGGTGTTGTCGCGGGACGAGATTGAAGAGATCGCCGCCAGCCCCGTCTCGCTCATGCCCGATGGCCTCGACCGCACCCTGTCGCCGGATCAAGTGGCCGACCTGATCGCCTACCTGCGAAGCTTGCGGTAGAACACGTCGGGGGAAGTGTTTCCTCGCCGATGCAGAGTGACAGCAGTCCGTCAACCTTCTTCAGGGAAATCAGTCCGTGCTGATTCAGGAACTAACGCTGCGCGGCATGCTGTCATTCGGTCCCGATACGCCGCCGCTGGCCATGCGGCCGCTCAACGTACTGATCGGCCCCAATGGCTCTGGCAAGTCGAATCTTGTCGAAGCGATCGGTCTACTTCGCTCCACGCCCGGCAAACTCACGGCCCCCATGCGCGGAGCTGGCGGCAGCGGTGTGAAGGAATGGCTTTGGAAGGGGGCCATGAATGGTCACGCGCAGGTCGAGGCGGTGATCGACTATCCGAAAGGACCGCACGCACTGCGGCACCGGATTGATTTCACCGAGACGGCCTCGCGGTTTGACTTGCTGGACGAGGCAATCGAGAACCAGCACCCTTTCCACGGACACAGTGATGCGTTCTTTTTTTACCGTTTTCAGAACGGTCATCCCGCGCTTTCCGTAAGAGGTGCGGGCAGGCGAGAACTCCGTCGCGAGGACGTCGCGCCAGATGAATCGATCCTGTCACAAAGAAAGGACCCTGACCAATATCCCGAGCTGTCGTACCTGGCGGATATTTACGGACAGATTCGGATCTATCGTGAATGGTCGTTCGGCCGCACGTCGGTGTTCCGCAGTCCGCAGTCGGCAGACTTGCCCAACGATCGACTCGAAGAGGACTTTTCCAATCTGGGCTTGTTCCTGAACCATCTGCGCGGCGTTCCCAAGGCGAAAACCACGATCATCAAGCACCTGCAGGACTTGTACGCCGGACTCGACGACTTTGATGTGCGCATCAAAGGCGGCACGGTCGAGGTGTTCTTGACGGAACGGGACTTCATCATTCCAGCCAGTCGTTTGTCCGACGGCACGCTGCGCTATTTGTGCCTCTTGGCGATCCTGTGCGATCCCGATCCTCCCGCGCTGGTCTGCATCGAGGAGCCGGAACTCGGCCTGCATCCGGACATGCTGCCGAAGATCGCCGATTTGCTGGTGTCGGCAGCGGAGCGAACCCAGTTGGTTGTAACGACGCACTCGGACTTGCTGGTGGATGCGATGACGGAGCGCCCGGAAGCGGTGGTGGTCGTCGAAAAGCATGACGGCAAGACCCACCTTCAGCGACTTGAGGCTACTCAAGAGATGAAGGAATGGCTCGCCAGGTATCGGCTCGGACAGCTCTGGATTCGTGGCGAAATTGGAGGGACACGCTGGTGAGCGCCAAGATTTACATCGAAGGTGGCGGCGATTCCAAGGAATTGCACACACGGTGCCGCGAGGGGTTCCGTCGGCTCTTCGAGAAGTGCGGTTTCGATGGCCGCATGCCTCGCCTGGTGGCCTGTGGGGGCCGCGGCGCGACGTTCGATGACTTTTCAACAGCCCATGCGAACGCCATGGCGGGTGATTACGTGGCGATGCTTGTCGACAGTGAAGATCCCGTGGTGGACATCGAGAGAACTTGGGAGCACTTGAAGCAACGTGACAGTTGGGACAAACCGGACGGCGCCGATGACGAGCAGGTTCTCCTGATGACGACTTGTATGGAAACGTGGCTCATTTCCGACCGGCAAGCACTCCGCGAACAATACCCTGACTGCCTGCAAGAAAATGCCTTACCACATTTGACTGTCATGGAATCGCGAACGCGTGATGCCATCCAGAACGCCATGGTACACGCCACGCGGGCCTGCAAGAACAAGTTTGCCAAAGGCAAGAGATCGTTTGAAGTTGTCGCCCGGCTTGATCCCGCAGAACTGCGCAAGCACCTGCCCAGCTTCGTGCGTTGCGAACGCGTGCTCGGCAAGAGACTCTGAGTAGGCAAAACCATTGACCTCTGGGGTCGATTTGGCAGGATGGGGAAAATTCCGTCTGTTCGCCGCAGGCGCAGCACAACACGCCTGGTGGAACATCGGCGGCGCTCAGGAGATCTCGAAATCACCGTCACGCCCAGAATCTCGGGCTGGAAGCCCATGCTACGTATACGGCGATCCGTAGTGCCCCCGGAGCGTCAGACACCCGGAGCGTCAAGACAGGCTGCACAAGAGCCCCTCCCCAGAAGCCGGGGAGGGGGCCAGAAGGGATATCAAGGGGGAGCGCTCGCCGAAGCCCAGGCCGTCCAAGTTTCCCTCAGGTATCGCGTCAGATTCCCTCGGCAAAACAACTCATAAGCCTCACGCTCTCGAAGCCGGGTACGGGCGCCAGAAGAATTGGATAGCTTCCTTGCCGCCTGCCTGAAGCTCGAATTTCCGTGAACGGCTACCAAACTCTACAGCACCGAAAACCGCCAGACCTGCAGGCCGTTGCGGCCGCTTTTCTGCTGAGGGCGCGGTTCGGGCTGCGCGAAGCCGTTGCGATCCACCGCTCGAGCGCGCAGTTCGTACTTGCCCGCTGAGAGTTCACCCAGCCCGACGCTCCACGAAGCCATCCCGTACCGCGGCGGCCAGGCCGACGGCTGGCCGGTTTGCTCGTCGAAACCCAGCAGTTCCCGGCTGCTCACCCCCGCCGGCAGCACGGAACTCCAGTCGGGCGGCGGCAGCAACTGGCACTCCCGCCAGGGTCCGCGCAGCAGCTCCGGATCGTCGTCGGCCAGCGGTCGGGGATTGTCGCCCACCGCCCGCAGCCAGGCTTCCACTCGCAGCACGCCCGACGCGCCCGAGATGACCTGCCCGGTGGCGACAACGGGCCGGCCCGCCACCACCTGCTCTGGCCCCGCATCCACATAGGCGGCCGTCTTCAACGTTGATTCGGGATCGTTGTTCTGCAAGGCGTAGGTATCGTTGGCCCGGTAGTCGTTGGTCACGAAAATGTGCTGCAGCCATTTGATCGACTTGAAGCCGTGCGACCAGGGCACGATCATCCGGACCGGCCCGCCGCGAACGGGCGGAATCGGCTCGCCGTTCAACCGGTAGGCCAGAAACACCGGCAGCTCGCCCGGCGGCGTCTCGATCGCCTGCGTGTACGAGAGGGACGACTGAAAGATCTGCTGCGGGTCCCGGTTGTGAAAGCCCCGGTAGTAGATCCGCCGGACGTTGTTCAGCTTGCCGCACAGCCTGAGCAGATCGCAGAGCGGCACGCCTTCCCACAGACCCTGGCCGAGCGGCGTGGGGATGTTCAAGCACTGCATCGCCTTGATGTACTTCACGCCGTGCCGCCGGCCGAGTTCCAGCAGTGCCTGCATGTCCAGCGCGGTGCCGTCGGCGATCGTCCGCGGCCGCTCCAGCGTGGCCGGCACCTTCACCAGCGGTTCCTCGACAAACGGATCAGCCTCGATTTCCAGCCGCCAGGTGTCGGCGGTCAGTCGAGCGTCGGCCAGCGCGTCGCCGGTCAACGTGTGCGGTTTCGGATTGCCTCGGGCCACCGTATAGAAGTCTTCGGCAGGCGTGAGAAACGGGTGCGGATTTGCCTTTTCGACTGTCGGCGCGGCCTGCGGGTCGGCCGCGCGCAGCAGCCTGGGACCAGCGGCCAGCGATGCGGCCAGCACCGCCGTCCCTTGAACAAACGTGCGGCGAGGCAAGGATCCGTCGGAGTTGTTGCTCATGTTGATAGCTGTCCCCACGCCTGCGATTGGCGTTCCCTTTTCCAGCGGCCAGCCGTGGCTCTTACCGATCCCTGTTTCGTCGCCGAGCCGGCCCGGGCTCCGCGCCAGGACGCGGGTTGGGCGCCGGCATCGGCGCTCCAACCTCCGCTCGCCAGGCCGCCAGCCGCTGGCGCAGTTCGGCCGCCCGCTCGGGCAGCTTGTCCGCCAGGTTGGTCGTTTCTCCCAGGTCGTCCGCCAGATTGTAGAGTTCCAGACGGCCGTCCTCGAGAAACTCCAGCAGCTTCCAATCGCCCGCCTGAATCAGGCTGACGGGGGTGGTCCGCCAGGTATTCTGACCGGCGCCCAGGTAGCCGGGAAAGTGCTGAAAGATCGCCTCGCGTTTCAAACTGGAAGCCGGTGCCCGAAACAGACCGGCCAGGCTCTCGCCGTCCAGCGTCTGCCGCGGCCGGGGACCGCCCGTCAGTTCGAGGAACGTGGGGAACAGATCCACGTGAATCGTCGGCACGTTGCAGACCGAACCCGGCTCGGTCGCTGCCGGCCAGCGGACGATCAGCGGCACGCGGATGCCGCCCTCGTACAGGCTGCCCTTGCCGCTGCGCAGCGGAGCGTTGTCGGTGATGTCGCCGGCCCGCTTGATCCCTTCGCGGACGTAGCCTCCCACGCCTCCGTTGTCGCTGGTGAAAATCAGCACCGTGTTCCGGGCCAGGTCCAGCTCGTCCAGCGTCCGCATCACTCGACCGACACTCTCGTCGACCGAGGCAATCATGGCGGCATAGGTGGGATTGTGATGGCCGCCGGCGGCCGGCTTGTCGCGGAATCGCTCGATCAGCTCCGGCTTGGCGTCAAACGGCGAATGGACGCCGAAATGAGGCAGGTACAGAAAGAACGGACGATCCTGGTGCCGCTGGATGAAATCCACCGCTTTATCAGTGAGAAAATCCGCCAGATACTGCCCCCGCGGGTACTCAACCTTCGGGCTGGTGACAAAATCGAAGTGCTTGCCCATGCTCACAATCGCTTCGTCGAACCCGCGTTGTCCCGGATGGTACTCGGCGTTCTGGCCCAGATGCCACTTGCCGAAGATGCCGGTCACGTAACCGGCCTGGCGGACTTGCTGCGCGACGGTGTCCAGATTCAGCGGCAGGTTGGTCACATTGTCCACCGGACGCAGAGGGCGGCTTTGCCAGTTGAACCGGTCGATGCCGCCCACGGTATAGACGCCGGTCCGAGCGCCATGCTGACCGCTCATCAAGGCCGCCCGCGTCGGCGTGCAGTTCTGACAATGATGGTGGTTGGTCAGCCGCAGGCCTTGGGATGCCAGCCGGTCGATATGGGGCGTCTCGTAATACTTGCTGCCGAAGCAGGCCATGTCGGTATAGCCCAGGTCATCGGCCATGATCAGCACGATGTTGGGCCGCTCGCCCGGTTGGGCACTGGCTGGCCGCGGTTGAACCCATGGTGCGACCAGCGCCGCAACCAGCAGGGCGGCCAACGCAGCCAGGCGACGGAGCCAGCTTTGCGGGGCGGGACGGCGGGCATCGAACCGAGCCAGGGTCGGGGTCCAAGACTGATGCATGATCCGTCCATTCCTTTCGATCACTGGCGCGCCGCGCCGGGTGCTTCCGCATTCGCCGCCTTCACATCGCCACGCGGCGGGCGGTCGGCGCATCCCGCCGGTGTTTGCTCTTCTCCCAGCCGGGCCGCATTCCGGTGAGCCTGGTTGTTGAAATGTTCCTCCAGGAACTTCCGGTTGCAGAAGACGAACTGCAGGGCCAGCCAGGTGTACGAGGGGATCGTCTCCAGATGGTCGTAGAACTCCGGCGCGATCTTCCTCAGTTGCGGCAGGCGCGACCAGGGAATGCCCGCCAGATCGTGGTGCTCGACGTGCAGCCCCGCGTTGAACACCAGCTTGTTCACCAGCCAACTGTAGTTCGATGCCGAGGGCTGGTACCGGCGAGTGCCATGGACGTGCGAGATGCCCAGCACGAAGCCCAGCCAGAACGGGTGCAGCCAGCCGGTCAGAAAGGCTTCGCTCAGCAACAGATAGACCAGCGGCTTCCAGGCCGCTTGCCAGCCGCCCTGCCAGACCGCGTACGCCGTCAGCAGCCCGCACACGGCCAGGTTGATCAGCGGGTACAGTACCGCCCAGGCCGCGATCCGATCCCGCTGATAGCCGCTCACCAGATGCTCGTCCGTCAACACGGCCAACGTCAGCTTGCCGGGCTTCGTGCGGCCGCGCGGCAGGTCGCCCAGCACGTACATCGCCAGCCCCAGGGCGCTGCGCAAGACCTGCGTCACGAGCATCAGGATCGAATAGGGCACGAACAGGGGCGAAGTCGGGCGCGAGACCAGAAAGAACGACCGTCGCCGGCTGATGAAGTCCTTGGTCGCCCCCATGTCGTTATGGTGGTTCAGATGCTCGATCCACCACGTATGATGCCCCGACAGAAACATCGGCAGCGAGGTGTACGTGAACAGGGCCCTGTTCCAGGACACTTTCTTGAACACCAGGCAATGCGTGCACTCGTGAGACAACTGAAACAAGCAGCCGTTGAAGTACGCTCCGACCACCCAGGCCACCAGGCACAGCAGCCAGAACGGCGCGTGCGTGGCCGCGGCCGCCAGCACAAGTTGCGCGCTGGCAATGCCCACGCACCACCAGGCCGTGGACGGGATGTGGCCGAACAGTTGCTTGATTTCCGGATGGGCGCGCAGCATCGCGCGAGCCCGCTCGCGGTGCCACACCGCATCCGGCTTCTCCGCGTCGCCGATGCGATCGGTGATGTCCACTTCGAAACCCGGGAACACCGGAGCGGCACTGCCGATCATCCCCAGCTTCCAACGGGCCTTGAATCCTCCGGGAGCCATTTCCGATTCGGTTGTCGCCACTTGCCAATCGTCTCCGCTGAACTCGACCGCGTCCGGCCGGTGATTTGCCTGAATTTCCAAGACGTCCCCTGATCCTAAGGCACGGCTGGGCCGACCTACAAGCGGCCGGCGGGGCGCACGCCGCGGCCGGGTTGCTGGCGGGCCGAGTCGCCCAGGTCGTCGCGCATCCGGTCGGCCAGTTGTTCGATCCGCCGCACAATGTCCGGGTGCCGATCCTTGACGTCGGTCGTCTCGCCCGGATCCTGCCGCAGATCGAACAGCGACCGCTCGATCCGACCCTGCTGGTAAGCCGCCGGTTTCCCGCCGGTGCCTCCCGGCCGGCCGGCCAGGGTGCGGTAGGCGTGCGGGAAATGCAGCTTCCACTGGCCCATCCGCACGGCCTGCAGTTCCCGGCCCCAATAGAAATAGTAGGCCTCGTGCGGGCTGGTCGCGCCCTCGGTGCCCGCCAGCAGGGGCCAGATGTTCCGGCCGTCGATGGCATGGTCGGGAAGCTTCGCGCCGATCAGATGAGCCACCGTGGGCAGGACGTCGATCGTCATCGCGGGTTCCTCGCAGACCGAGCCCGCGGGAATCGTGCCCGGCCACCACGCGATCGTCGGTTCGCGGCAGCCGCCGTCAAACATGGTTCCCTTCCCCTCGCGCAGCGGATGGGCCGACCCGGCATGGTCGCCGTAACTAAGCCAGGGGCCGTTGTCCGAAGTGAAGATCACCAGCGTGTTCTGATCCAGCTTGAGCTCGCGCAGCGTGTCCAGGATCCGGCCCACCGACCAGTCGATCTCCAGCATCACGTCGCCGAACAGTCCCCGCTCGCTCCGGCCGCGAAACTTGTCGGACACGTACAACGGCACGTGGACCATCGAATGCGGCAAGTACAGGAAGAACGGGCGATCCTTGTTCGTTTCGATGAACCGCACGGCCCGCTCCGTGTACTGAGTGGTCAACTGCTCCTGGTCCTCGCCGGTCACCTGGGCGTTGATCACCCGGTTTCCTTCGATCAGCGGCAGGTGAGGCCAGCGCTTGAGCCGCTCCGCCATCGGCAGGTGGGCGACCTCCGGGTGAAACGGCCACATGTCGTTGGAATACGGCAGCCCGAAGTAATCGTCAAAGCCGTGCTGCAGCGGCAGAAACTTCTCGTGGTGTCCCAAGTGCCACTTGCCGTAACAGGCCGTGGCGTAGCCTTTCTGCCGGCAGATCTCGGCCAGCGTCACTTCGTCCTCGTGGATGCCCTGATTCGAGCCGGGGCCGAGCGCTCCGAGGATCGACACGCGCACGTTGTAGCAACCGGTGAGCAGCCCGGCGCGCGAGGCGGAACAGACCGCCTGCGTGACGTAGAAGTCCGTGAAACGGCGACCCTCGCGAGCCATCCGGTCCAGGTTCGGCGTCGAGTAGCCCTGAGCGCCAAAGGGGCCGATGTCGGCATAGCCCATGTCGTCCATGAAGATCACGACCACGTTGGGCGACCGGGGTGAGTCCTCGGCGTGAACCGCCGACCACAACGTCGCCGCCAGTAACCACCAGGCGCCGCACCCCAGCACCACGCGACAGGCGAAACTCATGGCAGCTTTTCTCCCCGGCGCACCGACGCGCGCCGCTTCTCGGACTTCAGATGCTCCTGCCGGCCGCTCAGCACCAGGCGGTCCGCCCGCGAACTGCCCAGCCGCCGGATGTCTTCCTCCGTGACGAAGAACCAGACGTCCAGATACTCGCCCGGCTTGAGCAACGTGCCGTTGATCGCCCCCACGTGGATGCGGTCCGGAAACACCAGCAAGGTTTCGAACAACTCCACCAGCTTGCCCTCCCGCTCGTCGTAGATCCGCACGTCCCGGTGCTCCTTTAGCCACCATTCGACCAGCCGGCTGGTGACATGGGTGCGGGTGCGGAGCGTCCAGACGACGGCCGCCGCACTGCCGTAGATACTGCCGGCCGGCTGAAACCGCACCCGCTCGACCAGCAAGTGACCGGAGCTCTCCAGGTCGCGGATGTTCGATTGGATGTCGGCCAGCGGCGGCGGCAGCCACGCGGGATCCGGCGGTTCGGGTGCCGACTGGCCCGCCTGCCTCGGCTGGCCTCCCTGTCCCGGCGCGGCGGCCTGGCCGTACGCCGCCAGCGGCAGGCACAGGCAAACGAACCAGGCCATGGCCAGCGACTCCAAGCGACAAGGCACTCTCGTCGGCATCGTTCCGTTGGACACAATCACTCTCCCTTGGAAACGTCGACCCAGGACAAACGCAGCTCCAGATTCTCGGCCACGTGAGGCACCTTGAACCGCGCGGCAACCGTCGCGTCCATCTGCAGGAAATCGGGAATGGCCCACAGGCACGCTTCCAGCAACTCCAGCTCCCAGGTCAACGGCGCTCGGACCGCGCGGCCCGGATTCACTCGGATCGCGAACGGATAGGCCGCGGGACCGGCCACGGCCCAGCCACCTTCCTCGGCGGCGTCCAGATCCTTGACCGAAATCTCGAACTGCTCGCCGTACATCAACGAAATGGCCGTCGTCTTGCGGACACTCTCCATGTCCGCCGAGCCTCGCCGCTGAATCGCCCGCACAAGCTGCTCGCCTTCGTGCAACGCCATGCCATAGATCATGCCCGACTGCCCCATGATCACGGCGTACCAGGGCCCGCTGTGAAACTTGTCGCATTCCACGCGGATCGGCGTGTCGCTCATCACCCGCTCCCAGGGGCGGCGGCGATAGAACGTGGCGGCCGCTTCAAAGTACCTGCCGACCTGGTCCCGGCTGACCCCCGGCACTTCGACCATCGCCGGCACGGTGCGGCCGTCCTGGAGATGCCGAGCCAGATCGTCCAGCACGAACTCCACATGGTCCAACTGGCCAAGCACGACGCTGTCGATGCCCAGCTCGGCCAGCAACGTGCCCAGTTGCCGCTGAAACGGTTCCTCGCGAAACTGCACCTGAGCGGGCCGGTGCGGCACGCCCACCTGCGGCGAATGCATGGCGGCCATCAGGCTCTCCCAGAGCATCCCGCAATCCGGCACGCTGGACGGCATCTGATGAGCCATCACCAGATCCTCGGTGCTGTTAGTGACCAGCACCATCCACGGCCGCTGCAGGGCCCCGGCGATGCGGACCCAGGCCGGCGAACGGCGGATGTCGGCCTGCCAGACCTCGTCGGCCACCTGCGGCAACTCGCCGAGGCGATCGGCGTTCGACGAGCCGTTCTCTCCCTTGCGACGTTTTTGGCCCATGCCGGCTTCCTGGACAAGTCGTGTTGGTCTGGGGGCGCAACCCGCCACTCGGCGCCGTGCCCCCCGCGCGCTCCACCCGGCGACTCCCAGCCTCCAGTGTACCCCGACAACCGGCGCTTGTCGCGGTTCTCCGGCCAGCCACCCGCTGCTTTCCCACCCCGCCCGAACCGCCGGATACGTTGCTTGCGGACCCAGCGCTTTGATGGTACGACAACGGCTTCCGCCAAGATCGGCGGACCGACCGGTCCGCGGACGGCCGGGCAGTCCGGGAAGCGGGCGGGCAGTCCGGGAAGCGGGCGGGAATACGACGGAATTCAAGGGACCAGCATGGCGATCAAGACGGAATACCTGCCCGGACAGTTTGCCTGGGTCGATCTGCAGGCTCACGACCTGGAGGCCGCCTGCCAGTTCTACGGCCAGGTGTTCGGTTGGACCAGCGTCCCGCTGGACACCCAGGGCGGGCCTGACTACCAGCAGTTCGAACTGGATGGCAAGGCGGTTGCCGGCATCGGGCAAATGCCGGCGGAACTCCAGTCGCAGGGCATGCCGCCCTGCTGGAACAGCTACGTCAACGTCGAACGGATCGAAACGGTGGTCGAGCGGGCCAGGGAACTGGGGGCCACGATCGTCGTGCCGGTCACCAAGATCGTCGAGGCCGGCTGGCTGGCGTTCCTCCAGGACCCCACCGGCGGACAGATCGGCCTCTGGCAGAAGAACCAGCACTTCGGCGCGCAACTGGTCAGCGCTCCCGGAGCGTTCTGCTGGAACGAACTGGCCACGCGCGACGTGGAACGGGCCTGCCAGTTCTACGGCCAACTGCTGGAGTGGGAGTTTACCGAACACCCGCAATCGCCCGCGCGATACTACATTATCCGCAACCAGGGCGCGGATAACGGCGGGATCATGCAGATGGACGAACAGTGGGGCGAAATCCCGCCGCACTGGACCGTCTATTTCTCCGTGGACGACGCGGCGGCCACCGCCGCCAAAGTCAGCAAGCACGGCGGACACGTCTTCGTGCCCCCGTTCGAAACGCCCGTGGGCCACATCGCCGTCCTGGGCGACCCGCAAGGAGCGACCTTCAACGTGATCCAACTCAGCAAACCCGCGCCGTGAAGCGGGTCTTGAAGTTGGTCATAGTCGCCTTTCGCTCCGCGAAAGTAGCGGGAGTGTCGCCTTTCGCTCCGCGAAAGTAGCGGGCGCTGCGATTCCGGTCCGACTTAATGCCGACCGCTGCTTCCACGGAGCCAGAGGCGACGATGCGCCCCACACCGCTCGTCACTCCGCCTCGCCGCCCGCGCCAAACCGCTCCAGCGCCATCTGCTTGACCGCCTTCAAGTCCAGCTTGCCGCTGCCCAGCAGTGGCAGGTGATCCACCTGATGGAAGCTGTCCTGCGAGGGGATGTACAGGTTGGGCAGCCCGGCGGCGGTCAACCCGCGGCAGAGCTCTTCGGGCGTCTTTTCCAGCGGCGTGTGCAGTACGATCAGCCGTTCACCCTTGGTGGCATGAGGCACGGCGGTCACGGCGATCTTGGCCCCCTCGTGTTCGTCATCCTCTCGATGCTCGATCTGGCCCAGCAGCGTCTCCTCGATCAGGATATGCGGGACCATCTCGCCACCGATCTTCGAGAATCGGCTCTCGCGGCCCGTGATCCGGATGAAACCCTCTTCGTCGATCACCGCCACGTCGCCCGTCACGTACCAGCCGTCGCGGATCACTTGCGCCGTCTTCTCCGGCTCGTGCAGGTAACCCTTCATGACGTTCGGACCCTTGATCAGCAGCATGCCGGGCTGATTCACGCTCAGGTCATGCCCGTCGTCCAGGTCGACCACCTTGGCCGTCACGCCGGGCACGGTCCGGCCCACGGTGCCAGCCTTCGAATCGACCTGGAAGTTGCCGGCCGAACGCGAGGGAGGCACGTTCACGGCCACCAACGGCGCCAGCTCCGTCGTGCCGTAGCCTTCCACGGGCCGCACGCCAAACTTGGCCGCGAACGACTCGGCCAGGTCCGCCGGCAGCTTCTCGGCGCCGGTCACCACCACGTCCAGCGACGCGAACTCCTCCTTGTCGCAGCGCCGAGCGTACGTGCGCAGGAAGGTGGGCGTGGCCAGCAGCAGCGTGCCGCCGCGGGCCTTGCACAGCTTGCCCACCTGCTTGCCGTCCAACGGGTTGAAATGGTACGTACCCTCGATGTTCAGCCCCAGCACTCCCCACAGGGTGACCGTGTACCCGAACGAATGAAAGAACGGCAGCACGCCGATCAGCACGTCGGTCGGCCGGATCTGCACCACCTGGTTGATCGCGTCCACGTTGTGCGCGACGTTGGCGTGCGTCAGCATCACGCCCTTGGGAGTGCCCGTGGAGCCGGAGGTGAAGATGATCGTGATCACGTCGTCCGGCTGAATCCGGTGCAGACCCAGTTGCCGGCCGAGCCACCCGGCGGGCAGACCGAAGGCCTGGCAGCCAGCCAGCAGCTTGTCGCCCGTCGTCGCCTTGTCCTTGAAATCCTCCAGCAAGACCAGCTCCGCCCGCAAACCCTTGGTGACCGAGTCCGGCAGCTTGTCGATCACCCGCCGGCTGGTGAGCACGTGCCGCACGCCCGCCATCTCCAGGCACTTGTTCAGCACGTCGGCCGTGGCCGTGTAGTTCAAGTTGACGCTCACGCGCCGATCCAGCGCCAAGGTGGCGTTGACCACCACGCCGCCCAGCGACGGCGGCAGCAACACGGCCACGTGGGTTTCGTCGTCCGCCAGCACCTCGCGCCGCAGAATCCGCCGCAGCACCAGCGACCGCAGCAGCAGCATGCCGCCGGTCAACGTCTGGCCGGTGGAGTCGGAGACCTTGACGGCGCGCAGCCGCTGCTTGCACCGCCGGATGAAATCCTGGACCAATCGGGCTTCGTGTTGCATGCGTCGAGTTACCGCCGTGGAGCCCAGATCCTGGACCGCCTGCCGAATCTGGTGCACGTCGCGAGGTAGATCGATCGGCGGGCCAAAATAGATCGAGATGGGATAGCGCCAGCGCCGCGGCCACTTCCAGAAGAAGCGCCCCCGTTCAAAGCTAAAGATACTGCCCCACAACTCATCCAGGTAGACCGGAATCACCGGCACGCTGGTCCCTTCCAGGATTTTCATCATCCCCGGGCGAAAGGCCTGTACCTGGCCGCAGCGCGTGATCCCGCCTTCGGGAAAGATGCACACCAGCTCGCCCCGCTGCACCGACTCGCGGGCCTCCTTCAGCGCTTGAATGATCGCCTTGGGCTTGGGCACAATCATGATCGTGCCCCACGACTCGGCCCACCGCTTCAGCCAGCGAGCTTGAAAATTGCCGGCCCAGACCATCATCCGGATCGGCCGCTCGCAGACCAGCAGCAGCAGGATGCCGTCCAGCCACGAGATGTGATTCGGCGCCAACACGGCGCCTCGATCCGCCGGGATGTTCTCCAGCCCGTGCACGCGGATCCGGTACAGCAACCGGCTGAGCAGCCAGACCACGAACCGGGTCGAAGCGTGCGGCACCAGCCAGATGACGTACAGAAACACGGGGATCGTCAGCAGCCCGACCAGCAGAAAGATCTGCCGCGACGTGAGCAGCGGCAAGGCGTCCGCCCCGCCCGGCGTCCCGTCTCGCAGCGGCAACCGCAGCAGCCCGAACAGGCCGGCCGCCAGCAGCACGCCGCTGAACGTCAGGAAGTTGGCGGCGGCCAGGATCGAGCCCCGCTGCGCGGCCGGGCTGCGATACTGCAGGTACGCTTCCAGCGGCACGTCGAACAGGCCCGCCCCCATCCCCAGGCCAAACAGCAGCAGGCAGGCCCACACGCCTCCCAGCGTCAGACCTTCGGCAAACAACTGGTCGGGCACGGTGAACAGCAGCATGCCGCCCAGCGCCATGCCGCCCGCGCCCAGCGGCAGGATCCCCAGCTCCACTCGCCCGGCCGACCAGACGCCCGCCAGCACGCTGCCCAGCCCCAGCCCGACGATCAGCGCCACCAGCAGCGGCACCTTGTCCGCCTCGCGCAGCGCGCCTCCCTCGAAGGCCAACTGATCGATGTTCAACTGGCCCAGCGCCCCCACGGACCAGAAGAACACGATCCCCAGCGCGACCCGCAACAGGGCCCGGTTCGACGCCAGCGTCCTCAAGTCGCGGTACGTCTGCAGCGGCGCGTCCCAGGGCAGCTTGCGCCGAGGATTGGCCGCCCGCAACCGCTGGATCAGCAGGCTGAACGCCAGCCCCACCACGGCCACTCCCAGCAGCACGGCCGCCGACAACCAGGGGTTGCCCTGGCCCTTGAAGCCGGTGGCGTCCTTCAAGTGATTGCCCACGACCATGCCGATCAGCGTGGCCACCACCGTCATCAGGCCGAACACTCCGTTGGCCGCCGAGATGTACCTGGACTGCAGCGTTTCGGGAATCGTCCCCAGCTTGGCCGGCGAGAACATCGCGCTTTGAGCGCCCATCAGAGCGACCACGGCGAACAGCAGCCCCGGACTGCCGATCACGATGGCCACCACGCCCAGCCCCATGATCACTACTTCCGCAACCTTGCAGGCCACGATCACCGACCGCTTGCTGAAGCGGTCCGCCAGGTAGCCGGCCGGTGCCGCCAGCACCAGGTAGGGCAGCACAAAGCAGGCCGTGCCGACCATCAGAATCTCGCCGTACCGGGCCGGCTCCACAAAGTCCTTGCCGATCCCGATCACCAGCCAGCGGAAGATATTGTCGTTGATGGCGGTCAGCAGTTGAGTCAGCGTCAGGCCGATGAAGCTGGCCGACAGCAGGGTGCCCTCGCCATGCTCGTTCGGCTGAGCGCTGGCGGCATCGGACGGACTGTGCGACATGTCTGGCTGGGACCGCGGGACGCCGGGCTGGTGGATTGACCTTGCCGCTCAGGGGCCGGTTGGGCTACAGTTTTCGCCCACGCCGTGAGGCAAGTCAACCGCAAGATTCTTTGGGGAGTTTGCAACCATGGGACGCCTGTCGTCATTCCTGGCTGGCCTGTTGGTCGGCGCCGCGGTGATGTTCACGGCCTTGAAATACCACGTGGTCCGGGCGAACGATGGCTGGCACCTGATTCCCAAGCTGCAGTCGGACTTCAGCCAGACCTATGTCGACGTCCGGCAGTTCACGCCGGCGGACTGGAACGAGCATCGCGAGCTGGCCGTGGCGATCGTCAAGGCGGACAAGGGCCACTTGATGAGCGATTCGGCGTTGGGGCATGTGCGGCAAGCGGTCGACAGCGTCCTGCACAACCTGGGCGGCCCCAACACGTCCATCCCCGGCGCCAGCCCCTAGCCCAGCGGTAGCATGGGCTTCCAGCCGTAGCATGGGCTTCCAGCCCGTGTTGCCCCGTAACATCGCCTTCCACCTCACATCGCCTTCCACCTCACATCGCCTTCCACCCCGCATCGCCTTCCACCCCACATCGCCTCCCACCCCGCCTTCCCACACATCCCAACTCAACTCAACAGCCGCACAATCCCCTTCCGGCGTCCCACCGCCCTCGACCGGCAACTCCCCTGACCACCCCAACGCGTTCTCGCAGCCCACGCTCCACGTAACAGCTCTCCCTGCCCTTCAACCGGCCGCAACCCAGCCACCCTCCTCGCCCACTCTCCCTACATCCCGCATTTCAGCCATTCGCCTGCATTTCGCCGCGACGACAGGCCGATCGTGAGGAGGTGCGACGCTACGTCGCCTCACGGTGACGTGCCGCGTATCTTGCCGCACCCCAGCGCGCCACAGGACGGGAAAGGAGACTCCGATGAAGCTCAACCGGCAGCAATTCTTGATGATTGGGTTGGTGGTGCTGTTTCTGGGCATTCAGTTTCGGGTATTTGACCGGTTCGTATTGACCGAGGACGCGACGGTATTTGTGGAGCAGAAGTTGAGTGGCCGGGCGAGGCAGCAGGACCCGATGACGATGTTCTGGGGTGCGGCGCCGCCACCTGCTCGCAGGACTGTTCGCCCGCCGCAGTGGGTAGGCTGGGCCCTGTTGTCGGTGGGCGGAGTGCTGGTGATGCACAGTCTGGCCCTGAAACCGGCGGAGTGAGCGGCCTGGGGTCAGCGGCCAACGACCGGCGGCCAGCAGCCAACAGCCAGCGGCCAGTCGTCTGGGGGATGTGATCTGCTGGCCAGGTGGCGGGCGCCGGGCGCGTTCGGGGTGTCATCCGCGAGTTGACACGGGGGGGCGTTGGAATACCATAAAGGCAATCTTGGTAACGGTCTGCGCGGTCAGTGGCGAAAGGACGGCGGACCAGGCACGGCCAGTCGCAATGCTTTCGAAGGGAACAACCGGATGGCAGTCCATCGGCGGATTCAGGTTTCGGAGGTGGGCGATGTGACGGTCGTGCGGTTTCAGGATCGGAAGATTCTGGACGCGGCGAACATTCTGGAGTTGGGCGACGAGCTGTTCGGGCTGGTGGAGAACGAGCACCGCAAGAGTCTGCTGTTGAACTTTTCGGACGTGCAGTTTCTGTCGAGCGCCGCGTTGAACAAGATTATTGTCCTGGACAAGAAGTTGAAGGGCGCGGGCGGCAAGTTGAAGCTGTGCCAGTTGCGGCCGGAGATCATGGAAGTGTTCTTGATCACTCGGCTCAACCAGTTGTTCGACATCCGGGAGGAGGAGCAGGACGCGCTGAAAGCGTTTTGACGCTTGGCGGTTGTCGCCGCCGCGGGGTGGGCAAGTCCGCGAGTTGTTCTGGATTGCCCCCTTACGCTCCGTACCCTACGGGATATCCATAGTCGGGAAGCCGCACACTCTGCCTGAGAGATCGTGCAGCTTTTAGGTTGAATTAAAGCAGAGATTTGCGGTGAGTCGCCACAATTTGGGGACGAATCGTCCAAGAGTCCTCGCATTTCGACTCCCGCGCTGTCTTTACGCCGCAGGCGTTGAACAACCCAGCCCAGGGTCGCCCGCTTCGGGCGCACCCTGGGTGGACGACCGCCTCGAGTCCCTTCTACGCCGAAGGCGTTGCACAAGGCGCCT
>JAGFJK010000318.1 GCA_024102795.1 Pirellulaceae bacterium
CGCGCCGCCAGACCCAAGCCACCACCGCCAGAACGCCCGCCAGACCCGCGAGCCCAACCAGCGCGGAGGACAGCAGCCAGCCGCCCAGCGCCGCCGAACCGACGCTGGGCCGAGCCAGCGCCAGCACCAGAAAGCCCACCACCAGGCAGCGCAGCGCCAGCAGCAGCCAGTGTCGCAACTGCAACGTCCGGCGGTTCGATTCGCGGCGCTGTTCGACGTACCGGATGGCCGGGAACACCAGTTGCCGCGGCTGCTGCCGCATCAGCAGGTGCAACACCACCGGCACGCCGACCAGCAGGCCGCCCAGCAACAGGGATGCGTTGACAAAGGACATGTGACCACCGTTAACACCGCGCGCGACGATTCAACAGGTACTCCATCAGCGCCTTGTCGAACTGCGTGCTCGTATCCAGCGCCACGTAGTCGACGCCGATCTGGAAACACTCCCGCCGGTACCGGCTGCGTTCGGCCTCCAGTGACTTGACGTACTCGGCGCGGTAATTGTCCGCATCCACCGTCACGGTCCGGCCCGTCTCCGGCTCCTTCAATTCCACCATCCCGTGAAAGGGGAACGTGACTTCGGCTTCATCCAGGATATGAAACAGAATCAGGTCGTGACCGCCGTGCCGCAGCCGCCGCAGGGCGGTGAGCATCGGATCCAGTTCGCCCGGCAACAGCAGGTCGGTAAACAACATCACCAGGCTGCGGTGCCGCAGCATGGCGGCGATCTGTCCCAGGCTGCGAGCGATATCGGTTTCGCCGGTCGGCTTCAAGCGGGCCAGGTGCGACAGCAGATTGCCCAACTGCTGCCGCTTGGACTTGGGAGCCAGGCTGTCGCGGACCGATTGGTCGAACGTGATCAGTCCCACCGGGTCCTGCTGGTGGATCATCAGGTAGGCCAGCGCGGCGGCCAGGCAGATGGCGTAATCGAACTTGGACAGCTCCTGCCGGTACGTGTAACCCATCGAACTGCTCAGGTCCATCACCAGGTAGCCCGTGATGTTGGTCTCCGCCTCGAACTTCTTGACGTAGTACTTGTCGGTCTTGGCGAAGACCAGCCAGTCGATATCCTTGGGATCGTCACCGGCGGTGTACTTGCGGTGTTCGCTGAATTCGACCGAGAACCCGTGGAACGGGCTGGCGTGCAAGCCCTGCAGGAAGCCCTTGACGACGAACTGTGCGCGCAGGTCCAGCCGCTTGATCTGGTTGATGACTTCCGGCTTGAGATACTTTTCGACCGACATTGCCGCCACCCGCTGAGGTTCGCGTTGAAGCCCGGCGCGAACAGCCCGCCGCTGTCCGAGATGCGAGGCCGCCAGGGCTCAAGTGGCCGGGCCGCGAGCCGCCGGGCGCTGGTGCTGGGAGAACTTGGGAATCTCCGGCTCCGGGATCTCCTGGACCAGCCGCAAGATCAGGTCCTCGGTCGTCAGCCCCTCGGCCTGCGCCTGAAAGTTGGTGCTGATCCGGTGCCGCAGCACCGGGATGGCGATCTTCTTCACGTCCTCGACGGCGACCGAGAAGCGGCCGTCCATGGCGGCCAGCGCCTTGCCGCCGTTGATCAGGAACTGCCCCGCCCGCGGCCCGGCTCCCCAGTCCACCAGTTCGCGGACGTACTTGGGTGCCGTTTCGTCGCGCGGTCGGGTCGCTCGTACCAGCCGGGCCACGTACTTCACCAGGTACTCGCTGACCGCCACCGATCCGACCAGCTTCTGCAGGTTGACGATCGCACGGGCCGAAAGCACCTTGCGCACCTCGGCCTTTTCGTTCCGAGCGGTCACGCCCAGGATGCGTTCTTCTTCCTCGGCCGTCGGATAACCGACCTTGACGTTGAACATGAACCGGTCCAACTGGGCTTCCGGCAGCGGATAGGTCCCTTCCTGCTCGATCGGATTCTGCGTGGCGATCGTAAAGAATGGGTCCGGCAGGCTGTAGGTGGTCCGTCCCACCGTCACCTCCCGCTCCTGCATCGCCTGCAGCAGCGCGGCCTGCGTCTTGGGCGGCGTGCGGTTGATTTCGTCGGCCAGCAAGATGTTGGTGAACACGGGCCCCTCGACGAACTGAAACGCCCGCCGCCCCTCGTCGTCCTCCTGCAGCACGCTGGTGCCCGTGATGTCGGACGGCATCAAGTCGGGAGTGAACTGAATCCGCTTGAAGCTGACATCCAGAATCTGGGCCAGCGTGCTGACCATCAGCGTCTTGGCCAGCCCCGGAACCCCTTCCAGCAGGCAATGACCGCGAGTGAAAATGGCCGCGAACAACTGTTCGATCACCTCGTGCTGGCCGACGATGATCTTTTGCAGTTCCTGTTCCATCACCCGCCGGTGCTGGCTGAATTCCTGCAGAATGTCGCCCAGACTGCGTTGTTTACTGCTCACTCCACTCCCTTGCATGCCTGATGAGCCTGCCGGACGAGAAACTCCACACACTGGGTGGCGAGAAGCGTCGGGCCTGTCGGTCGTTCCGCCGTGACAATCCGGCGACGGCCTTGGGGGATTCTATCGGCACCCCCGGCGGGCAGCAAATCAGGGTCCGCTGGGTGCCCCGGTTGCGGGCCCTCCGCATTGCCGCCGTAACTGGTGAATTCTAAGATATTTGTAACAACTTTGGGGCAACCGAGGAAAGGATAACGGCTCATGCTGGCACTGCCGCCACGAAGCAGGCGAACGGGAAATGGACTTGGGCCGATCCTGCGGGTACCGGTCCTGCTGCTGGTCCTGCTGCTGGTCCTGGCCCCGACCGCCCGGCCGGCGGCGGCCGAGATCACGGCCGAACAAGTTCGCAAGTCCATCGAGACGGGTGTCGCCTACCTGCTCAAGCAGCAGACCAAGACCACGGGCGGCTGGGCGGAACATCCGGGCCAGCCGGGCGGACTCACGTCGCTCTGCACCCTGGCCCTGCTGCACGCGGGCCTGCCCCCCGAGGATCCGGCCGTCCAACGGGCTCTGGCCTACCTGCGGTCACTGGGTAACCCGGAGATGACCTACGCCACCTCGCTGCAGACGATGGTCTTCTGCCTGGCCGAACCGGAGAAGGACCGCCTGCTGATCAGCCGCAACGCCCGCTGGCTGGAATCGATCCAGATCGCGGCGGGCGAACGCAAGGGAGCCTGGGGCTACTCGGCCCAGGAGGGCAACGGCGACAACTCGAACGCGCAGTTCGCTCTGCTGGCCCTGTACGAAGCCGAACAGACCGGGGTCGAGATCAGCGACCAGACCTGGCGGCTGGCCTTGAACTACTGGCGGGACTGCCAGCATCCAGACGGGTCCTGGGGCTACTACAAGGGCTTTCCGGCCAGCGGCAGCATGACCTGTGCCGGCATCGCCTCGATGATCATCGCGTCGGGACAGTTAGGGGGCGAGGCGGCGCGGGTTGAGGACGGGACGGTTCGCTGCTGCGGACAACAAGAGGACGATTCGGACATCCAGCGGGGGCTGATCTGGCTGGGCAAAAAGTTTTCGGTGTCCAGCAATCCCAGCGTGCTGGCCGGCCGCGACGGGGGTGCCAGCGGCACGTGGCTGCTGTACTACCTGTACGGCGTGGAACGCGTCGGCCGGATGACGGGCAGCCGCTTCATCGGCCGCCACGACTGGTATCGCGAGGGGGCCGAGATGCTGGTCAGCAAGCAGGACGATCTGACGGGTTACTGGAAGGGTGTAGGCCACGGCGAAAACAACCCGCTGGTCGCGACGTCGCTGGCCCTGCTGTTCCTTTCCAAGGGGCGGCGGCCGGTGGTGATTTCCAAACTCAAGCACGGCGACGAAAGCGACTGGGACCGCCATCCGCAGGGCGTGCAGCACCTGACGCGGTTCGTCGAAACCGAGTGGCGGCGCGAGCTCTCCTGGCAGACGGTCGACGTGCAGGCGGCCACGGTCGAGGACCTGCTGGAGACACCCGTGCTGCTGCTCAGCGGGCAGCAACTGCTGAACCTGACCCGCCAGCAGCGCGAGAACCTCCGCGAATACGTGAACCAGGGCGGGTTTATTTTTGCCGAGGCGTGCGACGGCCGGGGCTGCAACGGCCGCCTGTTCGACCAGGCGTTTCGCGAGCTGATGCGGGAGCTGTTCCCCGATGCTCCGCTGCGCCTGCTGCCGCCCGACCATCCGGTCTGGTACGCGCAGCGCAAGGTGGACCCGCGGTTCCTCCGCCCGCTGTACGGCATGGACGCCTGCTGCCGGACCAGCGTCGTGTACTGCCCGGAGACCTTGTCCTGCTTCTGGGAACTGGCGTCGACGCGGCAGCTCCCCAAGTATCCGGCGGAAGTCCGCGACGAGATCCAGGCCTGCCTGAACATCGGCGCCAACGTGCTGGCCTATGCCACCAACCGGCAGTTGAAGGACAAGCTGGATCGCCCGCAGGCGGCGTACAGCGAGGGCGTGGAGGACCGGGCCGCGCGAGGTCAGTTGTACGTGCCGAAACTGAGCCACTCCGGCGGCGGCGACGACGCGCCCCAGGCGCTGGTGAACCTGTTGAACCTGTTTCGCCAGCAGTCCGCGGCCCGCGTGGCCGCGCAGCGGCTGTTGCTGGAACCGGACGATCCGCGGCTGTTCGAGTACCCGCTGCTGTTCATGCACGGCCGCCGCGACTTCCGCTTCACGCCCAGCCAGCGGAAGGCGCTGGGGGAATTCATTGAGCGGGGCGGCTTCGTGTTCGCCGACGCGATCTGCGCCAGCCCCCAGTTCGCTCAGGCGTTTCGCCGCGAGTGGGAGGCGATCCTGCCGGGCCACAAGCTGGTCCGCATCCCTCCGGACGATCCGTTGTTCACCCGGGCGTACCGCGGTTACGATGTGGGCCAGGTGACGCTCCGCGATCCGAAGCTGCGCGGCGAGTCGGACGATCCGCTGGAGGCCCGTCTGACCAAGACGACTCCCTGGCTGGAAGCGATCGAATACGAGGGCCGCTACGCCGTGATCTTTTCGCCCTACGACATCAGTTGCGCCCTGGAGAACCTGGCCTCGCTGGAATGCAAAGGCTACGTCCGCGACGACGCCGCCCGGCTGGGGATCAACATCCTGCTGTACGCGTTGACGCGGTAAGTGCCCTTGATTCTTCCACAACCAGTAGAACGCGATGCCGCACGAATCAGTTGACCAGCTTCAGAAGGTGCTGACTGAAAAGGTGTTTCATTATGCCAGGGATGCTAAGAAAGCGGCTGGCCGTGCGTTGGGTACGCTGGTTGAAATTGTCACTTTCTACGCACTCAAGTCATGGGGATTCGAGCACAATATCGCCATTGAACGCCCCCTTCCGGAATTTGCAAACGAATCCATCACACATAATGTCGAGTACAGCCTTCATCCTTCGGTTGTCTCAGCGACTCTTCCCTTCAAACGCGATCACCTTCCATTGACGTCGCGGAAAATTCTGAAACAACTGGCCCACGCCGAATCTTGGCTCGCACCACATGCCGTGAAAAGCAGATCCCTACTGACAAGGGATCGGATCCTGCGTAATTCCTGCACTATCGCCGAGAGTGAGAACTCGTTCCTGAATGCCTGTCTTGACACGTTCACGAATGCTGGCGGAAAGTGCACCGTAGTGGTACTGAGCGCGCAACCATTTGCGATTTTCGAATGCAAGCGAGTTGGGGTGGAAGAAGGAATGAAGAAGGGACCCCAGACCATTGAGAAGGCCAAGCAAGGGGCATACGTTGCCAGGACGGTGTCCTCGCTTCAGAAGTTGCGATTCATGGATGGAACGATGGGCGGTTTGATCCAGAGAAGTGACGGCAGGATCGAGATGGGCGACTACTACCAGTTAATGGCTCGAATCATCGCCTCGGACGACAAAGAACTTCTCTCCCGTTTCATCCTTACCGTGGGTGTAGTGAGCAATCACGGAAACTGGTTTACCTCTGACAACCACAACAAAGAACTGAAAGTCTTGGCGCAGTCCTATGACTGGCTCCTGTTCCTGACCGATGCTGGCTTGAGCCAGTTTATCGAACGACTGTTGCTCCACCCGACCCGCGAGCTTCGGCCCGCTAAGGACACATTCCTTGCCAGCTACACGGGAAGAAAGGGTGTCAACCAGTTTACGAAGGTGAAGATCGCCTTGGACGCAGATCTGGCACTGCAGTCGTACTTCGATTCAAATTTACGAACCATCGCAGGCTGGTTTAACATCATCGCACCCGCTCGAGGGCGACTCAGTGAACTTCGATCGGAGCTCGATACCTTGAAGCGCAAGAAATGGGGGGAGGTACACGGATGACCGCGGGACGTACGCTCAACACGCTGAGCCAAGAATGGGGAACACCGGAGAAATATGTAAATGCCGTGCGCGAGTTCTTTGGTGGTGACATTCAACTTGATCCGTGTTCGAACGAGTACTCAATCGTTCATGCTCGGACCGAGTTTCGCTTGCCTGATCGCGATGGCCTGCGCGAGATCTGGCAATATCAGACAATCTATGTCAATCCGCCGTATGGCGTCGACAAGGAACGCCGCACTTCAATCAAGAACTGGCTGGCAAAATGTTCAATGTCTCACGCGGAGTACGCGTCCGAGGTCTTGGCCCTGGTGCCCGTGGCCACGAATACTGGGCACTGGAAAAGACATGTCTTCGGCAGCGCTTGCGGAGTGTGTTTTCTGTACGACACGCGACTGAAGTTCCTCGTCAATGGGCAAAGCGGCGGCAAAGGTGCCCCGATGTCCTGTGCGATGGTTTATTGGGGTACGGCGTACGACAGATTCCTGTCGACGTTTCGAAGGTTCGGTGCCGTTGTGGACCTGCGTCCCTTGCAGGGACAGCATTTCGGAGAGGCCAAGGACCGCAGACAACGCGAACTCGCGTTTGACATGGCCGACCATCCGAATGGGACCGACCAGCGAGACCAGTAACGCCGCCCCTCCTTGCATTGAAGGACAGGCGCCGACCTGACTGGCCCCAGGCCCGTCACCACCAACCCGTCGGCAGATTCCACCTGCTTTACTGACAACTGACTTCTGACTACCACGCATGTCCCCGCTGAGCCGCAAACTTGCCGAGCTGCTGGTGGCCGGCCGCTGGCCGCTGCTGCTGCTGGCGCTGGCGCTGGTGGTCGTGGCCTGGCCCGCCTCGCGGAAGCTGCAGTTCGACCGGTCGATTGAAAACATGTTCGCGGCCGACGATCCGCTGCTGCCGCCGTATCGTCAGTTGAAGGCCCGGTTCGGCGGCAACGAGATGGCGCTGGTCGTCTACCGCGATCCGCAACTGCTGGCCGCGGACGGCAGCGGCTTGGTGCGGCTGGCCGCGGCCACCGAGCGGCTGAAGCAGGTGGCCGGCGTCCAGGATGTGCTCAGCCTGTCGGAAGTCGATCGGGCGATGCAGGGGGCGTTGAAGCTCAAACGGGCCAAGGACAACCTGACCGACCGCTTCAAAGGCCTGCTGGGGCTGGGCGGAGGGCGGAAGAAGCCGGCCGAGGAACCGCCCTGGACGATCGTGGCCGAGGGGGATCCGCTGGCCCAGGCGTTCCGCCAACTGTTTGCCGGGTACACGCACGACGCGGACGGCCAGATCGCGGCCGCCGTCTGCATGCTGCTGCCGGAAGCGGAAACGCAAACGCCCCGCCAGCAAACGATCGACCAGTTGCGTTCTGTCGCCCAGTCGCTGCCACAGGGCATGGTGACGGGCGAACCGGTGATGGTGGTCGATGGGTTCCGCTATCTGGAACAAGACGGACAGCGGCTCGGTCGCACGTCGCTCGTCCTGTTGGCGCTGACGATCGTCGTCTGCTTCCGCAGCATCCGCTGGGTGCTGATTCCGCTGGCCGTGGTGCAATGGTCGCTGGTGATGACGCAGGCGGTGCTGGTCTGGATGCAGTTGCGGTTGAGCATGGTCAGTTCCATGTTCACGGCGACGATCACCGTGGTCGGGGTGGCGACCGTGGTCCACGTGATCGTGCGGTTCCGGCAGGCTCGCGGGCGGGGCCTCGAACCGGCCGACGCGATGCGCGAGTCGCTGGCGTTGCTGGCGGCGCCGATCTGCTGGGCCTGCCTGACCGACGCCGTGGGCTTCGCGTCGCTGATGGTGGCGCGCGTCGGTCCCGTGCGGGACTTCGGCATCATGATGGCCACCGGTTCGACGCTGGTGCTGGTGGCGGTGGCCCTGCTGGTTCCCGGCCTGGCGTTGCTGGGCCGGTTCGACACCGACCCGCACAGGGCCTGGGGCGAGCGGCAGTTGGCCGGGCTGCTGGAACGGCTGGTGTTGTGGGTCGACAAGCGGCCCGCGACCTTGGCCGGTTGCCTGCTGCTGTTGCTGGCGATCAGTCTGGCGGGGCTGGGCCGGTTGCAGGTGGAGACCGACTTCACGCGGAACTTCCGCCAGGACAGCCCGATCGTGGAGGCGTATTCGTTCGTGGAGCAGCAACTGGGCGGCGCCGGCGTGTGGGACATCATCGTGCCGTCGCCGGCCCGGATGAGCGACGAGTATCTGCGGCGGATTGAGAACCTGCAGTCGCGGCTGCGGGCCTTGCGCGAGGCGGACCTGGCCGGTGGCGCGGGGCGCGAGCCGGTGGACGGCGTCGCCAGCGCCGCCGAGCGGGCCGCGTTGACCAAGGTGATCAGCCTGGCGGACGCGGTGCGGGTGGTCGAGGTGGAACCGTCGATGGCCAGCGAACCGGTGGGCCAGCGCGTGCTGGGCATGGCCTTGTCGATGCCCAACTTCATCAATTCGCTGCGCAGCCGGCCGGACGCCGAGGGGCGCAGCTATCTGCGGATCATGCTGCGGGCCCGCGAGCGGCAGCCGGCCGAACAGAAGCTGGAGCTGATCCGGCAGGTGCGCGAACTGGTCGAGCGGGAATTTCCGGCGGGCGAGCGGCTGACCACGGCCGTGACGTCGCCAGCCGGCGGGCAACCGGACGCCGGTCCGCTTTCCGAAGGCGGGCAGGTCACCGGATTCTTCGTGCTGCTGGCCAACCTGGTGCACAGCATGATCCGCGACCAGTGGGTCTGTTTCGCGGTGGCGACGACGGCGATCGGCCTGATGATGCTGGCCGCGCTGCGCAGCCCGCTGCTGGCGCTGGTGGCCCTGATCCCCAACGCGCTGCCGATCTTCGTGGTCCTTGGCGGACTCGGCTGGCTGGGGCTGAAGATCAACATGGGCGCGGCGATGATCGCGGCCGTCTCGATCGGCCTGTCGATCGACAGTTCGATCCACTACATCATCTCGTTCCAGCGCGAGCGCCGAGCGGGCAAGCCGCTGTACGTGGCTCTGGCCGACGTGCAGCAGACGGTGGGCCGAGCGGTGGTGTTCAGCACGCTGGCCCTGATTGTCGGCTTCACCGTGCTCTGCACCAGCAACTTCGTGCCCACGATCTACTTCGGCGCGCTGGTCAGCATCAGCATGCTCGGCGGCCTGCTGGGCAACCTGTTCGTGCTGCCCCTGCTGCTGCGGCTGGTCGAAACCAAGGGACGGGGGTAATTTCCCAAAAAACTACCCCCTCGTCCCCGTTTTTGACGAGCGCCGCGAACCTGCTAGACTGAAGCCAGCGGCCGTTTCGCGCCGCTCCGCCTGCGTCCCGCCTGCCGATGAGCGCCGCGCTCCTTGCGGCTGGTTCATGTTCGAGGGTCACTCATGAAGTCCGCCTCCATCCGATTCGCCAGCCTGCTGATCGGACTATGCCTGGTCGCGGCGCGGCAAACGCCCGCGGCGGAGCCGCCGGAGGGCCCGGTCCAGTTCAATCGCGACGTGCTGCCGATCCTGGCCGAAAACTGCTTTGCCTGCCACGGGTTCGACGAGGCGGCGCGGGAGGCGGACCTGCGGCTGGACACGCGCGAGGGGGCGACGGAGCCGCGCGGCGACTCGGCGGCGATCGTGCCCGGCCAGCCGG
>JAGFJK010000357.1 GCA_024102795.1 Pirellulaceae bacterium
GGCGCCGGCGAAGTCGCCGCCCGGCGGCGCTGCCGGGCGCCGGGGAAGTGCGCGCGGGCGGCACCCTGACAACCTGGCTCCGACGCACTGGCAGCTCGCTGTTGCCGCCCGCAAACTGTTCTGCTAAACTCGACCCTGGCTTGATGCGGCGTCGGCAAAGCGAGATTTCTCAGATCGCTTTGGTTTGGGGCTCCGACGGCACAAGCTGCGTGACATGCCAACGTCGTCGTTGTGCCGCCTGCCGGGCACGAGACGCTGGCGGCGCGCTGGTAATGGCTGCGACGTCCTGGCCGTTCTTGTCTTGCCGAGCCCCGCTCAACCTGGTCGCTACTACTCCGCAGGTATGGACCTGCCGGCCGTTGCCCGTGCGAGGAGTTATCGGCAGCCTGACGGACCACGCGAGCGATGTGTCGCGGCTGCTTGCCGCCGACCATCCCCGATCTGCCCCGGCTTCGGAAAAGGTGCCCACATGAGACCCTACCTCACCCAACCGCCGCGACGGCGACATGGCCCAACCGATCAATTGATCCGCGTGCTCCTGGTCGTTGGCGACGAGTTGCTGGTGGAGGAGTTGTGCGATGCGCTGGCCAGCACCTACCAGGACTGGATGGATGTGAAGGTCACCCGGCGGCTGCCGGCAGCCCTGGAACGCTTGCAGGCCGGCGGGATCGATGCGGTCGTGCTGGATCTCGATCTGCCCGACTGCCAGGGGATGGAGGCGTTAGGTCGGGTGCAACGGACGGACGGGGGCGTACCGATCGTGGTGATGATCTCCGATGGGGAGTCGACGGATGGAGTCGACGCCTTGGCCCGCGGCGCTCGGGACTACGTGATCAAGGGGCTCGACCGCACCGACGCCTTGCTGCGGGCCTTGAGGTTCGCGATTGTCGTGGACGACCTGGAATCCCGGTTGAATCGTGAACAGAGGACGGTGCGGCTCCTGGCGGACGCCAGTGCCGATGCCGTGGTGGTGATGGACGAACAGGGCGTCGTGCATTACGCCAACGGGGCCGCCGAACGGTTGTTCGGGCGAGCGGCCGATCAGTTGGTCGGTCAGACGATCGGGCTGCCGCTAGACGTCGACAGTGTCGAGATCAACGTCTTGCGGGAGGTGGGTGGTGCGTTGCAGCCAGTTCCAGTGGCGCTGCGCAGCATCGAAACCAGTTGGGACGGAAGGCAGGCTCACCTGGCCTGGCTGCGAGACATCTCCTCGGCGAACGGACACTCGTGAACTGCTGGCCGAGCCCTCAGAGCTCGCCGGCAACGGAACGGGTATCGACGCCTTCGGGCCGCACGAGGCCATACTTCTGCAACTTCTTGTACAACGCCGCTCGGCTGATTCCCAAATCCTGAGCCGTGCAGGTCCGGTTGTTCTGGTTGCGATGCAGGGCCACCTCCAGCGCGGTCCGCTCCGCGTCCCAGCGAGCCTGGGCCAGCGGCGATCTGGTGGGAGGCAGCATGATCGCAGGCGCGTCAGCCGGCGCGGACCGGCTCGGTGTTTCCAACAACTGTTCGGGCAGGTGGCGCAACTCGACAGGGCAGTTTCCGCAGAGAATCACCGCCCTTTCGATCACATGCTGCAGCTCGCGGATATTGCCGGGCCAGTCATAGGTAATCAACTGCTGAAGTGCCTGATGCGAAATGCCCGGACAGGCCAGAGCATGCCGCCGCGCGGAAAGTTCCAGGAACCGCTGCGCCAGAACCCCGATCTCATCGCGCCGGTCGCGTAGCGGAGGCACATGGAACGAGGCCACGTTCAGCCGGAAGTACAGGTCCGCCCGAAAGCGTCCCGCCAGCGCTTCCTGCCTCAAGTCCAGATTGCAGGTCGCGATCAGCCGCGCCTGAAACGGCTGCGAGCCGTTCGAACCCACCGGCTCGTAGACGCGATCCTCCACCGCCCGCAGCAAAGCAGCCTGTGCGGCAAGCGGGATGCAGTTCACGTCGTCCAGCAGGAGCGTGCCCGCCTGGGCCTCGAAGAACTTCCCCTTTTTCTCCCGATCCGCCCCCGTAAACGCTCCGCGCACATGGCCGAACAGTTCACTTTCGATCAAGGTCTCTGGCAAAGCACCGCAGTTGACGGTTAACAAACGCTGCGCGCTCCGCGGCGATAGCTGGTGGATCCACCGGGCCAGGGATGTCTTGCCCGATCCGGTTTCACCGGTCAACAGGATGGTCGCGTCCAGCGGCGCCACGGCCCGCACCTGCTCGGCCACGGACCGCATCGTCGGCGAACTGATCAGCAACTGATCGTTGCCGATTACCACTTCCCCGTCCTCGCCGGCCAACGGCTTCGCGGGCCGGTTGGGCGCCGCCCGGTCCCGAGCGGTCAGCAGATCGATCAGCATCGACAGCCGCGACGTGTTGAGCGGTCGCGACATGCATTCCACGGCGCCCGCCTTGACCAGGCTCAACGACGCTTCCGCGTCATCGTTCTCCATAATCACCAGGGCGGGTACCGGTCGCGGCAGAGTCGCCAGTTGGTTCACGAACCGGACGCCGTCGGACACCGGCAACTGAGCCGAGACTTTCAGCAGTGCCAGCGAGACGTCGCCGCGGCGAATGCGGACCGAAGCCAAATCCAGGTCTTCCACGGACTCCAACCGGCAGTGCCTCTTGGCGGCGACAATGTCGCCGACGTGGCTCTGCAGGGATGCATCCCGCGAGACCATCAACAAATGCGCCAAACTCATTCTGCCCCCACATTTCCCACCCCCTCGCAGGACTTGAGGCCAGTCATTGCCAGCGTCGAAGCGTGCGCCGAGCGGGTCGCCTCAGTATTCGCTCGCGGCATCCTCAGTTATTCGCGCTGGCGGACGCATTTGACCGAATCGCAATGCAAAGTCAACTCTTTTCTTTTTTCGCGCCGAGGGAAGGGGGGCGGCCAGCACATAGCGGGAATCGCGGTGCCTAGTCCAGCAGCTTCTTCAGCACGCGGGAGTTGCGGCCGCTGCGGGCCCACTGGATCCGCCGGGCGGCGGGCAGATCGTCGACGCTGCCCAGCTCGAAGCCGGCTTTCTGCATGAAGTAGGCGAAGGCCTGAGTCGACAGGCAAAACAACTCCCGCACGCCCGACTGCCGGGCTTCCTCTTCGATCCGGCGTATCAAACGCCGGCCGATGCCGCGGTTCTCGTGCCCCGCGCCGACCACCACCGTGGCCAGCTCCGCCTTGCCCTCGTCGGGATACGGGTGCAGCGCCGCGCAGGCCACCGGGTTGTGGTCGATCTCGACGACGAAAAAATGCTGGATCGCCGCTTCGATTTCGCGGTGCCCGATCGACACCACCTCGTCCTGCTCGGCCGCCTGCTGCACCAGCGTGACGATCGCCGGAATCTCCCTGGAAGTGGCCCGGCGGATCACTTCATACTCGTCGTCGTACACCAGCGTGCCGACGCCTTCGTTCGAAAACACCTCGGCCAGCAACCCCTCCTCCATCAGCCCGCTGATCACGTGTACGCGGCTCACGCCGCGGCCGCAAGCCTCGCACGCCTGCTCCACCTTCGACACCATGCCCGCCGCCAGCTCGTCGCGGTGCGCCCGCAGCAACTCGCGCGCCTCGCCCACCGACAACTGCCGCTGCAACACGCCCCCGCGTACGACCCCATCGCTGGGCGTGACGAAAATCAGCTTGACCGCCCGCAACGCGCCCGCCACCGCCGCGGCCAGCGAGTCCGAATTCAGGCGATATGTCTGGCTCTGGCCGTCAAACCCCAGCGGCGGCAACACGGGGATGAATCGATTCTCCAGCAACTGCAGCAGCGACGCCACGTCGATCCGCTCCACCCGCCCGGTGAACTCCATGTCGATCCCCTTGAGGATCCCGGCCGGATGAGCGACCACGGCGTTGGGACAAGCCGCCGCCAGATCCACGGCCGCCAGGCCCGTCAGCACCTGGTGCAACACGCGGCTGGCCACGGTGACCGACAGATCCAGCGTCTGGGCGTCGGTGATCCCGGTCCCGTCCGAATTGGAGAGCGGCCGCCCCAACTGCTCGGCCGCCTCGCGCAACTGGAATCCGGCTCCATGCACCAGCACCACCCGGATGTTCAGGTTGTGCAGCAGGGCGATATCCAGCAACAAGTTCGGGAAATTCGCGTGCGCGATCACCTCGCCGTCGATGCCGATCACGAACACTCGGCCCCGAAAGTCGGGCACGTACCGCAAAATCTCGCGAAAGTCGGTCAAGCGTATCATGATCGGCTGATCGTAGGGAATTTGCCGCCGGCGAACAATGGCCGCCGACCTCGGTTGTCCGGTCCCCGGTCAGGTTTCCCTCCTTTGATGGGGGGTAAATTGCGGAGGCCGACCGGACGGGTACAATGCTTTGTTTGGACTAGGTCGCGGCGATCCGGGAACCGGCGCTCCGTGGCGGCGGGCTTGCAATCAAGCGAAACGATAGGTGCGATGAAGTTCCTGCTGAATCCGTCCCGAACCGCCAAACAAGGCGCGCAGATCAACGTCGGCAAGGACGATGAAGAATATCGCAGGATTGTGACCACGCTCACGGTCAGCGCCGCGGACATGGCCCTGCTGGGCATTGCCGAGGGCGACTGGGTCCTGGTCCGGAACGAGTTTGGCGAGGCACGGTTTCGGTGCGAGAAGGGAAAGGTGCCCGACGGCATGCTGTTTGTGCCCTACGGTCCACCAACCTGCCGGCTGATGGGTGGCAGCACCGATGGAACCGGAATGCCGACGTCCAAAGGCTGGGAAGTCGAAGTCGAACCGGCCGAGCCGGAAGCGAGTTAGAAGTTGTCGAATGATCAGGTAGGATGGGTCTCCGACCCGTCCCTTTCAGGAAGATCGGTCTCCGACCGGTCCTCCGACTATAGTGAAGGGCCTCTGGCCCAAGTGAACGGAGAGGAATTCATGCCAAACCACGACCAGCCAATCGACATGGCTGCTGAAAGTAGCCCGCACTTTACTTTGCCGGGCGAGGCGGACGCCGCGCCGGCCTGGGAAGAGGTGTCCGCGGGGCGATACATGCCGCGGCGAGTGCGGGGAAGTTGCGTGGGCCGGGCCCTGGGGTGAACGTTTGTCATTCCGTCCGGTGCGGACGGTAAGGTAGCGGATGACGAGCGACGTGAGCCCGGCCGGTTCGAGCAACTCGACGAGCCCACGACGCTCTCCTGACAGTTCTTCTTCGCGGCTGCCGCCAGCGGAGACGAAACGGTTCGAGCGCCGAGGAGCGATCATGAATCTGAACGTGGTGAAGCACGCGACCTGCACGTTCTGCGGCTGTGTCTGCGACGACATTGAGCTGCACGCCGACCAGGTGCGGATTGTCGAGGCGAAGCGGGCCTGCGTGTTGGGCAAGGCCTGGTTTCTGAATCACACGGCCGAGTCGCTGTATCCGCCGGCGCTGATCGACGGCCAGCCGGCCCCGGTCGATGACGCGATCGCGCTGGCCGCCGAACTGCTGGACCAGGCCGCCATGCCGCTGGTGTACGGGATGAGCAACATCACGTGCGAAGCGCAACGCGAGACGGTGGCCTTGGCCGAGCGCCTGGGAGGCGTGGTCGACAGCCACACCTCGTTGTGACACGGTCCCACCGAAATCGCCGCCCAGTTGGGTGGCAAGGTCACGTGCACGCTGGGCGAAGTCAAGAACCGGGCCGATTTCATCGTCTTCTGGGGTGGCAATCCGGCCGAGTGCCATCCGCGGCACTTCACCAAATATTCGCTGATGCCCAAGGGCAAGCACGTCCCGAACGGCCGCAAGGACCGCACGGTTGTGCTGGTCGATATCCGCGAGACCAAGAGCGTCAAGGCAGCCGATATCTTCCTGCAGGTCCGGCCGGGGAAGGACTTCGAGGTGCTGACCATCCTGCGGGCGCTGATCAAGGACCAGGCGGTCGATCCGCGGCAGGTGGCCGAGACCGGCTTGACGCTGGAACAGCTTACCGACCTGGTCGCGCGGATGAAGCGCGCCAAGTTCGGCGTGATGTTCTTCGGCATGGGGTTGTCGATGACCCGCGGCAAGCACATGAACTCGGCGGCCCTGCTGACGCTGGCGGCCGAGATGAATGCTTTCACCAAGTTCGTGGCGATGCCGATGCGCGGCCACGGCAACGTGACGGGCGCCGACGTGGTCATGCGCTGGCAGACGGGTTATCCGTTCGGGATCAATTTCAGCCGGGGCTATCCGCGTTACAATCCGGGCGAGTTCTCCACGGTCGATCTGCTGGTCCGGGGCGACGCGGACGCGGCGCTAATCCTGGGCGCCGATCCGGGCGCGACCATGCCGCAGCCGGCGATCGACCACCTGGCGCGCATCCCCACGATTGTGCTCGACCCCAAGGTCACTCACACCAGCCGGCTGGCCCGAGTGCACATCACGACGGCGGTCACCGGCATCAGCGCTCCGGGCACCGGCTATCGCATGGACGAGGTGCCGATCCCGCTGCGTCCCGCCTTGAAATCGCCGTATCCGACGGACGAGGAGGTCATCCGCCGGATTCACGAGGCGGTGTGCGCCAAGCCGGACTGGATTCACGCCAACGGGCAGTACACCACCAATCAGGTGTAGGTTCATGATACGCATCACAGGCGGCAAGGTTTACGATCCGGCCAACGGCATCAACGGCCAGGTCCGCGACATCTGTCTGGCCGGTGGCAAAGTCGTGGCCGACGTGGACGGCGGGCGGACGATCGATGCCACGGGTCTGGTAATCATGCCGGGCGGAGTGGATATCCACACGCACGTGGCCGGCGGCTCGATCAATTTTGCTCGAGCGATGACGCCCGAGGACCATCGCCGGGCGGTGGCCTTCATCCGCTCGCAGTCGCGCCGCGCCGGGCTGGGCGGTATGGCCCCGACCACGTTCGCCACCGGCTACCTGTATGCCGGCATGGGCTGGACCACGGTCAACGAAGCGGCCGTGCCGATCCTCTCGGCCAAGCATACGCACGAAGAGCTGCGGGACGTGCCGATCGTCGACAAGAGCTGCCTGGTGCTGATGGCCAACAACGAAATCGTGCTCGACCTGCTGCAGGCCGGCGAACTGGAACGGGCCCGGCACGTGGTCGCCTGGCAAATCTGGGCCTCCAAGGCCTACGGCGTCAAGGCGGTCAATCCGGGCGGCGTCGCGGCCTGGAAATGGGGCCAGGACGCCAAGCAGTTGTCCGATCCCATCGCCGGCTACCACACGCTGACGCCCGGCGCGATCATCAAGGGACTGGCTCAGATCGTCGACGAGCTGGGTTTGCCGCATCCTCTGCACCTGCACTGCAACAACCTCGGCGCACCGGGCAACGTCACCACGACGCTGGAGTCGATGAAGGCGCTGGAAGGCCACCGGGCCCACATGGCCCACCTGCAGTATCATGCCTACGGCGGCGACGACTGGAGCACCATGCGGTCGGAAACGGTGCAGTTGGCGGAATATTTCAACGCGCATCCGAACCTGACGACCGATGCCGGCGCCGTGCTGTTCGGCGACACGGTCACCATTACGGCCGACGGGCCCTGGCAACATCTGCTGTACAAGCTGACGGGCCGCAAGTGGGGCAACCTGGATGTCGAGAACGAAACGGGCTGCGGGATCGTTCCCTACTCGTACCGGCCCAGCAACCTGGTGAACGCCGTGCAGTGGGCGGCCGGCCTGGAGTTGCTGCTGTTGATCGACGATCCTTGGCGCGTCTTCCTGACCACCGACCATCCCAACGGCGCCTGCTTCTGGCGGTATCCGGAAATCATTCAGTTGCTGATGCGCAACGATTTCCGCCGCGAGTGCCTGGCGTCGATCACGCCCAAGGCCCGGAAGGCGATCAAACTGCCGGAGCTCGACCGCGAGTATTCGCTGTACGAGATCGCGATTATCACGTCGGCGGGCCCGGCGCGGGCCCTGGGGCTGAAGGAGAAAGGCCAACTGGGCGTCGGCGCCGACGCCGACCTGGTGATTTACCATGACGACCCGGACGTGTTGCGGATGTTCAGTCATCCCCGCTACGTGCTCAAGGCCGGCGAGATCGTGGTCGAGGACGGGGACATCCGGGCCACGCCCGAAGGCCGCGAGTTCCTGATCAAACCGGCGTACGACGAGGGGATCGAAAACTTTCTCCGCCCGTTGTTTGAAGACCAATATACGATGTCGTTCGAGAATTATCCGGTCGAGGTGCAGCGCATCGAGCATCCGGAGATCCGGGATTGCATGGGAACCGAATGAGTGCCATCGTGCTGAGGCTCAAGGACCGGCCGGCCGTGCCGCTGGAGGCCGAAGTCATCTCGCCCGATCTGCTGGCCGAGATGCCGCACGCCGACATCCGCGCCCAGGCAGTCTACCTGGGCAAACGCCGCCTGCGGCTGGACGACCTGTTCGAAGTGGAAGGCGAGCGGAGCGACCAGGTCGAGGTACACGGCGATCTGGGACAGGTCAAGTGGCTCGGCCGAGGCATGTCACGCGGCAGCCTCGTGGTGCACGGCAACGCCGGGATGCACCTGGGAGCGTACATGCGGGGAGGCCGGATCGAGGTGCATGGCAGCGCGGGCGATTGGCTGGGCGCCGAGATGAAGAACGGCCAGATCCGCGTCCAGGGCGATGCCGGCGGCCAGGTCGGCGCGGCGTACCGCGGCAGCCTGTCCGGGATGCGCGACGGCACCATCCTGATCGGCGGCTCCGCGGGGCTGGAAGTCGGCATGCGGATGCGCCGCGGAACGATCGTCATCGGTGGCCGGGCGCGGGACTTTGCCGGACTGCAGATGAAGGGCGGCACGCTGGTGCTGCTGGGCGGAGCGGAAATTCGCGCGGGGGCCTGGATGGTCCGCGGCACGATCATCTCGCTCCAGCCGCTTACGCTGCTGCCCACGTTCACCTACGCCTGCCGCTACAATCCCGACTTCCTGCGGCTCTACTCCCGGTTTCTCGCGCCGCTGGGAATCGAACTGCCCGTGGCGGCCCAGCAAGGCTCATACGCGCTTTACTCCGGCGACGCCTCGGTGCCCGGCAAGGGCGAGATTCTGGTCTGGCAGCCCGTCTGAGCGGATTGGCGAGCGGCGGGCGTGAGCCCGCTGTTTCTCAGGCGAGCGGATTGGCGAGCGGCGGGCGTGAGCCCGCTGTTTCTCAGGCGAGCGGATTGGCGAGCGGCGGGCGTAAGCCCGCTGTTTCTCAGGCGAGCGGATTGGCGAGCGGCGGGCGTAAGCCCGCTGTTTCTTCGCCATGACGAATCAACGACGAAAAGAAACAGGGGACTGACGTCCCCCGCTCGCCATTCGACGATCAAAAGAAACAGGGGACTCACGTCCCCCGCTCGCCAACGACTGACGTCCCCCGCTCGCCAACGACTCACGTCCCCCGCTCGCCAACGACCGACATCCCCCGCTCGCCAAGGGCTAACGTGCCTTGTGCCTGGCCCGCACATCCCGATAATCACGAGTGGTGCGTCGTCAGGAATTGGTCCCACAGAGAGAAAGAAGGAGCGGGCGATGAGATTTGCCGTGCTGGCGAGCGTGTTGGGCATGGGTGCGTTGCTGCTGGGCTGTGCGGACTCACCCCCGGTGTCCGACACGGGCGGGCCGAACAGTGGGGTGACTGCAGGCGGCACGCCCGAAGTCGCTGTCGACACGGGCGCGCCGATGGTGGAAGCCGGAACCGCCGCTCCGGACGACTCGGCGGGAACGGCGATCGTGTTGTCACCTGAGAACACGTCAATCAAGTTCATCGGCAACCACACGGGCGACGACCCGCAGCCGAGGCTCGGCAGCTTCCAGCAGTTCAACGGCAAGGCCATCGTCGACGGAACGCTCAAGTCCGTCCAGGTCGAAATTGAAACGGCGTCGCTGACGACCGAAATCGAAAAGCTGACGAACCATCTCAAGAACGCGGACTTCTTCGACGTCAACCAGTTCCCCAAGGCCGCGTTTCAGTCGACCGCCATCAACGACCAAGGCGACGGCACGGTCGAGATCACGGGCGATCTGACCTTGCTGGACTCGACCCACAGCGTGACGTTTCCGGCCACTGTCAATTACGACGGCGGTTTGAAACTGCGGGCCGAGTTCGAGCTGGACCGCACGGTGTGGGGCATGAACTTCGGGCTCGACAAGATCGAAAAAATGGTCCCGATGACGATCACCGTCGGCGGCTGATCGGCAATGCCGTTTTCGATCCAGGATCTGTTGCTGGGACTGCTGGTGCCCGCGCTGGCCGCAGCGCTGGCCAGCGCCACCTGCGGACGGCTGGCGCGGCAGGGCCGCTGGTTTGCGTGGAGCGGTTCGCTGGCGGTGACCGGCGGATTTCTGGCCGGCTACTGGCTGCTGCAGTTGGGGCCGATTGTGCCGCGGCTGGATCGCCAGTGGGTTCCGTACGCCGTGCTGCTGGCGCTGCTGCCGGCCATGGCTGCGGGACGTGGGAAACTGAGCCGGTGCGTGCAGCTTGCTTGGCTGGCGCTCGTGGTCCTGCTGGCGGCCTGGCTGCTGGTGCCGAATCGGGACAGCCTGGAACCGTCGTTCTGGGTCCACGTGGCCGTCTGGTCTCTGCTGACATTTGCAATCGGGGCCGGTTTGTTGTGGATCGACCGGGCCGAAGCGCCGGACGAAACGCCGGTTTCCGACACCACCCCGCCGCCTGGCGATCGCACGGAGACTGGTGCGGGAAGCGAGCGACAGAGTGCGGCGGTCTTCTGGGGCGGGCTGTGCTGGCTGGGCACGATGGCGGTCGCCCTGGCGTTCGCGTCGGCGCTGTTGGCGCTGAGCGGCAGTTTGCGGTTCGCTCAGACCGCCGCGGCCGGCATGGCGGCGCTGCTTGGTCTGGCCGTTGGTTGTGGCGTGGCTCGCCGCCGGCCCGCACTGGGCGGAGTGGCCCTGGTTTACTCGCTGTTGATTTGCAGTGTGTCGCTGACAGGCAAAGTGAATTCGTTCAGCAGCATTCCGGCCGTCAGTTACGCAATGTTGCCGCTGGCGCCGCTGGGTTACGGGCTGGCCGTTTGCTGCGGCCAACGACGACTGGTCAGGCTGTGGTTGCCAGTTGCCTTCGCCTTGGGCGTCTGCGGCCTGGCGCTGGGTCTGGCGTTGATGGCTGAGTTGGCCTGATGGTGAACGGTCCGCGGCCGCTCGGTTGCTGGCGGTGGTTCGCGGGGCTCGCTACTTTCGCGGAGCGAAAGGCGACTATTTGGCAGTTCTCGCGTCGTCGTCGCGCAGCGCGCGAACCAAGGCGCCGATCGCCGCCGTGGCGTAGCTGGGAACCATCAGCAGCATGGCCACCAGCGGCGCGACGAGCGCAGTGGAAACGCCCGTCGCCACGTCCGCTGGCTTGGGCGTCGAGCTGCTCGCGGCGATCACCGTGTACGAGGCGAGCATGCCCTCAAGGGCCGCATAGATCCCGATCAGCAGCGGAACGTGCACGATCAGCACCAAGGCGGCGGCCGCCAGCGGACCTTTGCCGCGAAGCACGATCAACAGCACCAACCCGAAACAGACGATCGCCGCCAGCGGCAGCAGAAGCGTGTATTGCACTCCGAGTGCTGAAAACATCCAGCTCAGAAACGATTGCCGGACGGGTTCCGCATCGTACTGCATGTTGATCCCCTTGCAATGGGCGACGATTTGTTCGATAAGCTTGCGCACGATTCTATATCACTGGTGTGCCGGGCGAAACGAGCATGGCGTGGCTGATTGGCACGGACGAAGCCGGCTATGGCCCCAACCTGGGTCCGCTGGTCGTTTCGGCGACGCTGTGGCGAATCCGGAGCGAGCGGCATTCGCTTGAGCTGGCCGACATGCTGGCGGAAGCGATTGCCGACGTGATCAGCACGAGCCCGACGCGCGACGGTCGCCTGGTCGTGGCCGACTCCAAGCTGCTCTACAAGCCGGGCCAGGGTCTGGCGCCGCTGGAGGCAAATCTGTTGCCGCTGCTGGCACTGACCGGCCCGCCGCTGGGCACCTGGCGGCAGGCGTTTCAGCAGCTCGCGCCGGACTGCTGGGACGAGCTGCGGCGGATCCCCTGGTATGTCGACCACGATGAAAACCTCCCGTGCGAACTGCCGACGACCGCCGGGCGCTCGCCTGCCGATCTGCGGCAACGTCTGGCGGCCGCGGGCGTGGAGCTGTGTGCCGTCCGCTCGGCCGTGCTGTTCCCCGGCCCGTTCAACCAGTGGGTCGAGCGGCTGGGGAACAAGGCGTCCGTGCTCAGCCACCTGACGCTGCAGTTGATCGCCAGGCTTCTGGAGCACGTCAGTACGGACGAACCTCTGTTGGCACTCTGCGACAAGCACGGCGGGCGGAACAAATACGCCGACGTGCTGCAGGAGGTGTTTCCCGAATACCTGGTGGAGATCCATGGCGAGTCGGCCGCGGCGAGCGTTTATCGCTGGGGACCGGCGCCGCGGCGGGTCGAGGTGCGGTTCCTGGCCAAGGGCGAGCGGTATCCGCAGACCGCGCTGGCCTCGATGGCGTCGAAATACCTGCGCGAATTGGCGATGCGGGCCTTCAACCGCTGGTGGCTGGAACGGGTGCCCGGCCTGAGACCCACGGCCGGCTATCCGGTGGATGCCCTGCGGTTTCGCTCGGACGTGGAGTCGGCCGGCCAGCGGTTGGGGATCGACCAGCGGATGTTCTGGCGCAGCCGCTGAGCGGCCAGCGTGCCTTGTCCCCTTGGCGGCTGGTCCCTAGACTGAATCGAGACGCGGCCGTTTGGTCCGCCTCGGCAGTTGCTGGCTTCCCTTGTCCGCGAGCGGGACGCATGTCGCACTCGAACGAAGAAGACATCTACCAGGAGCATATCCTGGATCACTACGAAGATCCGTACCATCGGGGGCATTGCGACCATGCGACGCACGCTCACGAGGATGACAACCCGCTGTGCGGGGACGTGATCCATGTGGAACTGCGGATCAGCTCGCAAGGCCGGGTGGACGAAGCCTGGTTCGACGGTGAAGGCTGCTGCATCAGCCAGGCGTCGGCATCGATGCTGATGGAGCGGATCGAGGGCAAGTCGGTCGAGGAGGTGAAACAGTTCTCGGCGGACGACATGCTGAAACTGTTCGGCGCCCGGTTGACTCCCAACCGCCAGAAGTGCTGCCTGCTGTCATGGCGAGTGGTCCAGGCGGCCATGCACTCGCCGGTGGGTGACGAGTCGGCGCGGGACGAATCGGGGGCGACCTCGGCCAGCAAGCCCGCGCAGTTCGGCGGACCCGACCTGGGAGAGGAAAGCTGATGGCTACCGCCCCGAGCCTGCCGCTGGATGCCGAGTCGCTGCGGCGGGATTTTCCCATCCTGGCCACGAGAATCCACGGCGACAAACCGCTGGTGTACCTGGACAACGCGGCCACCACGCAGCGGCCGCGGCAAGTGATCCAGACGCTGGTCGATGCCTACGAAAACCGCTACGCCAACGTGCATCGCGGCATTCACTGGCTGAGCGAACAGAGCACGGATTTGTACGAGGAAGCCCGCGAGTCGGTGCGGCGGTTCATCAATGCCGAGCGGCGGCACGAAGTGATCTTCACCACCGGCTGCACGGCCAGCATCAACCTGGTCGCTCGCAGTTGGGGCGACCAGAACGTCCGCGCCGGCGATGAGATCCTGCTGACGATCATGGAGCACCACTCCAACATCGTCCCCTGGCAACAGCTCGCTCAGCGGACCGGCTGCCGGATCCGCTTCGCACCGATCGACAGCCAGGGCCGGCTGCAGGTCGAGCAGTTCGAGGCCTTGCTGAACGAACGCACTCGGCTGGTCGCGCTGGCGGCCGTCTCAAACGTGCTAGGGACGATCAATCCGGTCGAATCACTGATCGCGGCCGCTCATCGAGCGGGTGCGGTGGTGCTGGTCGACGCGGCTCAAAGCGTGCCCCACGAGCCGACCGACGTCCGCCGCTGGGATGCCGACTTCGTGGCTTTCAGCGGCCACAAAATGCTCGGACCGTCCGGCGTCGGTATCCTGTACGGCCGCGAGCGACTCCTGGAGGCGATGCCGCCGTTCCTGGGCGGCGGCAGCATGATTCGCCGCGTGACCGTGGACGGGTTCGAACCGGGCGACTTGCCGGCCAGGTTCGAGGCCGGCACGCCGCCCATCGTCCCGGCCCTGGGCCTGACGTCGGCGATCGAATACCTGGAGTCCGTCGGGCTGGAGAAGATTCACCGCTACGAACAACTGCTGGCCGAACGTGCTCACGAACTGCTCGAAGCCGAAGGCGACATTCGCTTCCTGGGTCCGCCGCCCGAATTCAAGGCCGGCATTGTCAGCTTTACCGTGGATGGAATCCACGCCCACGATGTGGCTCAGGTACTGGACCGCCAAGGCGTGGCCATCCGAGCCGGGCACCACTGCGCGATGCCGTTGCACAAGCAACTGGGCGTGGTCGCGAGTAACCGGGCCAGCTTCTATTTCTACAATACGCTGGAAGAAGTCGAACTGCTGGCGGCCGGCCTACGGGAACTGAAGCGGGTCTTTCGGCGGCGGTAGGCGGGAAGTAGTCATCAGTCATCAGTTGTCAGTTGTCAGTTGTCAGTTTGCAATTTTCAGCAACTGAGCATCCATCCTCGACCCGGTCCTGATCGCCCTACGGAACGCTCTTCCCAGCGGCCGGCGGCGCCGCGTCCGGAAACATCAGGTCGGCGCTGACCGGATAGTGGTCCGAGGGGAACAGCGGACCTTCGCGGTCGTGCAGGATTTCGGCCGAGATGACACGGGCGTTGCCGGTGGCGAAGACGTAGTCGATTTTCTCGCCCGCCGAGCCGCCGCGAAAACCGTGGAACGTTCCGACCTGCATCGCCTCGGGGTGGCTCACGCGGAACGTATCAACCAGCGTTACTTCGCCGGCTCGCGGCTGCTTGAGCCGCTGGATCGCCGCGCTATTCTCGCCGGCATTGAAATCGCCGGTCAGCACGACGGGAGCCCCCTGGCTCTCGCGGGCGACGAGCTCCGCGAGAAAACCGGCACTCTTCGTGCGAGACACCTCCGACTCGTGGTCCAGATGCACGTTGAACACGCAGACCACCTGCCCGGTCCGCCGGTCGGCGAAGCGTCCCCAGGTGACGATTCGCGGCAGGCGGTTGCCCCAGCTCTTCGAACCGGCCTCGCGCGGCGTGTCCGACAGCCATAGCGTTTCACCCGCCAGCAACCGCCAGCGGTCGCGCCGGTAGAGTATGGACGAGTATTCGCCGCGCGTCGCGCCATCGTCGCGTCCCACGCCGTGCTCGGCGTATTCGGGCAGAGCCTCGCGGATCACATCCAACTGGAATCGCAGCGCTTCCTGCACCCCGCAGAAATCGGCCTGGGATTTTCGGATCACCGAACAGACCAGTTCCCGGCGGTGGGGCCAGGCATGTTGGCCGTCGTTGGCCGTGCCGTAGCGGACGTTGAACGAGAGGACTTTGACGGCCAGATCCGGAGGCATGTCATTCGAGGCGCAGAGGCTGGCGGCGGTCAGCCAGGCGAGCGTGGTCATGGTCACGGGCGGGCTCCCGTTGGAGGCTACGTCAATAAGGAACTGCCGGCGCGAAGCTCGCCTCAAGTGTCGTACGTTTCGGCAACGGCGCCACGAGCATGATAGCAGACACGAGTCCACATAGTCGCCTTTCGCTCCGCGAAAGTAGCGCGGGCTGCGATTGAGGTCACGGTATCGCCTGCCATTCGATGGCAGGGTCGGTTCGCGGGTTCCGCTACTTTCGCGGAGCGAAAGGCGACTATGAGGGAGCAAGAGTATCGCTTCATTCCCGCCGTCCGCCCGCGGGCGGTGGCAGGCTCCGCGGGGCGCGAGTATAGTGTCGTAGTCCACGCCACTTTCGCGGAGCGAAAGTCGACAATCCGCGACACTTTGACCACACACCGCGAGTTCCGCTCATGTTGCCACGTGTCTTGCCTGGCCTGCTGTGCGCATATCTCTGCCTGGTTTCCAGCGGATCGGGGGCCAAGGCCGAGCAGTACCCGCCGCCCGAATGCCGCCGCATCCTGTTTCTGGGCGATTCGATCACTTTTGCCGGTCACTACGTGGCGCTGATCGACGCGCGGCTCCAGGCAGCTCGGCCGGGGCAAGCGCCGCTGATCGTCAACGCCGGGCTGCCCAGCGAGACCTGTTCCGGGCTGTCCGAACCGGGACATCCGTTCCCGCGCCCCACGGTCCATGAACGGCTGGAACGAGCGCTTGAAAAATTCAAGCCGGACCTGGTCGTGGCCTGCTACGGCATGAATGATGGCATTTACCATCCGTTCAGCGAAGAGCGGTTCGCGGCCTACCGCGACGGCATCGAACGGCTAACGAAGCAAGTGCGGGCGGCCGGCGCGCGGCTGGTGTTGCTGACGCCGCCGCCGTTCGATCCCGTGCCGCTCAAGGACAAGGGGCAGCTCAAACCGGCGGACGCCGGCAAGTTCGCCTGGAGCGGGATCTATGCGGATTACGACGACGTACTGGGTCGCTACGCCGCCTGGTTGCTCGAAAAGCCGGACGGCGTCGAGATGGTGATCGACGTCCGCTCGCCCGTGTTGCAGGCGGTCGCCGAGCGGCGAAAGCAAGAGCCGAATTTCACATTGGCTCCCGACGGAGTGCACTTGAACCGGGCGGGGCATGAGCTGCTGGCCGGCGCCATCCTGATGGCCTGGGGCCATGATCCTCAGCAGCAGCCGGATGCCAAACTGCTGGAGCTGGCCGAGCGGCGAGCGGCGTTGCTGCGCGACGCCTGGCTGTCGCACATCGGCCACCAGCGGCCGGGGATGAAAGCCGGCTTGCCGCTGGAGCAGGCCGAACGGCAAGCGGCGGAGTTGGCGGAGTCGATCCGCGAACTGGTACGCTGAGAAGTGCATCGCGGAGAAACTGGCTGATGCGGAGAAGTCCGACACGAACCACCTGGTTGATCGGCTGGGCCTTGGCCTGGGCGCTGACGGCTTGTTTACCCAGCGCGCCGGGACGGGCAGCGGAGCGGACGGAGGGGGCGGCCAGTGAGACGCCCAGTTTCCTGCACGACGTGATGCCGGTGCTGGCCAAGGCCGGCTGCAACATGGGAGCCTGCCACGGCAACCTGAATGGTAAGGGCGGTTTCCAGCTTTCCTTGCGGGGGCAGGGTCCGTGGCTGGACCATCAGTCGCTGCTCAGGCAGCACGGCGGCCGGCGCGTGAACCTGCTGGAACCCGACGCCAGCTTGTTGCTGCTCAAGCCCACCTTGCAGTTGGCTCATGAAGGCGGGCGGCGCTTCACGCGCGACTCACTGGAATATGGCATCCTCCGATCCTGGCTCGCGGCCGGAGCGCCGGGGCCCGCGGCCGATGCACCGCAACTGCTGCGCCTGGAAGTCTCGACCACCGAAGCCGTGCTGGTCGAACCGCGGCGCGAACTGCAGCTACGCGTGCTGGCCCATTTTTCCGACGGTTCGCCGCGCGACGTCACCCGGCTGGCCGTCTACGAATCCAGCAGCCTGGATATCACCGTGGACGAGGGCGGACGGGTGGTCTCGCAACAGCCGGGCGAAGCCACCGTGACGGTCCGCTACCTGCAGCAGCAGGTTCCCGTGCGGCTGGCCTTCATCGCCGCTCGCGAGGACTTTGTCTGGAGCCAGCCGGAGCCGCGGAACTACGTGGACCGGCTGGTCTACGAGCGGCTGCGGACGCTGCGGATCAACCCGTCGCCGCCGGCCGACGACGCCACGTTCGTGCGGCGCGTCTACCTGGATCTGCTGGGCATCCTGCCGACGGCCGACGAGTCGCGGGCGTTCGTGGCCGAGCGGTCCGCGGACAAGCGGCAACAACTGGTGGATCGCCTGCTGGCTCGTCCCGAACTGGCCGAGCACTGGGCGCTCATCTGGTCGGACATTCTTCGCAACGAGGAAAAGGTGCTGGACGTGCGCGGCGTCACGGTGTTTCACGACTGGATCCGCCGGGGCATCGCCGAGGGGAAGCCGCTGGACGAATTCGCGCGCGAGCTGCTCACGGCGTCGGGCAGCACCTACGACCATCCACCGGCGAACTACTACCGGGCGAACCGCGATCCGGCCACGCGCGGTGAGACCACGGCCCGCGTGTTCCTGGGCATTCGACTGCAATGTGCTCGCTGCCACAACCATCCGTTCGATCGCTGGACGCAGGACGATTATTACTCCTGGGCCGCGCTGTTCGCCCGCGTCGACTACGAGATCGTCAAGAACGAACGGGCCGACAAGCTGGACAACAACGAGTTTAACGGCGAGCAGATCGTCGTACTCAAGTCCGAGGGCGAAGTGACCAATCCCCGGACCGCGGCCGCCGCCGTGCCGCGCGTGCTGGGCGAACCGGTGGGCGACGTGCTGCCGGCCGCCGCCGATGCGGAGCGGCTCGAACCACTGGCCCGCTGGCTGACGTCCCGCGACAACCGGCAGTTCGCTCGCACCCAGGCCAATCGCATCTGGTTCCACCTGTTGGGCCGCGGCCTGGTGGAACCCATCGATGACTTCCGCGTGACCAACCCGGCCGTCAACGAGCCGCTGCTGGACGCGCTGGCCGAGGACCTGATTCAATCGGGCTACGACCTGCGGCATTTGCTGCGCGTGATTGTCAATTCGCGGACCTATCAGGCGTCGGCCGAACCGAACGCGACGAACGCGGCCGACGAGCGGAATTTCGCGCGGGCCGTGGTCC
>JAGFJK010000360.1 GCA_024102795.1 Pirellulaceae bacterium
AGCGCCGGCCGGGCCGGCACGAGCGACCGGCTCAATCGCGGGACGGTCCGGACCAGGAACACGACGCCCCACAACGCCACGACCAGCCCCACGGCGGCCGCCAGCGTCCCGCTGAGCAGTTGCACGGTCAGCGTGGGAGCGAACACGGCCGAGCAGACGACGGCCGCCAGCACCAGCACCAAAAACGTCAGCCGCTCGCCCAGCGGCCGCGCCAGCAGCACCAGCCCCAAGCCGCCGATGATCGCCAGCACCAGGCCATTCAACACGACGCGCCGGAGCACGACCAGCCGCAACGATCCGTCGGCCGGCGGCCGCAGAGCGGAATAGACATACAAGCTGCCCTCGGTGGGAAAGTCCGGCACGGCCGAGACGTCGAAGCCTTCGTTGACCCAGGCCAGAAGCTGGCCGTCGGTGTGCCGCGGAGCGGGAATTCCGGCCAGCATCTCGCGCAGTTGCAGGATCAGCTCGCTGGTCCAAGGGCCCAGCGACCCGACCACCGCCAACTCGTCGGGCAGGTAGGCGCACAGAAAGACTTTCTGCAAGGCCGGCTCGTCCGGGAAGCTGGGCACCTGAAACTGCCGGTAGCTGCCGGGCGCCGTGTAGCGCAGTTCCAGCAGCAGCGGCTCGTCCAGGTTGCGCCCCGCCAGCGGGATGAAGAACTCATCCTGCTCGCCGCGTTCCAGGTTGACCACCTGGCCGTTGATCCGCAGAGGGTTGGCGTCGAACTCCACTTCCGGCGGCAGGCTGATGGCCAGCCGTTGCCGCACGCTGCGGAGGCGGAACAGGGCCTGCACCATAGTTTGTTGCGGGCGATTGGGCACTTCGCGGGTGACCACGGCACGGATCAGGGCCCGCTCCACGCTGGTCCGCTGGACTTCCTCCAGCTTGTACCGCGTGACCCGCAAGGTCAGCGACCAGGCATCGTGGAACTCCAGCGCCCGCGCCGCGCCGCTGCCGTCCGCTCCCGGCATCAGGTCCACCTGCGGGTCGATCGGGCGCAGGCCCTGCGGTTCGCCTTCAGGGCGCAAGTCCAGGTTCTCGGCCTTGGCCAGCACGATCTGCCCCCAGGCCCGATCGGCGCCCTGGGGAACCAACCTGGGCAGCGGCACGGTCATGCTGGCGCCCACGTCCAGCTCGTCGATGTTCTGCTCCCAATAGAACTGGAACGAGAACTCGCCCAGCAGTTCGGTGTCTCGCGTCAGTTGCCAGGCCAGATAGCCTTCGGCCACGTCGTCTGGCTGCGGTTCCAGGGTCGTCTGGCGGAAGCTGCTGGTTTCGTTGCGGATGGCCGTGGCCAGGTTCGCCGGCACGTCCACGCGCACCGACGGCAGTCCGCTGTAGCGCACCTCGTAGAAGAACGTCGCCCGGTATTGGATGACGCCGGCCTCGATCTGAGCCTTCAGCAACTGGCGGACGGTGACATGCGGCTGCCGGCGCTCGGCGGCCAGCCGCAAGCGGGCCGCCTCGCGCGAACCAGCATACGCCAGGATCGGCCGCAGCGCCGGGCGGCGGTTACCCCGCATGCTCTGCGTGTCCTGCAACGCTTCCTGAAACGAGATGGCTCGCAATCCGGCTTCCTCGCTGGCCGTCGTTTGCAGACTTTCGGGTGCATAGACCAGCAGCGAGCCGCGGGTCTGCTCCAAACCGGCCGGCACCACGCGGGGCGGGATCAACTCCAGACTGGAAGCCTCGCCGGTCGGAGCCAACAGATTGGGATCGTCCAGACGCTTCTGCAGCTCCACCCACAAGGCGACACGTCCCAGAGCTCGCCGAGCCAGATTGACCTGCAGCCGAGTCGCCGGCTGGCCCGTCCGGTGATACGAGTCGACCACCACCGCCTCGGCGCCCGCCACGGCCTGACCTTCCACGCGGCGAACCTCGAAACCGTCCGGCACCTCCAGCTCGATTTGAAACACGCCGGCCCGTTCGATTGTCAGCAGCGCCAGCAGCTCGACCGTCAACTGTTCGGGTTCCAGATACACTTCCACCAACTCGCGCGTCGAAATCCTGGGCTGCACCTTCTCCACGCGCAGCGTCAGCTCGAACGGCAGCGTGGCATAGCGATAGGCGAACGGCCAGTTGCCGCCCGCCGCGGATGGCGGCAATTCGCTGGCGTCCAACTGCACCAGACCGCTCTGCCCGGCCACCTCGGCCCGCAGCGCCGGACTTACGGCGACCATCACGATCCCCTGTTGCCGAGTCACATTCAACGCTCGGATCACGGGAACCGCCACTGGCTCGGCCGTCAGGTCGGTCACAAACCGCTCCATTTCAATCGTCAGTTGCTGGCGCCCCTTGGTGGGACTGAACAACTGAATGATGATCTGCTGCCGGCCTTCCTCCGTCTTAACTTCCCACTGCCGTACGTTGGCGTCGAAGACCCCGGTCACCTTGTGTTCGGCCGGCACTTCGACCGTCAACGTCGAGAGTTCCGCCCGGCTGATCTCGTAGCTCAGCGCGGCGGTCGTGGTCACGACGCCCTCACCCAACGTGACCCGCTGCTCGGTTTGCACGTTGACCAAGGCCGCCAGCCCCGTCGCGCCCTCGGCGCGGGGCGTCCAATCGAACTGTACGGTCGGAGCCGCTCCGACGAACGCCAGAATGCGAGTCTGCCCCGCGGCGGGCGCGGCCGCAGGCTGCTCGGCGGGTTGCTCGGCCGGCTGCTCGGCCGGCTGCTCAGCTGGCTGCGCGGGCGGTTGTTCGGCCGGTGCGTCCAGCGGTTCGTCGCTGGCGGCGATCAGCGGATGGATGTTGACCTTGATCCCCGGCTCGTTGATCAAGAACTCCCAGCGGTTCACGGGAGCCTGCGGGGCCTCGAAGGCGACCTGGTTCTGCCCGGGCGACTTGCGGATCGCCTTGGCGTATTCGAGCACCAATTGACGCGGTTCGGGCTGGTCGCCTCGTTTCTCCAGCAACAGCACGTATCCCACGTCGGGGCGGGCCAACACTCGAGCTGGCTGGTCGCCCAGGCGAGCGGACAGCAGGGCCGTGTCGGACAGTCGCAGCGGGATCTCGTGCCAGCCCTCGGTCAGCACCTCCAGCGACACCACCGCTCGAACTCGTACCACGTCCGCCTCGACCCGCGCGACGCTGGCCACTTCGGTGATGAACGCCTTCACTGGCGGAGCGATCTCGGCGTCGGGGACCAGTTTTTCCCGAGCCTGCTTCCAGAGTGCCTGAAACTGCTCGTACGGCAGGAACACTCCGCGTCCGTCTTTCTCAAATACACTGCGCAGCTTCGAGTAGGGGATGTAGATCGTTTGTTCGCGGATCGTCGTCGGCTGTCCACTCTGCCCGCCAGAGTCTGGCTGGTTCAAAGGGGCCATCGGGCTGCCTGGAGCCGTCGGGTCGGCTGGATCCAGCACGAGCGGCAGGTCGGCCGGCGTCGCCGGGTCTGGCTGCTGAGCGGAAACGGGGGCCTGCTCGATGCCAACTGGACCGCAGAGCAGCCAGGTGGCGCACGCCACCGTGGCAACAGCCAGCAGGGCCGGGAGACGCATGATCGGATTCCCATCGAAAAGAGTCAGCGAAGAGGTGAGCCGGCCGCCGGGAGGCGGCACGAGCGGACGAACCTGCGAGTGTGACGAGCGGACGCGCCGTTTAGTTCTTTCGCCCACCCTAAATCTAGGTAACAAAATTGTAAAAGGCTCCGATCAGCCCGCGAGGGAGACGCTGAGAAGATTTTCCGGTTATCAAAACTTTTCAGATTGTAACGATTGTAGGCCGATACTCACGTCAGACCGTCAGCGGATCCGTTGGCGGCTGTTCCCGCGAGCGCGGCCCGCGGGACAACGGAAAGTCTTCTGGCTGAACAGTTAAACGCTAGATCGGGTGGTCGGATGAACAACGGACTGCAACGCGTCAGACCCGAAATCGCCATGACACTTCTGGCTCTTGCGTTCCTGGGTGCTACCCCACCGGGGGCGTCCGCTCAGCAGGCGCAGGCCGTTCGCCGGGCTGAATCCACCCAAAATGGGTACTCCCCAGGCGTCGCTCGGCAGATTCAAGACACCCATGTTTCGGTGCCCTACGCCCGAAGCGCCGACGGGAGACTACAAAGGAGGGGCTCGCAGGCCGTGTCCGCGCAGCCTTCCTCCAGTCAAAGAAGCCATAACACCCAGACGGGTGGTGGCTTCGCAAACTCGTCCCCCGTCCGCCAGGCGGCCGCTCAGGAAGTCGTCGAATACTACGACGATACGACGGAAGCCGCCGGAGCCCCCCCTGCCCAGGGTAAATCGCTGCTGAAAAGTAACCAGAAGTCGTCGAGTGTCCGGGACGAGCGGCTGGCGCCGATACCGCTGGAAACGTACGACGACGGTTTTGTTGGCGAATCGGCGGGCGACTGCTGCGGCGGACCGACGTGCGGAGGCTGCACAAGCTGCCAGCCGTGCGGCCTGCCGTGCATCCCGATCTGCGACCGGTTGTGGGTGCGCGGCGAGTACCTGCTGTGGTGGACCAGCGGTAATCCGCTGCCCCCGCTGGTGACGACCAGCCCGAACAACACGGGTCGGGACGCGGCCGGCGTGTTGGGCCAGCCCGGCACGCAGATCCTGTTCGGCAGTGACGACCTGGACAGCGGCTCGCGCAGCGGCGGACGGATCACGCTCGGCTACTGGCTGGACCCGTGCCACTGCTGGGGCCTGGAAGTGGACTACCTGGGTCTGGAGGACGAATCGGCCGACTTCGTGGCGCAGAGCGGCGGCCTGCCGATTCTCGCTCGGCCGTTCTTCAACGTGCAAGACAACCAGCAGGACGCCGAGCTGGTGGCGTTTCCGAACGTGTTGAGCGGACGGGTGGCGGCGGCCGGTTCCGGGCAGTTCGAGTCGCTGGAGATTCTCGCCCGGCGGATGTTGTATCAGGACTGTTGCGCTCGGATGGACCTGCTGGTCGGCTACCGCTGGGCTCGGCTGGACGACCAACTGCGAGTGGTCGAGAACCTGACGACGCTAGGCACCAGCACCGGAATCGAACCGGGGACGACGATTGACCTGTTCGACCAGTTCAACACCAAGAACGACTTCCACGGGGCCGTGCTGGGTGTCTCGGGGCAGTGGCGGCGCAACAACCTGACGCTGGAACTGCTGATGAAGCTGGGCCTGGGCAACACGCGCAGCCAGGTGCTGATCGACGGCGGTACGACCTCGGTCACTCCCAGCGGAATGACGGCGACTCACAGCGGCGGTCTGCTGGCCCAGGACACGAACATCGGGGTGTACGAAAACAACGAATTCGCGGTGCTGCCGGAACTGGGCGTCAAGCTGCACTACGACTTCTGTTGCCGCTGGCGGGCCTCGATCGGCTACAACTTTCTGTATTGGAGCAGCGTGATGCGGTCGGGCGAGCAGATCGACTTCGGCGTCAATGTTTCGCAGTTGCCGCCGGGACCGCTGACCGGCTCGCCGCAGCCGCGCTACCTGGGCACGACCAGCGACTTCTGGGCTCAGGGCCTGAGCTTTGGACTGGAATACCGCTTCTAAACGCTGAATACCGGCGGAGTGCCGGTTCGGCGGTAACTGGAATTCCCTCGACGGCGCGCCAGCGAGCGGCCCGCGACATCCTGTCGCGGCCAGGTGCGACATCCTGTACCGCTCAAGGCTGGCCCACCAGGGCGATGCGCCGCAAGAGCGATTGGGGACAATCGCTCCACCAACTGTGTAGCCCGATTGTCCTCAATCGGGTCTTACGGGCCGCAGGCCCGCGTGCGCGGTCCGGCCTTCGGCCGCAAGAGCGATTGGGGACAATCGCTCCACCTGCAGTGTAGCCCGATTGTCCCCAATCGGGTTCTTCGGGCCGCAGGCCCGCGTGCACGGTCCGGCCTTCGGCCGCAAGAGCGATTGAGGACAATCGCTCCACCTGCAGTGTAGCCCGATTGTCCTCAATCGGGTTCTTTGGGCCGCAGGCCCGCGTGCACGGTCCGGCCTTCGACCGCAAGAGCGATTGAGGACAATCGATCCACCTGCAGTGTAGCCCGATTGTCCTCAATCGGGTTCTTTGGGCCGCAGGCCCGCGTGCACGGTCCGGCCTTCGGCCGCAAGAGCGATTGAGGACAATCGCTCCACCTGCAGTGTAGCCCGATTGTCC
>JAGFJK010000361.1 GCA_024102795.1 Pirellulaceae bacterium
AGGGTCGTCCACCGCGGCAGGGCGGCGGTCAGCGGCCGCCGCGACCGCCTCAGCCGGCGCAGGCCAAGGCTTCCCGCCCGCGCCCGGAAAAGCCCAAGCCGGTCAAGCCGATCACCAAGGAGATGGAGGAAGGCGTCGAGCCGATGCGGTCGTTCTCCGACCTGATGCAGTTTTACACCAAGAAAAAGGAACCGCCGTCCAAGTAGGAGCGCGGTGGGGCGGTTCCTGGGGGGAGACGACGTGGGCTTTGACGATCGCTTGAAACGGGCCATCGAACGCGGCCAGCAGCGCAAGGAAGCCAAGCAGGTTGAGCAGCGGGCGCGCGAGTTGACCGAAGAGGAACTGCGCCGGTTGCATACGCAGTATCGGCTGGAGTTGTCCGAGTATATCGAGTCCTGTGTGCAGCGGTTGCCGCAGCACTTCCCCGGCTTTCAGTTCGAAACCGTGTTTGGCGAACGCGGCTGGGGCGCCGCCTGCAGCCGCGACGATCTGCGGCTGGGAGCGGCGGGCCGCCGCGGCGCCGCGGGCCGGCGGGAGAACGACCACAGCCGGCTGGAACTGACCCTCCGGCCCTACTCGCACCTCCAGGTACTCGACCTGGCCGGCAAGGGCACGATCCGCAACAAGGAAGCGTTCAACCGCAACTTCTACGAGAAGCTGGCCGATGTCGATCCCGACAAGTTCCGCCAACTGATCGACGCCTGGGTGCTGGAATACGCCGAACTCTACGCCGCCCGGATGGATTGAGCGGTGATGACCGGTTTGAATTCCCGCTTCGGTCCGTCGGGAAGCGCATCGCGCTGCCGCTGGCAGAACCTTGCGCGCCGTCTGTTGCCGCTGATCCTCTGCCTGGCCGCGGGTCCCGCCAGTGGTGACGAACCGCCTGTGGCCGAACAGACCATCCGCCTGGTGGATGCCCGTTCGATGCACGGCAAAGTGTTGTGCGGTTACCAGGGCTGGTTCCGCTGTCCGGGCGACGGCACGGGCGAGGGTTGGCTGCACTGGAGCCGTGATACTCGGCGGCTCACGCCCCGTTCGGTCGCCGTCGAGATGTGGCCCGACCTGTCGGAGTACGGCCCGGAGGAACGGCACGCCGCGCCCGGTTTCACCGGGCCGGGAGGCAATCCGGCCGAGCTGTTCAGTTCGGCACATCCGGCGACCGTGGCACGACACTTCCAGTGGCTGCGGCAGCACGAGATTGACGGCGTCTTCGTGCAGCGGTTTCTCGTGAACCTGAACAAGCCCTCGTTCGACACGGTGCTCGAACATGTCCGTACCTCGGCCCGCCAGACCGGGCGGGTGTATGCCGTTTGTTATGACCTGACCGGGGCGCCGCCGGAGCAGCTCGTGGAGATGCTGGTCCGCGACTGGAAGCGGCTGGTGGACGAGAAGCGGCTCACGCAGGATGACCGCTACCTGCACCACGGCGGCCGACCCGTGCTGATGGTCTGGGGGTTCTTCAGCGAACGCTTCCCCGCCGCGATCGCTCACGAGCTGATCGACTTCCTCAAGTCCGACGGGCCCTACGGCGTGACGCTGGTGGGCGGCTGCGAGTGGCCTTGGCGCCAGGTGCGGGACGAAGGTTGGGCGCGAGCGCTACGGCGATTCGACCTGATCAGTCCCTGGAACGTCGGCAACTACGAGGTGAAGGATGGGCGCAAGGTCGCCGCCACGGGCAGTTGGGCGGGCGACCTGGCGGAAGCCCGCCGGCATGGGATGCAATTGCTGCCGGTCGTCTATCCGGGGTTCGGCTGGACGAACTTGAAGGGGCCGGCCGCGAGCCAGGCCACGATCCCGCGGCGGCGCGGCGAGTTCTACCGGGAACAGTTCGCGCAGGTCTCCGCGCTGGGCCTGGACATGGCCTACGTCGCGATGTTCGACGAGCTGGACGAGGCGACGGCGATCATTCCGGTCAGCAACAGTCCACCGGTTGAAGGCCGGTTCGAAACGTACGAGGGGCTGCCCGCCGACTGGTATCTGCGGCTTACCGGCGACGCCGCCCGGACGCTGCGCGGCAACTTGCGTGACTGATCGCTGGGTGAAAAGGTGTCCGGTACCTTTATGGTTGACTGGGCAAGATGTGACTGAAGCCCTGCGGGGGTGTTGGGAATGGCCGCCGCGAGAGACCGCCAAGGGGCGACAAGACGCATGGCGTTCACCAGATGCACAGCCGAGGCAAGCGGCGCGCGGCGGTCTTTCACGGGTCGGGCGATTTGCAAGCCTTCGCAGCAGGCCAGGGAACGATCGCTTGCCAGAGGCCTGGCGTTTGGCGGCGCGGCCCGGTTCACCAAGGCAGTGCGCCGCCGCTGCCGCCATCAACGCTCCCGACTCGCCGGCGGCCAAGTAAACTTCCTAACTTACCACGTTCATGGTTGGTCATTTGACGGGCAGCCGGGATATGACCGTCCGACGTGATTGTGGCGAGGAACTGGTACCACGATCTCGAAGTCGTTGATTCGGAAGGCACCTGCGCGGTCGTACGGGCCGCACGCATCGTGAAAGAGCCCGTACTTGCGAAGCTTCTTGGACGAATGGTCGAAGTGGAGATTCAGGAGTCCGAAACACTCACGAAATACGATGTACAGGCGTTTAGAGATCGAGTAATGGAATTTCTGTCAAGATACCCGGACATGTACCAATCGGCAGGTCTCTATGACGACATTCTGCGTCGCACTATTGAGGCGGAAACGACCGCTCAGATCGTGAGGGCGTTTATGGACTGAGCCGGTAAGTGGCCCCAATCGGAACACTTAATACCTACGGTGACGCGCTTCGCGATTCCGTTGGATCTGCGTGAATCTCTCATGTCGATGAGTACACGGTCGTAGTTCGCCATTTCTCTATTTGGCTTGATGACCCCTCACCATGGTGGCGCAATCTTGCCGCGAAAATGGCTCAATTCCAAACCGCGATCGACAAAAAAAACTTCTGGCCCCCTCCCCAAAGTAGCCATCACGCTCCGCGTGATGAGCCTTCCGACCGCCGTCGGAACCATCCGCCGCGGCAAGTGTGCAGCCAGCCTAGCGGGTGGCACAGGTCCGGGCGCTCCTCAACGACCGATGGTGACTCCCTGCGACAGGAGACGTTGAGTCTGCAAGGGTTCATCACGCGGAACGTAATGACTACTTTGCCGGAGCTCCTCATCCTGCCATATCGACCCCATCCTGCCATATCGACCCCAGAGGTCAATAGTCCATGCCCACGCAGATCGTGCAGGTCCCCAAGTATGACTTCTCGCTTGGGCTATTCGTGGACGAGGGTCCCTATTGGCATGGCTGGAGCAAGTGGCTGGGAGCGACGGGCGTGACCACACTGCTGCCGGGCGACGAGTTGGCGGTGGCCGCGAATGCCTTGAAGGCGCCCCGCGTGGGCCGTATCTTTACAGGTATCTCCAAGGCCAGTAGTGAAGTCGTGGAAGCCGTCATGGGCCAGGCCAAGAGGCTGGTGCCCAAGGCGCTGGGCAAAGTTCGGTTGCCAAGGTCCACCGCCAGGCCCACTCCGGTGGCGGAGGCGATTGGAGGAGCCCCAAGGAGTGGACTGGGGCGGCACACATCATTGCCAATGGACTTACGCGGCGCAGGACTTGTTCACGGGTCTTCTCGATTCTCAAGGCTAGAAGGCTTCCTGTCGCAACGATACGGAGCCAGAGTTGTCTTCGATGATGCAGTGCCGTTCGGGAAGATCGACGAATTGGCCGGTGCGACGCGGCTCAATCCGCATACCGCCACATTCGATGTTGTTGCCCATGAACTATCGCATGTGCGATTCTCGCAAGCGATGGGGAAATGGGGAACAGGGAAGGCTCTCACCAACTTTGAAGTCAATCTAATGGAATCGATCGGTTACTGGGGGACGTATCGCAAGGGCTTGGCGTCAGGGTTAAGCCATGCCGATGCGTTGGCGAACGCGTCGTTCGGGCCCTCCTTTGCACAATCAGCAATTCAAGCGTTGCGTAGCGGCTCGCCTGCCGTGCCAGCGTCGTTGCAGCGTGCTATTGCACTTTACGGTCGCGACTATGTTGAACAGGCGCTCCGCTTCGGCGGATTTGGAATAAGACCAGGCAAGTCGATCCCTCGAATGTAACACGGGAGTGTCCCATGGCAACAAATTCAATCAACGCAGACGCGGTAATTCGCGAGATTCAGGAGTCTGGTGGCGTAGTCGTTCGCGGCTTTCGATCTCGTGACGAGCTGGTCGACACGATGCAAGCAGCCATCAACGATGGTAGGAAATGTGCATTCGTTCCGACTCTCAAGACACTTCGGGAGTTTCTGAACACCAATGGGTTTATCTCGGTGATGAGTCAAGTGAACGCTCGATTGGAGAACCACGAGGTGGTCGTAGAAGCGAATTCTTACGAGTCGAAACACGTCTTCGCGGTAGGCCCCGCAAAGCGGGCCGGATAATCGCCGCCGCCGCCGAAATCGGTCTCCATTCAAGCACGGCGTTGGAACTCAGGACGCGGCGCGCGCACAGACCGTTGCCGTTGTTCCCGCGTTGTTCGTCCCCGGAGCCTGTTGGGCGGTCGGTGCGCGGGCGTCTTCGGCCAAGGGGTGTTCGGCGACGGAACTCCGGACGTGTTGCCATTCTTACCGAGGGCCCGAAGGCAACCCTCTCGAACGCTCGCCGGGAGCTAATCCTGGCCGATTACCCGTATCTTGCGGCCGATGACAATCCGGCCGCGCTGTCATATGCGGCTTGGCGTTCCGAGGAGATCGACGTCCCCAGTGATCCCCGAAAAGGTACCGGACACCTTTTCCCTTGTCAACTCCAGCAGGGCGACTTCGGGAGGGCAGTTCCAGCGGATGGGCTGCAGGCCCGACACGCCGCGCGAGACGTGCAGCAGCGTCGGCCGCTCGTAAAACACCCCGCTGGCATAGCGCACTCCAAAACGGCTGGGCGCCACCAGCGGGCCGATCACCGGCAAGCGGATCTGCCCGCCGTGCGTGTGGCCGGCCAGCATCAGGTCGAAATCGTGCCGCCGAGCCCAGGGAAACTGGTCGGGCGTGTGGGCCAGCAGCAGGCGCAGCGGACGGCCAGACTCGCTGCCGGCGGCCGGAACCTCCGGCAACCGCTGGAACCACGGCCGTTCGTTACCCGCCAGCAGCAACCGCACGTCACGCACCGGCACCTCGACGCACCGGCCCCCCATGTCCACCCATCCCGCCTCGACCAGCGCGCCGCGCAACCGGTCCACGTCGGCCACGCGCAGGTCGTGATTGCCCAGCACAAAATACTTGCCCTGGCTGGCCCGCAGGCGGCCCAGCGTCGGCGCGATCCAATCCAGGCACGCCGTCCGGTCCACCACGTCGCCGGTCACCACAATCAGCTCCGGCTGCAACTCGTTGACCCGATCCATCACATATTCGAAGTACGGCAAGCCGACGTGCCCCGCATAGTGCAGGTCGGACAGGTGAGCGATCCGCAACCCTTCCAGCTCCGCGGGCAACGCCGGCACCACCAGCCGCTTGTGATGAATCTGCAGCAGCAGGATCTCGTTGCCCGGCACCCAGTCCAGCAGCCGAGTGGTCAACCCGCACAGCGGGCGGAAACCCAGTTGCCCGGCCACGTCGATCCGGCGGGTGTCGTTCGAAACCAGTTGCGACACTTGCCGTTCCCGCCAGCGGCGCCGAATCCACTGCAGCAGCCAGACCGCGGCGGCCAGCCAGCACAGCCCGACGTAGGCCGCCAGCACCCAGCTCCACCCGTCGGCGGGCACGCCGCGCCAACACGGCTGGCCCCGCAGCCACCAGGCGGCCGCCGCCGCGGCCAGAGTCGCCACGAAGATGGCCTGGATCAGCGTTTCCAGCCGACCGATCAGCCGGCAGGACAGCGGCGAGGCGTGCAGCAGATTGAACGCCGCCACCCACAGCACCACGTGCCCCAGAAACGCGAGCAGGGCCAGCAGCAGATCGGCAAGCAGCATCGAAAGTGGCCTATCGGTTCGGTTTGGAACGGCGGTCCCAGCGGTGCGAAGCGACGCGGGACGTGGGAACATGGAGCATTGCTCGCTCGTCTGCCCCATCTCGTTCTAGCGGGCCACCTTCCGACTGATAACTGATAACTGAAACCTACCAGCCGCCACGCTACTCTTCCTCGTCGTCGTCTTCCGCCTGAGCGTGGTGGTCCAGGATCGATTCCACGGTGGCCAGCAACTGGTCCAGCCGGAACGGTTTGTACAGCACTGCGTTGGGCAGCAGGCCGGCCTTGCGAGCCTTAACGATCGTGTGGGTCGGGTCGTAGCCAAAACCGCTCATCAGCACCAGCGGCACACGGCGCATGGTCTCCTTCAGCTTGACCATCAGGTCGTAGCCCGTCATGTCGGGCAGGCGGATGTCGGAAATCACCACGTCGTACTGCTCGCAATTGCGGACCATATACGTGGCCTCGCCGCCGTCGTGGGCCGTTTCGACGATGCAGTGGTAGCGTTCCAGCAGATCGTGAGCGTGACCGCGGACCGTTTCGTCCGCGTCGACGACCAGCAACCGGCAGTTGCGCAGCTTCGGCCGTTCCTCCACCTGGCTGCCTTGCGGCACGGCCCGAACCGGCGCCATCCGCTGGCCGACTTTCTGGATCACCTTGCGGATGTCGCGGGCGTTGCGCAGAATCCGCTGCAGCCGTTCGACCACCTCCGGCTCGTGCCCGATGTAACGCTCCATCACGTTCACCGCGTCGTTCAGGATCTCGTCGACCGGCAAGGCGACCGCGCTGTGGATCGCCTCGACGCTTTCCTTGGCCGTGTTGGCTTTCTGGGCAACCAGCAGTTCGAGCGTATTGAGCGACACGGCGACGTCGCGCGAGAAGATCTCCAGGAACTGCAGGTCGCTTTCGGTAAACGCCCGCGGTTCGGGGCTCTCCACGTTGAACGTGCCGATGACCTGGTCGTGCCAGACCAGCGGCACGGTCAACGAACTCTTGGCGCCGGCCAGCCCCTGGATGTACAGCGGGTCTTCCGTCGTGTCCTCGCACAGGTAGCTCTTGCCGGTCGCGGCCACGAAGCCGGTGACGCCGTTGTCCTGGGTTCGAGCGTACAGGTTGCGGTTAGCCGCCTCGCTGTCGATGCCCACCGAAAGCAGCGGTTCCAACTGGCCCGATTCGGAGTCGAGCAACCGGATCTCGATCACGTCGAACTTCAGCAGGTCCTGCGTGTAGTGCAGGATGTTCGACTTGAGCAGTTCGATCCGGTCCTCGATCTCCATGTTGAAGATCTCTTCGGGCGACAGATCGGCCAGTTCGATGCCCGCCTTGTGGATCGCCGCCATCTTCTGCTGCTGCAGCTTCTCGGCCGTCACGTCGCGGACCGTGATGATCAGGTGCTGCGGCTGCTTGTCCCGTTCACACACCGGGGCGGCGTGGATATGGAAATAGCGGTTCTCGTCCACCCGCAACGTCGAACTGCTCGCCTGGCGCGTGGCCAGCGACGTGTGGAAGGGACAGAAGTCGGGGCCCAGAATCTCGGGATTGCCGAGCGTGGCATAGAAGTTCCGGCCGGTCACTTCGGGGGAGACGCACCAGTTGCGGAAGGCCTGGTTGGCCCAGACAATGGTATTCTCGGCATCCAGCAAGGCCACTCCGTCGGGCATGCCCTCCAGGATCCGTTCGTTCTCCAGCAACCGCTCGACGCGCATCGCGTCGTCATGCGGGCCGCGGGCGACGAACAGCCCGGCCAGCCCGCTGTCCTTGGCCAGCCGTTCCATGGCGGTCAACGGGTCGTCCACCGTGACGATCTCGAACGACCGCCGCAAGCTTTCCGTGAGCTCCGCCGCATCTCCGTTACAGCCGCCCACCAGCAAAACTCTGGGTTTCGGACTCAACGCCGAAAGCTCCTTGGAATCGTGGCGCAAATAGCACCGCAGTATACTCCCGCCTCCAGCCGGCGGCAACCGGCTCAGTCGGCCCGCACCCAGCGGATCCGCAGCCGTTCGGGTTCCAGGTGAGCTTTCAAGCGGCCGCATGCCAACTGGCCCAGCATCCCTCCCAGGTCCTCGCCCTCCGGCGGCAGCACATAGGCTTCCAGGTCGGGCAACTCGTGCCTGCCGAGCCGCAGCCGGGGAATGACCACGCGGCGGGTGACCAGTTTCCGCGTGCCCACCTGCTGCGGCACCCACGGAGCGTCGTCGGGAATCGTCAGCGCCATCCGCTCGACCATGCTGGCCGTCAGCAGCGTGGGTCCCCCGTCCTCGCGCCAACTGAAGGTCAGCGGCGTGACGTCGTTGGCCAGCGCGCAGAACCGCAACCGTTCGCTCTGCCAGTACAGCGGCAACCAGTCGGTCAGCACGACCCGTTCGTAGCGGGCGACCAGCTTGCCATAGTCCTTCTCGCCTCCCAGGCGATGCTCGTCGCCGAGTTTCGCCAGGGCCGCCTGGACTTGCGGATCGGCGGCCAGTTCCCGGTAACGGCCAGCCAGCGACCGGTTGCCGCTGACCACCGCCAGCCAGTGGATCGCCAGCACGTTGCGGTCATTGGTAAGCTGGATCAGCCGCCCTTGCACATCGGGCACGCCACCAAGCTGCACGGGTTCGACAGCCTGCCGCCGCAGGGCCTCGAATTGCGCTTCGAGCTGAAGTCGCTGCGGAGCGTCACTTCCCAAGCCGCTCAAGGCCCTCTGCGTGGCCGCCAACTGCGATTGCACGGCGGGCCAGAGTCGCTGATTCGTTTCGACACGCTCCTCCAGCACGCGCTGCCCGGCCAGGATCCGAGTTTCCAGATCGGGCATCGCCTTGATCAAGGCCCGGATCCGCAACTCGGCGGCCAACATCCAGACCTTATCGTGGGCGACGGGGATCAAGTCGAACTGCCGGCGGAGGAACTCCTGAGGCGACGCGGGAAGCTGAGCGTGGGCGGCGAGGGGCATCCCCAGCGCCAACGCGACCGCCCACAGACCTGCCCGCATCCGCTCGGCCACCCGCATCGACACGCTCCCGCCAGCCCCAGCCGAGCGACACACCGCCGCACCCGGCGATCGCCCGATCCACTCATTCGCTGCAATCCCCGTGATCATACCCGCTGCCTGGAACGCGCGGCAAGCAAGGCCCGGCCGGCGCGTCCGGAGCGATCGTCAAGCGGGGCAGAATCGGCCGCGGGCCGCGACAATTCCGGCCGGCCGGTCCGCGCCCGTTGCAGCCTCTCCGGGCCCCGCGCCGATACTTGCCAGTGTCCAGATTCCATCCGCCGGCGGGCCCGAACGACAGGCAGCTTCGATCCGGCTCGCGGGGCGGCAGGCAGGGAGGGAAGCGAACATGTGGCGAGCCGTATTTCTGGCAGTCGGCATCACCTGCTGCGTCCTGGGAGCGGAGTGCCTGGTGGTCGACAAGGCGATGTTCAGTCAGCCGGCCCGGGCCAGCGAGCTGGCCTGGTACCAGTTTCCGCCGCCGGAAAAGCCCAGCGAGTTCACGCCTCCCGAATGGGCTCCCTGGAGCCTCCTGACCGGCGGCGCCGTGATCTTGATCTACTCGATCACGCTGAACAAGGGCGGCGAAGGAGGCTAGCGGCCGTTCCCGCCGGTGCTCCGCCACTTTCGCTCCGCCATTGTCGCCTTTCGCTCCGCGAAAGTAGCGAGCGCCGCGCACGGCTTTCCACCGCCAAGTGTCTCTCCGCTTCCCGCTACTTTCGCGGAGCGAAAGGCGACAATCCCGCTACTTTCGCGGAGCGAAAGGCGACAATCCCGCTACTTTCGCGGAGCGAAAGGCGACTATGGTCAGCTCCGGTGGCGCAGCAGTTCCAGCCGGTACCGCCGGATCACGTCCGCCCGCACCAGCAGGCCGACCAGCCGCGCCGACGCGCCCCGCCCCTCGACCACCGGCAGGGTCTCGACGTCCCGCGTGCCGAAGTCCCGCAAGGCCTCCAGCAGGTTGGCGTCGGGCGACACCGAAATCGGCGACATCAGGGCGATATCGTCCGCCTGCAGCAGATGGGGTTCGATGTCCGTGTCCAGCACGCGGTGCAGATCCTCCGGGCGGATGATCCCCAGCAACTTCCCCCGCTGGTCCATCACCGGCAGACTTTCAATGTGCGTGTTCGCCCGCGCCACGCGGATGATCTCGCTGGCGTTGTCCGTCTGCCGCACCGTGGGAAACTCGCGAATCATCACGTCCCGGACCATGATATGCTCCAGCCGATGCATGTCGTGCCCGCGAGCGATCGATTCGCCGCGGCGGCTGAGCTTCTTGTAGTAAATACTCTCCGGGTCGACGAACTGGGCGATCACGCTGGACAACCCGGCCGCCACCATGATCGGCAGGATGATCTGGTAATCGTTGGTCATTTCATAGACGATCAGGGTCGCGCTGAGCACGCCGTGCGTGGTGCCCGCGACCACGGCCCCCATGCCCACGATGGCGTACAGTCCCGGATTGCCACTCCACTCCGGCAGCACCAGGTTGCAGGCCACGCCGAACGCGCCCCCCGTCATCGCTCCGATGAACAACGACGGCGCGAATATGCCGCCGGAACCGCCCCCCGCCAGGCTCAGGCTGGTCGCCAGCGGCTTGAGCAGCGCCAGGGGCAACAGCCACCAGAACTCGGCCAGCAGATCGCCAGGAGCCAGGCGGACCATCGAATCGGACCGTCCGCGGGAACCGGCGGCCGCCTCCCGGCCTTCTGGCGATCCCGTCCCTGACGGCGATCCGGGACTTGCCGGCGATTCGGGACTCGATGACGTACCCATAAGGCCCGGCTCGCGCACCACCAGGTGCAAGGCGTGATTCACGGCCCCGTACCCCACACCCAGCAAGGGCGGCAGATCCCGGCCCGTCTCGCCGGCCTCCCGAACCGCTCCGGGCGACAAGTTGGGCGGCGGCCGCTGAAAGGCCACTGCCAGCGCGCCGACGCATACGCCCAAGACCAGGGCCCGAAGCCACCACCGCGGCAACCACCGCCGGGCCCGGTCTTCCGAGAAATACAGCAGTTTCGTGAAGCCGACCGCCGCCAGCCCGCAGACCACTCCCAGCAGGACGTACGACGGCAACTGCTCCAGCGAACCGGCATAAGCGTAGTAGATATGCGGAAACGCGGCGTCCAATCCGTGTTCGCCAATGTGCGTCTGCACGACGTCGGCCAGCACACTGGCCACCACGATCGGCGTCAGACTCTCCACGGCGAAACTGCCCAGGATGATTTCGCTGGCGAACACCACGCCCGCCAGCGGCGCGTTGAACGTGGCGCTGATCCCCGCGGCGGCACCCGCCGCGACCAGCACCTTGACGTTGGGAGGCGAGAGCTTGAACAGTTGGCCGGCCAGGCTGCCCAGCGACGAACCGATCTGCACGATCGGCCCTTCGCGGCCCACCGATCCCCCGGTCCCGATGCAGAAGCCGCTGGCCAGGATCTTCACCACCGCCACACGGGGGCGGATGATTCCGTCCTTGCGGGCCACCGCCGCAATCACCTCCGGCACCCCATGGCCTTCCGCCTCCGGAGCGAAACGGCGAGTGAACCAGGCCACGATCAACAGGCCCAGGGCCGGTACCAAGGCCACGGCCAGCCACCCCCACGGGCCGCGGGTCGTCAGCGCCAAGGCTGGCCGCAAGGTCACCGACGTGAAGAACTCGATCAGAAACGAAAACAGGACGGCCCCAAGCGCGGCCAGAATGCCGATACACGCCGCCAGGAAAATGGTCAGCCAGACCGCCGGCACCGCGCCCCGCCGAAAGTGTCTTGTCATCCAGGTCGAGAGCTGGTGGCCAGACGGGGCTTTCCTGTCCTGGGTCATTCAAACTCCGTGGGGCGGGGGCTGCACGGGCGGAAGAAGGCACGCTGTCGTGCGCGTACCGGCAGGATAACAGCATCGCTGGCCGTCCGAAATCCCGCGGCGCGAGAAACCACCACCACCTCGCGGCGACGTGAGACCGCCGCCACCATGCGGCAACTCGAAACCGCCGCCCGCCGTCCGGCATGGTTCCCGGCCGCGGACCTGTGGTATTCTGACAGGATGCCCGACAGCACTCCGCCGACGCCCGAGGCGTTCCCGCCGCCCCCCATCCTGGCCGAAGTCGCCGATCTGGACGAACGCTCCCGGCCCACCGATCCGGAATTCGCTCCGCGCTACCGCTCCACCCGCCGCTGGGTCGCCCTGCCGGTCGCCCTGTTCCTGGCCACCTGCGTCAGCACGTTTCTGGCCGGCGCCATGTCCTGGTTCCCGCCGCATTTTCTGGAACGCTGGCTGGCCGAACAGTCGTTGATGCCCCTGCGCCGAGCGATCGTGGCCAACTGGCAAGACGGCCTGATCTACATGGGCTGCGTGCTGGCCATCCTCCTCACGCACGAGATGGGGCACTTCCTGGCCACGGTCCGCTACCGGATTCAGGCCAGTTATCCCTATTTCCTGCCGCTGCCCATTTCGCCGCTGGGCACGCTGGGGGCCGTGATCCGCATGGACGGCATGCAGGCCAACCGCCGCGAGATTTTCGACATCGGCCTGGCCGGACCCCTGGCCGGCCTGGCGGTCGCCATCCCGGTGTGCCTGATCGGCATCCAGCAAATGACGTTTCAAGGTCCCGAACACGGACCTTTCGCCGTCCACCCGCCGCTGCTCCTCCAGGCCATGCTCGCCGCCAGCTCGTCCGGCGCGTACGTCTGGGGCGAACCGATCTCGCAGGGACAGCTCAACCCGTACTTCATGGCCGGTTGGGTCGGCCTGCTGATTACCGGCCTCAACATGCTGCCGGTCAGCCAACTGGACGGCGGCCACGTGCTGTACACGCTGTTCCGCCACCGGGCCCGGTGGATCGCGCGAGGCTTCTTCGGGCTGTCGATCGCCTACCTGGTGGTGGTCGGCGACATGCGGTGGTGGGTCATGATCGTGCTGGTCCTGCTGATCGGCGTCGATCACCCGCCCACCCGCGACGACAACGTGCCGCTGGGCTGGTTCCGCACCACGCTCGGCTGCCTCTCGCTGCTGATCCCCGTGCTGTGCTTCGCCCCCCAGGTGATCACGCTGTATTGAAGCAGAGGTTGACGGCGAGTCGCTACATTTTGGGGACGAATCGTCCCAGAATCACGGGCTGGAAGCCCATGCTACGTATACGGCACGCTACACCTCAACTGCAAGCTGCTTCTTTCCG
>JAGFJK010000405.1 GCA_024102795.1 Pirellulaceae bacterium
CCGATGTGGCCTCGCAGCGCGACCCCCGCGCGTCGCATTGGTCGTTCCAGCGGCCGCGGCGCCCGCCGCTGCCCGAAGTCCGCGACCGCGAGTGGCCCGTCAACCCGATCGATCGGTTCATTCTGGCCCGCCTGGAACTGCAGGCAATCGCGCCGTCGCCCGCGGCGGATCGAGCGACCCTGCTGCGCCGCGTGCATCTCGACTTGCTGGGGCTGCCGCCGGCGCCCGAGGAAGTGCGGGCCTTCCTGACCGATGAGCGGCCGGACGCCTACCAGCGGCTGGTCGACCGCCTGCTCGCTTCGCCGGCCTACGGCGAGCGTTGGGGCCGGCACTGGCTGGACCTGGCCCGCTACGCGGATTCGAACGGTTACACCCGCGACTTCGGCCGCCAGATCTGGAAGTACCGGGACTGGGTGATTCAGGCCGTGAACCGCGATCTGCCGTTCGACCAGTTCACGATCGAACAGTTCGCCGGCGACTTGCTGCCCCAGGCCACGCTCGAGCAGCGGATCGCCACCGGCTTTCACCGCAACACGCTGATCAACGAGGAAGGTGGCACCGATCCGGAGCAGTTCCGCATCGAGGCGGTGGCCGATCGTCTGGAAACCACCGGCAGCGTCTACCTGGGCTTGACGCTGGGCTGCGCTCGCTGCCACCCGCACAAGTACGATCCCATCTCGCAGCGCGAATACTACCAGTTGTTCGCGTTTCTCAACCAGTGCGACGAGCCGACGATCGACGCCCCCGACCCCTGGCACATCGAGCAAGGATGGTTGGAGCAGCGGGCCGAGATTCGCCGCCAGATCGCCGGGTTGGAAGCCGAGCTGGCCGAGCGGCAGTCGGAATTCGATCAGCAGCGGCTGGCGTGGGAAGGCACGATCACGGTCGAGCAACGGGCGCGCTTGCCGGGTCCCGTGCAGGCGGCGCTCGACCTGGCGCCGCAGCAGCGGGATGAAGCGCAGCAGCTTCTGGTGGCCGAACAGTTCAAGCAGAGCGCCGCCGGCCGAGCTGCCTTTCCGCAGCTCGAACGGATCGCGGAGCTGCGGTCGCGCGAACCGCAGATCCCTTCCACTCTGGTGCTGGCCGCGGCGGGCCAGCCGCGGCGGACGTTCGTGCATCGGCGAGGTGATTTTCTGGATCCGGGCGTCGAAGTGCAGCCGGCGGTGCCGGCCGTCCTGCACCCGCTGGGTTCGGTAGGGGAAGGCGACGGGCGAGAAGCGACGAAGGACAGGCGAATCTCAGACCCGTCCTCCGTGGAGGAGTCGGATCCAAGTCCCGGACGGCTCGAACTGGCCCGCTGGCTGGTCGATCCGGCCAACCCGCTCACGCCGCGCGTGATCGTCAACCGTCACTGGCAGAACTTCTTCGGCCAGGGGCTGGTCGAAACCGAGAACGACTTTGGCTTGCAGGGCACGCCGCCCACGCACCCCGAACTGCTGGACTGGCTGGCGACCGAGCTGCTGGCGCGTAACTGGAGCGTCAAGGCACTGCACCGGCTGATCGTCACCAGCGCGACGTACCGCCAGGCCTCGCTGGCTCGACCCGAACTGCGCGACGTGGATCCGCGCAATCTGCTGCTGGCCCGGCAGAATCGTCTGCGTCTGGAAGCCGAAGTGATCCGCGACCTGGCGCTGGGCTCCAGCGGCTTGCTGACCCGCACCGTGGGCGGACCGGGAGTGCATCCGCCACAACCGGCCGGCGTCTACCAGTTCACTCAGGATCCCAAGCCCTGGGACACCGACACGGCGGCGGATCGCTATCGCCGTGGCATGTATACGCACTTCTGGCGTTCGGCGCCCTATCCGGCGTTGATGGTCTTTGACTTTCCCAATTCGAACGTGACGTGTACCCGGCGAGTGCGTTCGAACACGCCGCTGCAATCGTTGACCCTGGCCAACGACCTGGCGTTTGTGGAATGTGCTCGGGCGCTGGCCCAGCGGCTGCTGGCCGAACAAGCCGGCACGGACGAGCAGCGGCTGCAGTGGGCGTTTCGCTGCTGCCTGGCGCGCAGCCCGTCCGCGGCCGAGGTCGCTCGGTTGCTGCAGTTCGTCGGCTCGCAGCGAGCGGCCTTCGGCGCGGACCATGCGGCGGCCGCCGAGCTGGCCGGGCAAGACCTGGCCCCAACGACCGGTTCGTTCCAGGCGGTCGATCCGGTCGAACTGGCCGCCTGGGTCGCGACGGCCCGCGTGCTGATGAATCTGGACGAGTTTATTACACGGGAGTAGCGGAGCGCCATGCACTCGGACCAGCAACACCTGTTGGCGCGGACGCGGCGGCACTTCTTCCAGGACTGCCGGATCGGCCTGGGAGCGATGGCGCTCGGCTCGCTGCTGAGCGGCGACGGCTGGAGTGAATCGCGGGCCGCGGGTGCCGAACGGCAAGCGGGCGAGCAGCCGCTGGCGCCGCGCCCGCCGCATTTCCCGCCGCGAGCCAGGCAGGTGATCTTCCTGTTCATGGCCGGCGGACCCAGCCAACTGGAGCTGTTCGATCCCAAGCCCAAACTTCAACAGCTCAGCGGCGAGACCATCCCCACATCGTATGTCGAGAAGAAGCGATTCGCGTTTCTCAAGCCAGACGCCAAGCTGCTGGGGACCAATCGCCGCTTCGCCCGGCACGGCCAGTCGGGGCAGACGATCTCGGAATGCCTGCCGCACCTGGCCCAGGTTGCCGACGATATTGCCGTGATCCGCACCGTGGCCACCGACGTGTTCAATCACGGGCCGGCCAAGTTCTTCATGAATACCGGCTCGCCGCGCTTCGGCCGGCCCAGCCTGGGCTCGTGGCTGACCTACGGCATCGGCAGCCAGGCCGACGACCTGCCGGGCTTTGTTGTGCTGCAGTCGGGGCCGCGGGGTCCTCGCGGCGGTTCCGCCAACTGGGGCAGCGGCTTCCTGCCGACGACCTACCAGGGCGTGCCGCTGCGCGGCCAGGGCCCGCCAATCCTGAACCTGGAGAGTCCGGCCGGGGTGAGCTCGCAGCGGCAGAGCGACTTTTTGCGAGCGGTCAACGACCTGAACCGGCAGCGGCTGGCCGATACGGGCGATCCGGAGATCGCCACACGAATCGCATCGTACGAGATGGCCTACCGCATGCAGACCAGCGCCCCGGAGCTGATGGATCTGTCGGGCGAAACGCAAGAGACGCTCGACCTGTACGGCGCCGTGCCGGGGCAGCCGTCGTTCGCCAACAACTGCCTGCTGGCCCGGCGGCTGGTCGAACGCGGCGTGCGCTTCGTTCAGTTGTATCACACCGACTGGGACCATCACGGCAACCAGGGCACGGAACTGGGCGAGTCGCTGGACCAGATCTGCCGCGAAACGGACCAGGCCAGCGCCGCGCTCGTGCAGGACCTGAAGCGGCTCGGCCTGCTCGACGACACCATCGTCGTCTGGGGCGGCGAGTTCGGCCGCACGCCGCAGGGCGAACCGCGAAACTTCCTCGGCCGCGATCACCACATCGAGGCCTTCGCCATGTGGCTCGCCGGCGGCGGCATCCGCCCCGGCCTGGCGCTGGGCGAGACGGACGAACTGGGATACTACGCCGTCGAGGATCGCGTCCACGTGCACGACCTGCACGCCACGCTGCTGCACCTGCTGGGCCTCGATCACCTGCGGCTGACGTATCGTTTTCAAGGCCGCGATTTCCGCTTGACGGACGTCGCCGGCGAAGTTGTTGCGAAACTGCTTGCCTGAGTTGAATTGTCGACCTGGAAAGGGAACTTGCCATGCGCGTTGGTATGATCGTGGCCACGCTGTGCTTGCTGGGAGTCAACCTGCCAGCGGCCGAGATTCCGCCGCCAAGCGGCGAGCGGATTGTGGACCCCGCCACCCGGCTGGAGAAACTGTTCACTCGCACGGCCCCGATTCAGGGCGGACTGACCGAAGGCCCCGCGGTGGCGCCCGACGGCAGCATTTACTTCTCAGACATTCCGCTGGGCCGCGACCTGGGAATGATCTTGCGGTTCGACCCGGCCAGCGGCCAGACCACGGTGTTCGCCGCCGACAGCCGCAAGTCGAACGGCTTGATCTTTGACTCGGCGGGCAACCTGCTGGCCTGCGAGGGGGCCGACTACGGCGGCCGCTGCGTTTCCCGCTGGAACGTGAAAACGGGAGAGCGCGAAGTCCTGGCGGACCGCTACCAGGGCCAGAAATTCAATGCGCCCAACGACCTGTGCCTGGACCGGCAGGGGCGTATTTACTTCACCGATCCCCGGTACCTGGGACACGAGACGCGCGAACTGGAACACCGGGCCGTGTACCGAGTGGATCGCGACGGCACGGTGGTCGAAGTGACCCGCGAGGTTTCCAAGCCCAATGGGATCGCGCTGAGTCCGGACGGCAAGACGCTGTACGTGGCCGAACACGACAATGGGACCGACCAGATCGACGCCTCAAAACCCAAGCCCACTCCCGGCCCGATGAAGATCTACGCCTTCAGCCTGGACAGCGACGGACTGGTGACCGGATCGCGCCGCACGCTGCACGACTTCCGGGATGAAGCCGGCTGCGACGGGATGTGCGTCGACCAGGCCGGGCACCTGTACCTGACCGTCCGCAGCGCTCGCCGGCCGGGCGTCCTGGTCCTCGATCCCGAAGGCCACGAAGTGGCGATGATTCCCACCGGACCGGCCGATCAGCAGCCCACCGAGGAGCAGCCGCTGGTGGGCCTGCCCAGCAACGTCGAGTTTGGCCTGGGCGACCAGAGTCACGTGCTGTACATCACCGTCGACCTGGGCCTGTACCGCATTCCGTTGAAGGTCCGGGGGTATCACCCGCAGTATGCGCGGTGACGTGCGGGGCGGGGGAAGAATCAGGGGGCTGACGCTCCCCGCTCGCCATGGCGCGCGGGATCGGAAAGTTCGTCCCACTGGGCCTTGCGGTCCATCCATTGCTGGTGCGTGAGTGTCTGCAGCGTGCCATTCTCGTCGATACGCAGGCCGGCGCGAATTTCCACCAGCAGACGCAGCCGCTGCGGGTCGTCGATTGCCGGCAGGGGAACCGGGAAGACGTGCACGGTGCCGTCGGTGCTGAGCAGCCAGCGCCCGTCCGGGCTGAAATCGAGATCGTTCTGACCGGTGGACCTGTTCCGCATGACGGGACCGAGCAGCAACCCGGTGGCGCAGTCCCAGAGCCGCGTGCGAAAATCCTTGTAGGTAGCCAGCATGCTTTCCGTGGGGTTGAAGGCCGCCGCCATGTAGGTGCGGCTGTCCGGCATTTGCTCGCCGCATCGTTTTCCCGTATACGTGTCCCAGATCTGGACTGCGTCGTGCTTGCCGCCGACGATGTAGCGCCCGCTGTCGCTGGCAAAGACCGGCGCGCCGTCGATCTGAAAGAGAGGTCCCAAGGCTTCGCCCGTCGAGCCGTCCCACAGCCGAACCTCGCCCTGCTTGTTCTGCCCCAGCAGGCGGCCAGCGCGGGTGATCCTCGGAGACATGAGGTCCTGGGCGGGCAGCCGAACTCGCGTGGGCGCATTGGCCGCATCGTCCCAGAGTTTGGGAACCAGCGAGCTGTTCCACGACAGCAGCTTGACGACCGCCTGAGTTCCGACGTCCGGATCCGGCTCGACGCGTCTGGGCTGCAGCGTTTCCGCGTCGTAGAGCGCCGTGTTAATGGCGATCGTCTTGCCTGTCTCGTCGAAAGCGATCCGGCCGGCACCGGAGGGAAAGTCGATCGGCTCGCCGATGCGTGTGCGAGTCGCCACGTCCCACAGCTCAAACCGGCTCGGCGTTGGGGCGAAGAGCGCCGCCATGGGCGGTTTGGGCAGGCTGAGCATCAGGGCAACTCGCTTGTCGTCGGGGCTGAGCGCCAGGTACACGACCGGGTACTCCAGCTCGATCGGCGCGCCTTGCGGCAGCCAGGTGGCCGTGTCCCAGAACTGAACTAGCGGGGCGCGACCCGCCGTCACAACCATCCGCCCATCGGAAGCGAACGTTGTTTGCTGGATACCGCGCATCTTCTTGAGATCTTCCAGCGTCGCCACGGGCTGAACCGTAACCTCTTCCAACGATCGCAGCCGGGCCCAGCCAAACTCGCCGCCGAAAACAACTCGTTTTCCGTCGGGAGAAAACCCGGAGCAACGCAGGTTCTCCTCGCGGGCAATCAACGAGTCCCAGGTGGCGCGAAAGACGTGAGCGACCGACTTGCCCCGGACCAGCAGGCTCCGGCTGTCGGAACTGAACTCGACGTCTTCGAACGAGCGGGCGTTTTCAAACGGTGACGAGCTCGAACCGCTGCGCGACCAAAGGAATCTGCCATCGCGCGTCTGCACGACGCGCACGCGACCCTGCTCCAACAACGCCACGAGATCGCCGTTGGGACTCAGCGCCGCGGCCCCCAATCCCTGGCCCTCCCGGAGCACGAGCTTGGATCGCTCGTCGCGGGTCACGTTTCGCCAGACGACTGCCGTCTGGCCCGGCGACGGCTGATAACTGACATAGTATCCCAGCAGGTTCGTGCCGGCGGCGTCGAACTGAAGTCTGGCGATCGGTTCTTCGTGCGCCAACTCGACGACGGTCGATGCGTCACGGACGCCCCGCAGCGACACCTTGCCGTCCTTGCCGCAGATCGCCATCGTTTGAGCGCCGGGATGAAACGCGAAGTCAGAAACCCCAGGCCACGGATTGCCCACCGCCGCGCCGGTCATCGCATCCCAGATACGAACTTCGTCGCCCGCCTGCGCGGCGACCCACTTGCTGTCGGGACTGAAGCGAATCCGCCAGACCTCTCCCTGATGCGGCAACGTGGGGCATCGAGGCTGGCCGGTCCTGGCGTCCCACAGGCGCACGCTTTCCAGCGTGTCCCGCGTGGCAATCGTCAGGCCGTCGGGACTGTACTCCGGCGCGATCATCGTGTCTTCGCGATTGGCATGAGCGATCGTCGGGTACAGCGGCTCGCCGGTCGCGGCGTTCCAGACGTTCGCTCCGCTCCAGTCGCTGGTGAGCAAGCTGGCTCCGTCGGGGCTGAACGAGCCGGAAACCACATCGCCACTATGCGGCAACGGCTTGCCTATCGGTTTGTCCGCCGCCAGGTCCCACAGTTGCGAGCGCGACATCAGATAGGCCGCCCACAGCGTCTTTCCATCGGGACTTACCGCCACCTCGTGCACGGTCGCCGGATGCACCACGGTCTGCGGGATTTCCTCGAAGTACGCTCCAATGACATTGCGGGCACCAACTTGCATGGGGTCGCCCGGCGGGGCATTCAGATAGGCGTGCAGATACCAGTTCAGCGCTTCGGCGGTGCGGTTGTTCTGCAGCGCCGACTTGCCGAGCGTGAGTTGTCCCTCGGCCAGGCGCCGCTGCGCCAGTTGCCTTTCCCGTTCGGCGATCGCTCGCTGCCGCTGCGCCTCGTCGCGCTCCTTCTGGACCTCCCGCAGGGCGTCGGCGGTCTGTTCACGCTGTCGTTGCGCCAGTTGCTGCTCCTGGTTGGCGATGGTTCGCTGCCGCTGTGCTTCGTCGCGTTCCTCCTGAGCCTCCTGCAACGCGTCGTCGGTCTGCCTTCTCAGCCGGGCTTCGTTTTGAGCGACCTCCCCCTGCTGCACCGCGAGGATCGGTCCACCGATCCCCAGGACCAGCAGCAACAGCAGACACATGGCCCCAAGGCCCGCGTGGACGGGATTTCGCCGGCACCAGCGCCAAGTGTGTTCGAGGCGGCTGACGGGGCGGGCCAGAATCGGCTCGCCACGCCCGAGGCGGCCAAGTTCATCGGCCAGTTGCTGCGCGCTGGGATAGCGCTTCGAGCGGTCCTTCTCCAGGCACTTCAGGCAGATGGTTTCCAGGTCGAGAGGGATCGCGGCATTGATCGTCCGTGGCGGCGCCGGCTCGTCGGCCAGCACCTGCTGGATGGTTTCGATCACGTTCGCCGCCTGGAACGGCGGCCGTCCGACCAGCAGGTAGTAGAGGATCGCGCCCAGCGAGTAAACGTCGGCCGTTTCCGTCACCTCAGCGAGCTTGCCCTTGGCTTGCTCGGGCGGCATGTAGGCGGGCGTGCCCAGGATCTGGCCAGTGGCGGTCAGCCCGGAGTCGTCGTCCAGCCGCTTGGCCAGGCCGAAGTCGGTGATCCGGGGAAACAAGGCGGCGCCCTGTTTCGTGCGGGACGAGGCGGTCGCCTCACCCGTCGTCGATCCGCCCTGAAACTTCTCCTCCAGCAGCACATTGGCCGGCTTCAGATCGCGGTGGATCACCCCTTCGCCGTGCGCGTACTGGATCGCCTCGGCAAGTGTCTTGACCAGTGCGGCCGCCTCTTTCGGCGGAAGCGGTCCTGGGGCGATGAGGTCGGCCAGCGACCGTCCTTCGACGTAGCCCATCGAAAAGTAATGCCGTCCGTTGTGCTCGCCAACCTCGAAAATCGGCACGATGTGGGGGTGATCGAGCTTCGCCGCGGCCTCCGCCTCGGCATGGAACCTCTTTACATCCGCTTCGCTCGTGAGTTGTCCGTTCAGGATCATTTTGAGCGCGACCACGCGATTCAGATTCACCTGCCTCGCCTTGTAGACCACACCCATGCCACCGCGGGCGATCTCCGCCAGCAATTCATAATCGCCGAAGTAGCGGATGTGGTCGCCCACGCCAGTTGCTGACGCACGTCCGTTCCCGCCGCCAACCGTGGGATCCATGGCCGCCGGACTGGTCAGCTCAGGTTGCCGCGGCGCCAGCGTGGGCTCCATCTCCGCCGCGCCGAGCTTCCGCATCTGCTCGTGGTTGGCGAAAAACGAACGCAGGTCGTCGGCCAACTCCGGATGCGCCGCCACGATTGCCTCCCCGGGGACGGCCTCTCCCCGCTCCGCCGCCTGCAGATACTCGGCGATAATCGTTCCCAACCGTTCGTCCTGGTCATTCGCCATATCACTTGCGCCTTATGGACCGTTGTCTCCGTCGCTGCTAGGCAGGCTGCGCTTCAGCGCCTGCATGCCGCGGTGCAGCAGCCCGCCGATTGCGGCCTCGCTGCGATTCATCGCCTCGGCGACCTGCGCCAAGGTGCGGCCGTGAAAGTAATGGTCGATAATCGCCGCGCGCTGATCGCCAGTGAGCGATTCCATGGCTTCGGCCAACCGCCGGACGCGCTCGTTCGCCAAGGCATGCTCGCTGGGCGAAGGCGTCTCGCTGACCAGGAACCGCTCCAGCCGCACCGACGACGCCTGCAAGCTCGCCTCCAACGATCGCTCGCGGCGTACATCCCGCCGCTGCCGAGTGTGATCGCGATGGGCGTGCACCATCCTCCGCGCCAGGATCTTCCGCAGCCAGGCGACGAGTCCGGCCTCCGAATCGCCGCGAAAATCCGCCAGCGAGCGGTGCGCTTCCAGCAGCGCCTCCTGCACGATGTCGGACGGATCGACGCGCGGCCTTACGTCGTCGGCCAGATGCGCACGGGCCAGGAAACGCAAGTAATTGCGGTAGCTGTTCAAGTCGTCGCCTGTGGGTCGAAACGCGGCCAATTCTCGCCTCTCCCTGCTAGTGCCCGAAGGCATGGCGACCGGTGCGCATGTCCCGAATCTTTTTTCGGGATTTCCCGCATAAGTCCTCCCGGTGCGCCTCGTCCGACGAGTCACAGGCAGAAGTCGAGTCCGTGAGGGCGGTTCACTGGCGACAACACCATCCAACCGTTGCCGAGGATGGTGGGTGCCGGCGGCAAGGCCAGACGGGACCACTGGCGACCAGGCTGAGCGACGTGTGACTCATGACGGGACCGCGGCGCGCTGGGTCGGACTCCGCCGAACAGGCCCAACTTCCGTTATTCCCTCGCGGTCCGCCTCGGAGATGCCCCCCCAGCGGAGCCGCCTAGAATTCGATCATGTACTTTTCGGTCATCTGCCGGCGAATGTCCAGCATCGAATTCTGGATTCCCTGCATGATCAGGTTGGCGGACGAGTTGCCGCGAATGCGTTCCTGGGTACGGATGTTGGCGCGGGCCTGGCTCTTCAGCTTCAGATCCGTCCGCGTTTCCATGTTGGTCGTTCCCCAGTAACCCGCGGCGCCCCACCGCGTGGCTCCCACCACGGCTCCGGAAGTGAAGTTGGACGTGGAGTTGCCCAACTGCGTCTGGCGCATGGCGCTTTGAGCCCCAATGCCCGTCATCGCCGACTCGGAATCCCGCAGTTGACCGGCCACCCAGGAGCCCCAGTCCAGCATAACCGGGTCCACGTTCAGTATCGGCATGCGTTCGATCTTCGTGGCGTACCTGTCGAACCACATCGCCACCTGACCCCAGGTGACAAAATCGTTCGAACGACGCTTCGAGCGCAGATCATTCAGCAAACTGGTCACGCTCTGGAAATACTGCTGCGTCGCCAGGGCCATCAGACTTTCCTCGGTCGGCGGCGGATTGGTCGTCGTGCCAGTGCCGTTCGGAGCGGTCGGAGTGGTCGGCGGGTGCAGCGCCGGAGGCGTCGCCAGCAAACTCATCAGCCGCCTCATGCCGCTTTCCTCCAGGAAACCCTCCAGCGTGATCGTGTTCCCCTGCACGCCAGCCGTCCAGTCCTCGAATTCGTCGATCATCGCGCCGCGGTGCGCCAGCACTTCCAGCAACAGCGGTTTGGCGATCAACGCCAGCGCCGTCATGTCCTCGGCAAAGTCCACCCGGATCTTGCCGAACCGCCGGCTGTCAAACGTAATGCCCAGCATCACACCCTGGATGCTGGCCAGCTTGTTGGCAAATTCGTCCAGCTCCTGCTCGCGGCCTTTCATCAACTGCGATTCCGACAGCCGCTCCTTGACGTGGTCGGCCGAGACCAGGTGTTGCAGGTCCAGAGCCATGATCACCGGCGAACTGGTGTCGGCAAAGCTGACCGCCTTCTGCAGATAACTTGACAACGGGGGGATCGAACTGTCGTTGACGCGGTTGATCCAGCGTCCCACCGTCTGCCGGTTGGCCGGAGTGACGAGGGCCGCCACGCTGCGCCCGAACTGAACCGCCGCGTAATCGCCCGGCAACATCACCACCGACTGCCCGGCGATGTTGTCCATCGTCCCGCCCAATTGGGCCGCCAGCTCGGGCAACCTGGGTTCGCTTTTCAGATCCATCAGCGCGATTTCCCAGAACGGTTTGAGATATTCGAAGTCCATTTCGGAGGCCATCACGAACCGATTCGCCCGCGGCGACAAGATCGTCATCCCGGCCTCGAACTCGCGATCGAGTTTCTGCTGCCAGTTCTGCGTTCGGGCCAGCTCGCTGGTCATCGCCCGCTCGACGTTGATCAATATCAACGTGTTGGCCTTGTCCGGAATGCGCCGAACCAGATCGTCGAACTGTGCATGAACCGGCCGAACCGGAGCAGCCAGCAACAGGCCGCAGATCAAGACCAGAACAGAGAAACGTGCCACGATGGTGACCCCTTGCAGATAAAGCGGAATTAGCCAGACCCCCCCGATGCGGGCCCGCAACCGCGACCGGTCCAGGGAACAATCTTCGCCCGGAACCCTCTATCCTATTTAGCCGATCGGGGTTTGGCAAAGTGGCCCGCCGGAAAAGTTTCCGCAATCCGCCGTGCGGCGGCCCGGGCTGACGCGGCAACGGTCAGGCAGGGAAGGCGGAGGGAACCACGAAACACACGAAACACACGAAAGAAAGAAAAAGGCGAAAAAGAAAGGAAAGGGAAAAGAAAGGAAAGGGAAAAGAAAGGAAAGGGAAAGGGAAAGGAAAGGAAAGGAAAGGGAAGGGTAAGGGAGAGGAAAGTCCTGGAGGCACATGGTATTGTGATTGGGCCAGCGGCGAATTTTCCGTGGACCACTCGCCCCTCCCAGGAGACACCCGATGCGGAACCCGCCTGGCCCCTTGGCCCTGAATACCTTGCTGGCGCTGCCTACCTTCCTGGCCCTGACGGTGCTGTTGCCGCTCGCGGCGCCAGCCGATCCGCCCGCGCAGCGAGTCTACGAGAACCGCCTGATCCGCCTGGAAAACCCGCCGCCCCTGCTGGCCGACCATCCCGAGTTTGTCGAACCCGTGCGGGAACGGAACCGCTTCGAAGCGCCGCGGCTGATTGACGACCCGGACGCGAACCTCGCAGTCCGCGCCTGGCGATTCAGCTACAACGCCCGCGGCATCGTCGAGCTGCCCAACCGCCTGCGAGCGGACCGGACCGCCGTGATCATGGTCCACCCCTGGGGTATCGACGACGGACAAGGCTGGCAGACGCCCGAACCGGCCGGAGCCGCCGACTTCTGCACCCTGGAGAAGAACAAGCTGGCCGGCCGCCACACGCGCGAGGTGATTCAACCCCTGCTGGATCGTCTCCGCGGCAGCGTGGCCTGTACGATGTACAGTCTGCCTGGCAGCGAAGATCCGATCCGCAAGCAACTCTACCGCTCCCTGCGCGGCCGCCCCACGGCCGACGAGCGGAAAGCCGGCGCCGAGCAACTTCAACGTGCGCTCCAGTCGTTCAACTACCGCGGTCAGCCGCTGCCCGAGTCATTTCCGATCTCCTCCGACCGCCCGCTGAGAGATTACTTCCAGCACTTTCCCGGACTGGACGCCGGCCCGAAATATAACCCGGCCGGATTCTGGAACCTGCCGATCCCCGTCACCAGCGACCTGCGAGTCGATCCGAACGACATCGTGATCTACGACGCCGAAGGTTACGAACCGCTCAAGAAGTTCCTCCTCGACCTGGGCGTGCGCCACGTCCTGCTGACCGGCTACGCGACCGACATGTGCTTCTGCCGAACCACGGCCGGATACGAAAACCTGTCGCGCGACTTCAACGTCTTCCTGGTCGGCGACGCCACTCTGGCCACATTCCCCGCCAACGCCACACCGCGCTACGCCACGAATGCCCATATCTCGTTCGCATCGCTCAACCACTTGATCACGCAATGCTCCTGGATCCGCCTGGAGTAGTTGTCAGTTGTCCGTTATCAGTTATCAGTTATCAGTTATCAGTTATCAGTTATCAGTTATCAGTTGTCAGTTATCAGGTAACTGTTCACGGGGCTTCGTCCCAGGCAAACTCCTCACGCAGTATCTGTTGCGGGGTTGGCCTGCTTCCTGGCCGCGGTGAAGGCATTCGCTTGGACCGGTACGCGTCAGGCGAATGCTTGCTAAGCGAAAGCCCGCGCGACGCTTTGCCGCATCTTGTCCAGGCCGGTCCGAGCGACATCGGGGGCGGGCTGATTCCAGTAGGCCGGATTGAACAGTTCCAGCGACAGCACGGGCCGCGCGCCGACGTCGTCGAACGAACGGAAAATGTCGTTCAGCGGCGCGATGCCGTCGCCCGGATACACCCGGTGCTCGTCGCGAATCGTCTCCCTCGGCGGATCGGCCGGGTAGTCGTTCATGTGGAACACCTGCAGCGCCTGCGGGCCCAGCAGCCGCAGTCCCTCGAAGTTGCAGCCGCCCTTGTACGTATGAAACACGTCGCCCAGGAAGCAGGCCTTGGGATGCCCGCATTCGATGGCGATCAGCAGCGCCGTGCTCACTCGACCAATCGATGGATTGCCGCCCCACATCTCGATCTGCGGCGTGACGCCGATCTGGTCGCCCAGTTCCAGCAGAGCCCGATACCGTTCGGCGGCCCGCAGCGGATCGACCACTTCGCCCCGCGGCACGCCCGCCGGTGGCGCGGCGATCCGCGTGCCGCCCAGTTGAGCGACCAGGTCCATGTCGCGCCGAGCCTGTTCGAGTCCCTGGGCCCGCCGCTGCGGGTCGTCCACAATCCAGGGCGCGAAACCGATCGCGCTCTCGATCGTCATGTGCCAGTCGGCCAGTCGCTTCCTCAGGTCGCTCAACGAACCACCGCCGTCCACGTACTCCTGGATCTTGTTGAGCCACGGTTCGACGGCGTCGTATCCCGCCTCGTGCGCGATCCGTAACTCCTCGTCCAGCGGCAGGTTCTGCCCGCGAATCGTGCTGGTGTTCAAGCAATATCGCCAGGAGTTATTCACGGCTCGCTCCTTGTCAGGGTTGGGAACGGAATCGGCGGTGGGAACGGGGTCGGCGGCCAGGCCGCGCGAGGTGAACCAGGCGGCCGCGGCCATCCCGGAAATCTTCAGTGCGTCGCGTCGATTCAATGCCATGGTGGTGATTCGCTCCCGGTGGAACGCCGGATTGCACAGCGGCCTGGGTGAATTGCTTCGTTGGAAAGTGATGTGCAGTCTAACAGATCAGCGGGTGACGTGGACAAAGACGCTGTCCGGCCTGTTCGCCGGGATCCGTCTGAGTCAAAAGTCCTGGGCGGTCGGCGGCGGACTGGTGGCCGGAACACTCGGCCGGCTGCTCCCGCCGTTGGCGCCGCCCGTCAGGCGCCGGTTGCGCTGAAACAACCGTCGCCGCGGCGCA
>JAGFJK010000429.1 GCA_024102795.1 Pirellulaceae bacterium
GCGGCACCAACCACCACTGGCTCATGTCCACCTGCAGCGTGTCGGCGGACCACAGCGGCTGCTCGCCCGGGTTCAACTGATCGATGGCCACCAGGCGAGTGCCCAGTTGGACCAGCAGCAGGTGGCCAGCGCCTTGGGCCGTGTTGATGCCGAACTGGACGATGTCGGGCCGCGGCGGGGCCAGTTCCCATTGGCGGGTTCCCTGGGCGTCGTAACCCAACATCTTCTGAGTTTGCGCATCGTAGGCCGCGTACACTCGAGGGGACCAGGGCGAGCCATCGCCGGTGACCCAGATGGGCGTCGAATTCCAGTGCTGGGTAGCTTTGTTCGGCGGGATCGTTTCGACTTGCTTCTCGGGCGCCGCGAGCGGCCAGGGTTGGCGGCCGTCCAGCCAGTCGCGCACCGGGTCATCCGCTGGCAGGGCGGCCAGCAACTGGCGACCGGTTTGGCCGTCCAGGCAGACGGTGTCGGCCAGCGAGCCTCCCAAGTGCTGGTAGAAGCGGGCGGCCTCCAGCGGTTTTCCGGCGGCCCGTAACAACTCGGCCAGTTGGGCGCTGGCGGCCGCTTGATCCGTCGCGGTGCCGCGCTGCAGCACTCGGCGCAGCAGCAGCTCGGCCGCCAGCCGCCGCTGAGGCTGCTCGGCCCACTGCCGGGCCAGCCGCAACCGCAGGGCGTCGGCCGCCGGATGAAAGTCCAGCGCCTGCAGCAACGTCGGCGGAACCGCTTCGGATGATTCGGCCCGCAAACGTTCTTCAATCCGCCGCTCGTTGCGTTGGCGCACTTCGGGCGGGGCCCGTTCCACCAGGTCCGCCAGCAGGCCTTGCAGGTACCGGTCGCGGCGGGCCGTGAGGTTAGCCGTCACGGGCAACATCAGCTCCGGATCCACCGGCAAGTCGGCCAGTTTCAGACAGGCATCGAAGGCCGCGTCCCATTGCCCGGAATCGCGGTATGCGAGTGCCAGTCGCCTCAGAAAGCGTTCCCTCAGCAGCGGGTCGGCGATGGCCTTGTCGACTTCGGCCGCCAGCTCGTGGTGCGCTTCCCAGTCCGAGTCGGTCAGTTGCATCAGGGCCTCGGCCGTCAGCCTCGCGACCTCGGCGGGCGCCTGCGAGCGGTCGACCTGCCGCAAGCGGGCCAGCGCCTGCTCGACCTGCCCCTGGTACAGCAGCACCTCGGTCAACTTCAGGAACGCCGGCAAATCGGTGTCCGGCCCGCCGGTTCGCGCGGCCAGCGAATGGGCGAGGGCGTCCAGGGTTTCGAACCGCTGCAAGCCCGCCGGGTCGCAGGATACGACGTAATCGCCAAGTCGCACCAGGTTTCCGGGAATGGATTCGGTCACGGATTGCGAACGGGCCAGCAACCGCCCATCAGCCACGTCATACACGGCGATCTCGGCCGTGGTCAGCGGCACGTAGAGCCGGCCCTGGCTGAGATACCCGCGACCGCTGGGGACCGACCCGGGCGGCCACGTGGCGCGGACAACCGGATCCACCTGGCCGTCGGCCAGGCGGCGAGCGTACAAGCCGCCGCGGCCCACCACGACCACGCGGCCATCCGAGACACCGCCCAGGTACAGCCCGTCTTGTCGCGGCGCGGTCCACAGGTGCTGGCCGTCCTCCAGCCGCAGGCAGACCAGCGAGTCGGTTTCGGCCGGCGTCAACAGCACGTGGCCGTTGGCAATCAGCGCGCCGCCCCCGCACCACTGGTCGGCGCGATCCGACGACAGTTGGCGAGCGAACTGGCGCCGCTGCGCCAGGGGCATCATCTGCAGATTGGCGGGCTGCTCGGCGGGCGGCGAAGCATACGCCCAGCGGACCGTGCGGGTGGCCAGGTCGACGGCCAGGAAGCGGTTGCGCGAGGTGCGGCAGACCACCAGGCCGTCGGCATAAACGGGAGTGGAGCCGGGCGCGGACCGAACGGGCTGGGCGACCAGCGGCGATTTGGCCGACTCGTCGGTCGCCTCGTCATCGGGTCCGGCTTCCAGCACCCACTGCTCTGTGACCTCCCCCGTCCCGGCATGCAGAGCCACCAGCAGCGCCTGTTCGGGAAACTCGACCACGGCATACAACTGGTCGCCCAGCGGCAGCGGTGGGCCTTGAAAACGTCCGCCGGCCAGCGGTTGACTGGAACCGTCCGGCGGCCCGCCAATCTCCCAGGCCACCTTGCCGGTGCGCAGATCGTAGGCCGCCAACTGATTGAACTCTTCCAGCGCGGCCGTGTCGATTTGCCGCCTCCCGTCCGCTCGGACGACGGCCCGCAACCCGCCGGGCGCCAAGCGGAAACCGAGATCCTCGACGACCAGCGCGCGCTGGCCGTCGCTGCTGAGGCTGCCGAAGGCCGGGTCCTCCCACAGCCGCTGCCTCAGCCCATCGGCCACCGCATCGCGCTGCGCTTCCCACTGCTGCTGGTCGCCGAACCGCAACAAATACCACAAGCTGTTCAGCGCGGGCGACTCCCATCGAAGCTGCCCCGTGTGCAGATCGATCGCTCGCAGGCCAGTCGGTCCCCGCACTACCACCATGTCGCCCGCGATCAGCGGCGCCATGGTCGGCAGCATCGTGCGATGCTGCTGGACGAACTCCCGCTGCAATTGAACCACGGAGTCCGCCAGCGGCTGATGGTCGGCCAAGGGAGCCCGCCACGTGGCTTGCAGGTAGGGCGCTCCGGGCGGCGGCAGCGCGGCGCCGCCCGGTTCACCGCCGGCCATCAGCCACTGTACCGGACGGGGCGTTTGCGGGCCCAGCAACTGCTCCAGCCATGCCAGCGGATCGTCGGTCGCGCCGGGCAGCGTCCAC
>JAGFJK010000431.1 GCA_024102795.1 Pirellulaceae bacterium
CGGTTGGGGGGGGCCCGGGCGGGGGGGAAGGCCCCCGCGCCGGCACCCGCTGCGGCCGACCGGTTGGGGGGGGCCCCGGCGGGCGGTAAGGCTCCCGCGCCGGCACCGGCGGGCGCGGACCCGTTGGGGGCGGCCCGGCTGGCGGTAATGCTCCCGCGCCGGCACCGGCTGGCGCTGATCCGTTTGGTGCTGCTCCGGCGGGCGGTAACGCTCCCGCCATGCCCAACAAGGCCGACGATCAGAACGATCCGTTCGCCGACGACCCGGTACAACCGGCCGCAGCGGGAGCTCCCGCCGCGCAGCCCGCGGCTCCGGCCGGCAACGCCGCTCCTCAACCAGCGGCCCCGGCCAACGACGACCCGTTCAACGGCTAGGGCACGGTTGATATTCGGGAGTGGGTTTCTGTCGAGCGAGATAGTAACCCGCGACAAAGTAGCCAGCACGCTCCGCGTGATGAGCCTTTTGTACGCCGTCCCAATCGAAGGCGCGGCAGGACTACAAAATCCGCGAAAAGTAAGCTGCCTGCCGCTTCGGATGGAGGCAGCCGTCGAGGCGGAAAGTCGGCCGTGCAAGGGATCATCACGCGGAGCGTGATGACTACATTACGAGGGGAGAATGAGACTACAGCTCATGCGACGTGGATGCCGACCGGCGGTGATGGTTTCGTTCGCAGTTTTGCTGAGCCTGTCGGCGGTAGTTCGGCTGTGGGCGGCCGACGACCGCCCGAACATCCTGTTCATCATGTCGGACGACCACGGCTACCAGGCACTCGGCTGCTACGGCAGCCGCGTCAACCAGACGCCGAATCTGGATCGCATCGCCAACGAGGGCATGCGGTTTGATCGTTGCTTCGTGACGAACTCCATCTGCGGTCCCTCGCGGGCCGTGATCCTGACGGGCAAGTACAGCCATCTGAACGGTTTCGTCCACAACGGCAATACGTTCAATGGCCAGCAGCCGACGGTAGCCAAGCTGCTGCAGCAGGCGGGCTACCAGACGGCGATGATCGGCAAGTGGCACCTGGGCAGCACGCCCACGGGGTTCGACTATTACCATATCCTGCAGGGGCAAGGTCCCTACTACAACCCGCGGATGTTGACCTCCGGCGGCCCGGTCAACCACACCGGGTACACCACCGAAATCATCACCGACGTGGCGCTCGACTGGCTCAAGAACCAGCGCCGGCAGGACCAGCCGTTCCTGTTGATGTACCAGCACAAAGCGCCGCATCGCAACTGGCAACCGGGTCCGGAGTATTTGCGGAACTACGACGACGTGACGATCCCGGAACCGGAGACGTTGTTTGACGACTACCAGGGTCGCGGTTCAGCGGCCAAGCGCCAGGCGATGACCATTGCCAAACACCTGACGCCGAACGATCTGAAGCTGACGAAGCCGCAAGGCTTGACCGAGCAGCAGCTCGCGGCGTGGAACGCGGCGTACGAGCCGAAGAATCGGGCTTTCCGCGAGTCGAACCTGGAGGGCCAGGACCTGGTCCGCTGGAAGTATCAGCGCTACGTCAAGGACTACCTGCGGTGCGTCGATGCGGTGGATGCCAACGTCGGTCGGGTGCTCGATTATCTGGACGAGACGGGATTGGCCAAGAACACGCTGGTCATCTACACGTCGGATCAGGGCTGGTACCTGGGCGAGCACGGCTGGTACGACAAGCGGTGGATGTATGAGGAGTCGTTCCGCACGCCGCTGCTGGTTCGCTGGCCGGGCCGGATCAAGCCGGGCAGCGTCAGTGATCGGATGGTCCTGAACCTGGATTTCCCGGAAACCTTTCTGGATGTGGCGGGAGTGGAAATCCCGGCCGACATGCAGGGCCGCAGCCTGCGACCGATCCTCACCGGCCAGCCGGTCGATGACTGGCGGAAGTCGGTCTATTATCACTACTACGAGTTTCCGGGGCCGCATGACGTGCAGCGGCATTACGGCGTCCGCACCGACCGCTACAAGCTGATCCATTTCTACCAGATCGACGAATGGGAACTGTACGATCTGCAGCAGGATCCGCGCGAGATGCGGAGCGTCTATGCGGATCCGGAGTACGCCGAGGTCGTGGCGGACATGAAGCGCGAACTGACTGCGCTGCGGAAGCAATACGGCGACGACCGGCTCGCGACACCCGGCGGCTGAAGCGGCCGGCGGCTGAAGCGACTGGCAACGCGAGCCGCTGCTCATGTCTTGCCGAGTCCTGTCGGGTTCGAGCGTCTATTTCTGCTTCCGCACCCAGGCCACGAAGCGGGCCATCTGCGGGTGAGCCAGCAGGCTCTCCACCGTGTTGTACGAGCGTCCCAGCACTTTCTCGCTGGGAATCAAGCGGTGGATTTCGCGATGGCATTCGCGGCACACGGCGATCGTAAGCTGCATCTGCTGCCGGCTGAAACGGCGCTTGAACCACTTGTTGGCGTGCAGCGTGCGCGGGATCAGGTGGTGCTCTGTCGTGCCTCTCCTGGTGATCCGGCCGCAGAGCGTGCAAGGTTGGTCGGCGACGTCGTTCACAAACCTGGTCCTGGACGCCCCGCGGGCGGGTAGGCCGTGGTTCCGTTCTGCCTGGGCAATTCTGCCTGGGGCCAGTCTGCGTGTGGGGCGCTACTCCGCCGGCAGATGGTATCCCGGTTTGGCCAGCCGGATGCGATACAAGGCGTAGGGCCGCTCGCGGCCAGCTTCGGCCGGTGGAGGTCCCTGACCGGTGATGTACAGCGTGCGGGAGTCCTCGCCACCGCCGAACACACAGTTGGTCGGGTCGCCCGGCGTGGCCACGAAGGCCAGATGCGATCCGCGCGGCGAGAAGACGTAGATTCCCGCCTCGTCGCCCCGCCCGGCGGTCGCGTACAGATTGCCTTCCACGTCCAACGTCATGCCATCGATTCCTCGCCGGTCGCCGCCGAAGTCGAACAACACCTGTTTGCTAGCCAGCGTCCCGTCATCGGCAATCTGGAAGGCCAGCAACTGCCGCTTGCCGCCAGGCTGGTTATTGTTGTCGGCCACATACGCGGTCTGGCCATCGGCGGAGATCAGGATTCCGTTGGGGCGTTCGACGTCGCGCGTGGCCAACCGAACATCGCCGTCGGGACGGACGACAAACACGCCTTCGAAGTCCAGTTCACGGGGTTCCTCGCCCGCGTAGCGCGGGTCGGTGAAGTAGACGTCGCCGCCGGGATGGATCGCCAGATCGTTGGGGCTGTTGAAACGCTTGCCTTGCCAGCGATCGGCCAGTGTGCGGACCTGGCCGTCGCCTGTGGTAATCGACAGCCGGCGATTCCCGCCCATCGCTCCCTCGCAGGCCACCAGGCGTCCCTGGCGGTCGTACATCAGGCCGTTGGCCTTGCCGCTGGGCCGCCGCAGGACGGTCACTTCGCCCGTGGCGGGATCCAGCCGCATGATCGATTCCCCAATGTCCGTGAAGGCGATGGTGCCGTCGGGAGCCAGCGCCGGACCCTCGGTAAACTGCCCCTCGTTCCACAGCACTTCCAGCCGCGCGCCGGCCGGCACGAACTGTTCCTGGGCCGACGGCAGAAAGCCACCCACCTGCGGCCCGGCTTCCCGGCTGGCGGTCAGCACACAGCGCAAGCCCAGGGCATCGTCCCGCGTCTCCGCGGGCAGCAAGTGGCGGTAGGAACTGGTCAGCCGCTCGGCCTTGTCCTTCCAGCTCCCGCCGCGGGCGACCCGTTGACCGTCGTCGCCGTTCTGGGTCCAGGCGGAGCCGTCGGTTGGCGCGCCGGCATAGCTGGCGTGCCCGTGGTCGAGGCACCATTCCCACAAGTAGCCGTGGATGTCGTACAAGCCCCAGGCGTTGGGGCGTTTCGCGCCCACGGGAGGATCGTTGCCGGCCGCGTTGCCGGTGTGCCAGGCGTAGTCGTCCAACTGCGCGACATCGTCGCCGAACGAGTAGGTCGTGGTGGTTCCGGCCCGGGCTACGTACTCCCACTCGCTTTCCGACGGCAGGCGGACCTGCTGATCGGCCCGAATCAGCCCCGCGGTTCGCAGCAATTGCGTGACCCGCTCGCAAAACGCCACGGCTTCGGCAAACGACAGCATCTCGACCGAATTCCGCGGTCCCTTCCAGCGGCTGGGGTTGCTGCCCATGACGCTTTCCCACAGGTTCTGCGGAACCTCATACCGGGCGATGTAGAAGTTGCCCGGCAGCGTGACCTGCATCGCGGGCCTTTCGCGATCCTCGCCCCCTTGCCCTCGTCCCCGGCGGTACGCGGCCGGATAGCGGCCTTGACCGGGCGTGATCAACACGAACTCGTCGCGAAAAGTCTTCAGCAGGGCAAGTTGCTCGGCGTCGGCGGGCTGGGCGGCGACGACCGCCGCCAGCAGCAAGGCGGTTACCATGGGAATCACCGTGATCGAAAGGAAAATACCGGGGAGAATCCGGGAGCCGCGGCGGCGTCCCACCGAGTAGCGCGGACCGTGGCGCAACACCGTCACGCGGCGTTGACGCCGCCGGCCTGCAGGCGGCCTCCGCGAAAAGCATCCGCCATTGCCTTGGGTACCTCGGCCTCGGCCTTGACCAGCCGAGCACGGTTTTCGGCGACGCGGGCCTTCATTTCCTGTTCCACGGCGATCGCCTCGGCCCGCCGCTGTTCGGCCTTGGCCCGGGCCACGCGGGTATCGGCCTCGGCCTGGTCCGCCTGCAGGCGGGCGCCAATGTTCTCGCCCACGTCGATGTCGGCGATATCGATCGAGACGATCTCGAAAGCCGTATGTGCGTCGAGCCCCCTGGCCAGCACCGCCTTGGTGATGCGATCGGGATTCTCCAGCACCAGCAGGTGCGTGTCGGCCGATCCAATCGACGTGATGATCCCTTCGCCAACCCGCGCGATCACCGTCTCCTCGGTCGCCCCGCCGATCAGTTGTTCCAGGTTGGTCCGCACGGTGACGCGAGCCCGGATCTTCAGCTCCACGCCGTTCTTGGCAATCGCACTCAGGTACGCCTTGCCGCTGCGCTGCGGGTCCGGACAGTCGATCACGCGCGGGTGCACGCTAGTCCGCACGGCGTCGTAAACGTCGCGGCCGGCCAGGTCGATCGCCACCGCCCGGTCAAAGTCCAGGTCGATTTCCGCTCGGTGAGCGGAAATAATGGCCCGGATGACATTCATCACGTTGCCGCCGGCCAGGTAATGGGCCTCCAGACGCTGCGTGCTGATGCCGGTCCGACGATTGATGTCCAGTCCCGCCTGCGAAGCCATGATCTTGGCGGTCACGATCAGCCGGGAATTCACTTGCCGGAATCCCATCCCGATCAGGCTGAGCAGGCTGACGTCGGCGTTCGACATGTACGCCTGAAACCAGACCTTGCCGTAGGTGGTGACCACGATCACCATGACGACCGCGGCCATCAAGGCGGCCACGGTCAGAAAGGCCAGCAGCGGGCCCAGCCAGCCGTTGCCGTCGGCCGGGGGGGCCTGACCCAGCAGGATAACCTGTTGTGCGAATCCCATGGTTGTTTCTCTCGCGTGTTGGCAGCCGGTCGAATTGCACCGACATGGTGAGCATCCGGTCGCGGCACCCTGGCCGGCGTGTTCCGATCATAGCTGAACCCGATGGCAAAAGCAGCTAGCCGGAAAGCGATTCGGGCGGCGATTCGATCCATCCGCCCCCCAGCACGCGGTCGCCCTCGTAGCAGACCACGGCCTGCCCCGGCGCCACGCCGTAGCAGGGACTGTCAAACGTCACGTGCAGCCGCTTATCCGGCAACCGCCGAGCGGTGGCGTCGGCGGCGCGGCTGTTGTACCGGATCTGTGCCTGGCAGCGGAACTCGTCCCAGCCGGGTTCCACCAGCCAGTTGCAATCGGCCGCCGTCAGCTCCTGGCAGGCCAGGCTGTCGCGGGTCCCGACCACGACCTGCCGCGTCCGGGCGTCGATACGGACGACAAAATGCGGCTCGCCCAGTGCGACGCCAAGCCCCTTTCGCTGCCCGACCGTGAACCGCTCGACGCCTGCGTGCCGCCCGACCACGCGCCCGTCGATGGTCACAATCTCGCCGCCACGGTCCTGGTCACCGCACCGGGCCTGCACGAACTGGCCGTGGTCTCCCGACGTGACAAAGCAGATCTCCTGGCTGTCCGGCTTCTGGGCCACCCGCAGCCCCAACTGCTCCGCCATCTCCCGAATTTGCCCCTTTTCGAAATGTCCCACGGGCAGCAGCATCCTCGCCAACAACGAGCGGGCGACGCCAAACAGCACGTAGGACTGGTCCTTTCGCCGATCCGCCCCTCGCCGCAGTGCGGGCGCGCCGGCTTCCGGCGTCAGTTGCGCATAGTGTCCCGTCGCCACGAACTCGGCGCCCACGCTGTCGGCGTAATCGAATAGCTTGCCGAACTTCAGCCACGTGTTGCAGACCACGCACGGATTCGGGGTCCGCCCCCGGCTGTATTCGTCGACGAAGTAACCGACAATCCGCCCAAACTCGGCTTCCAGGTTCAAGGCGTAGAAGGGGATGTCCAGCCGGTCGGCCACGCGGCGGGCATCGGCAGCGTCCGAGGCCGAACAACATCCTTGCTTATGGTCGGAGCGGCCTTGGAACAGGGGCAACAGCGGTGACGACTCGGCGCCAGCCGTCGCGCACGCCTCGACCGCCTGCTCGCCATGCCGCATGAACACGCCGATGACGTCGAGTCCCTGCTTGCGCAGCAGGTGCGCGGCCACACTGCTATCGACACCTCCGGACATGGCTAAAACGACGCGTGTCATGATGCCAGTAGTGTAGGAGTCTGCCGGCGGAGCGGCAACCGACGCGGCGACCGACCGCCCCACGGCCTGACATGAAACCACGTTCCCCGCGCAGGGGATTCCCGATATATTCTGGATTGGGAGATTCAACAGTGTGGTGGAACGGGTCTGGGACCCGTTCGACCGGACCTGACGGGTCGCGAGCCCGTCGTACCTGGAAGGGCAGCCTCATGGATTCCGATCTGGTCGACCGGGCCGAAAACATTCAACTGCGTCTGGTTCAACTGCGAGACAGTCTTTGACTACGCCAAACTGACCCATCAAATTCACGAAATTGAACAGCGCATGTCCGCGCCTGGCTTCTGGGACAACCAGGAGCGAGCGCAGGAATCCGTCGGCCGCCTCAAGTCGCTCAAGGCGATCGTCGGTCCCCTGACCGAGGCGCTGCGGGCCGCCGAGGATTTGACGGCCATGATCGAGATGGCCGACGAGGACGACTCGATCGTCGGCGAAGTCGCCGCGGAAATCCAGCGTCTGGAACGGGCGGCGGCCGCACTGGAACTCAAGTCGCTGCTCAACGGCCCGCATGACGCCAGCGGAGCCATCCTGACGATCAACGCCCGCGACGGCGGTACGGATGCCAATGACTGGGCCGAAATGCTGCTGCGGATGTACCTGCAATGGGCCCGCGAGCAGGAATATGCCGTCGAGCTGCTGGACCGCAATGATAACGACGAGGCGGGCATCAACAGCGCCACGATCGCCGTTCGCGGTCCGATGGCCTACGGGTATCTGAAGGGCGAGACCGGCATGCACCGCCTGGTCCGCATCAGCCCGTTCAATTCGGAAGGCAAGCGGCAGACCAGTTTCGCGGCTGTCGATGTGTCGCCGGAAGTGCCCGAAACGGTGGAGATCGAAATCGATCCGGCGGATGTCCGCGAGGATACGTTCCGGGCCAGCGGTGCCGGCGGCCAGCACGTGAACAAGACCGACAGCGCCATCCGCTTGACGCACATGCCCACCGGCGAGGTGGTGCAGTGCCAGAATGAGCGCAGCCAGCACAAGAATCGGGCCACCGCCTGGAAGATGCTGCGGGCCCGATTGGCTCGCCTGGAAGAGGAAAAGCGGGAGGCGGAGCAGGCCAAGAAGTACCAGCAGAAAGCCCGCGTCGGGTTCGGGTCGCAGATTCGCAATTACTTCCTGCATCCCGACCAGCGAGTGAAGGACGTCCGCACGGGTCACTCGGTCGGCAACTTCCACAGCGTGATGGATGGCCATATCCAGGACTTTCTGGAGAGCTTTCTGCGGTGGCGGGTCCGGCAGGAGGAGCCCGTGTAGGGCCGGTCTGGGGACCGTTGGCCTGATTGGACCACTGACCACCATGACCGAACAGTTCATCGAATCCAGGTGCGCCGACGGCCAGGCGGGGCTGCGAGTGCGGTTCAGCTATCTGGGCGACCGCTTTGGCCACGCGATCGAACTGCTGGGGGTGGTCGGTGAGGAGCCGGTTCTGGTGTCGCGGGAGTTCGGTGGCGCGGAGTCGCACGGGACGCAGGCAACAACTCCTGGGAATGACGAGGCTGAGACTCGTCCTGATGGGACGGAGGTCTGGCCAACCAGCCCGCCGTTGCAGCAACTGTCCTTGGAGACGAACGGCGGGGGCCAGCGCGTGGCGTTGCTGCTGGGCATGGCCGGGCGCAGCCACTGGTCGCTGAGCGTCGAGCCGGAGCTGGTGGGTTCGTCGAGAGCCGGATTCACGTTCGATGTGGCTTGCCGCCCCGCCGGCGAGCCCGGCTTTCTGGGCAGTCGGTACCAGACGACGGGTCCCGTCCATCGGCTCGCGCCCAGCAAACTGGCAATCGGGTCCCAGGCCAGCGACGTGTTGCTGGAAGGGCTGGCCGTGGCTGATTTCGCTGCGCCGCAGGTCGAACTGGCCGCGGGCGGCGGCGTGCTGGTCGTGCCGCGACACCTGCAGGTCCCGCCGCCGACCGTACGCTGGAGGTACCGCGTTTCCTGGTCAGGCGGTGACAGATCATGATTCGACCGCCCACGGCGGACAGCCCTTGATTCGACCGCCGACGGCGGACAAAATGTCAACTTGTTTCAGTCAGGCAGCCTCGCGGTGACTAGGGCGGGCGAGGCGGTGGCCCAGGGGAGCACGGCTTTCGGGGAGCGACAACAGGTCCATGGTCTTTGAGCACATCGAGAAGCTGAAGCGGGAGTACACCGATAAGTACGTGGTGGTCGACGAGCGACGCCCCGAACTCCGCCGGTTTCAAGGGCTGACTGGGACGGTGCGCACGGTGAACATGAGCGGCCGGGCCTTGGTGGAATTCGACGGGAACAACAATATCGGCTGGTACGACATTGACGTCGACTATCTGAAGGTGATAGATCAGCCGTTGCCCAAGGCGGAAAAAGCGGCCGAACACAAGCGGGCCGCGAAACCGGCGGCCGAGAGCAAGACAGCCATGGAGGGCAAACCGGCGCCGGCCGAAAAACCCAAGCCGGCGGCCAAGATGTCGGTTGAGGAGATGTTGGCGGCGGCTCGCGCCGGCAAGGGTGGCGGTGAGAAACCGGCAGCGCCGGCCGCCAAGCCCGGCAGTGGCAAAATGAGCACGGCGGACATCCTGGCGGCAGCTAGGGGCAAGGCCTCCGCCGAATCACCAGCGGCCAAGGCGCCGGCCGCCACGCCGGATCCGGGCAAGATGAGCACGGCGGACATCCTGGCGGCCGCTCGGGGCAAGGCTTCCTCCGAGTCGCCAGCGGCCAACGCGCCGGCCGCCAAGCCGGAGCCGGGCAAGATGAGCACGGCGGACATCCTGGCGGCGGCTCGGGCCAAGAAGTCTCCACCGGCGCAAGAGGTTGCCGCGTTGCCAGACATGCCGGAAGAATCGGCGGCCGCAGCCGCTGAACCGGCCGAATCCCAACCTGCGACTCCTGCGTCTTCCCCCAAGGCGTCCGCTCCGGCTCGTGATTCGTTGCCCAAGCAGACGGCCGACATCGTGGCCTACTGTCGCCAGGCCGACGGCGGCAAGTAGCCGCACGCCACCGCACCACCTGCAGGCGAGCGGCGCAGGCGAGCGGCGGGCGTCAGCCCGCTGTTTCTTCTTCTCGCGTCGTACCGACCGTCCACCACTGAAACAGTGGACTCATGTCCTCAGCCCGTGATTCCGGGCGTGCCGTACGTAGCATGGGCTTCCAGCCCGTGATTCCGGGCGTGTTGTGCTACGCCAGCGGCGAACAGACGGCATTTTCCCCATCCTGCCAAATTGACCCCAGAGGTCAATGGTCCAGAGGTCAATGGTCCGGCTCGACCCCGCAGGCCCCTCCCCAACCCTCCCCGAAGCGGGGAGGGGGCCAGAAGTATTGTGAGGGGGGAGCCCGGCGAAGTCGATCTGACCATTGGTTCATCATCCCAAGTTCCATGTGCAAAACAACTTATAAGCTGCACGATCTCGAAACCGGGGAGGGGGCCAGATGGAAATTGAGGTGGAACGCTCGCCGGAGATCTCCCATTGAAACAGGGGACCCACGTCCCCCGCTCGCCCAGACGTCCCCCGCTCGCCCAGCTGAGTGAATCAAGGTTGCCCCCTGATGCCGGCCTACCAGTGGCGCTGATTGCCGTCGAGCGCGGCGGCCAGGCGGGCGTCTTGCTCGATGCTCAGCCCGATCCGGGCGTATTCCTGATTGAACCGCTCAATGAATCCCGGCGCGTCGAGGGGGATTTCGATGCGTCCGACCGTCTTTCCGTGTTGCTTGAGCAGTCCCGACAGGGGGGGGCGTCGTACTGGATTGGACATGCTCGCGGCCATTGGCTGGGACGGGTGCGGGCTGGGGTGGTGCCGGATTGTGGCCGCTGCGGGCGGAACGGGCAAGGTGAAAGTCCCGTCGGCGGCGCATTTTCGCCGCGTCGCGGACCTGACGTGTCCGGACCCCGGCGATACTAAGTGTGTCGGCGGATGGATGGATGGGTAAGTTCTCCGCGACACGTTGTTATTCTCGGACACTCAAAACGTTGAAGTAAGGAGACTCCAAGATGGCGAAGTTCTACGTGCAATCGGGACGGGTGCGGCTGGTGTTGCAGGCCCGGAGCGCTCATCAGGCGGCGGTGCGGGCATTTGAGTGGTCGTGCCGGATGCAGAACACGATTCAAGCTCGGACCCCGCTGGAGCACGTGCTGGAGGCGGAGCGGCGGGGCTGGCAGTTGGAGGAGGAGATCCAGGTCAACGAGCGGGGGTTTGACCGCTGGGACGGCCAGGTGTTCGAGACTGTGCAGATCGTGATCGACTGGCAGGCCGTGGCGACGGCACCGTTGGCCTTGGACCACGCCGGCAGCGGTTCGGAGCGGCGGGGGCATTCGACGGTGTCCTGACTGGGCTTGGAGGACGGGGGCGTGTGACGAGTTCTCCGGCCCACCGCCACCAAACCGTGAAGTCCCGGTGAATTGGGCTCAATTTGCCCGCTTGGGACTGCCGAAATAGGGATACCCGGGCGTTAGTCGCAACTTTTCAAGCTGGGCAAGCGAGGTTGACGATAACCGACAACAGGAGCTTGACGACGATGTGACTGGCGAGGAGAAGGATCTCACGGACCGGAACGCCGGCGGCACGAAATCACGGAGGATTGCATGGCGACCGCTCTCAAGGCCAAAGAGGACGTGGCTCAGTTGTGGCAGGCCTACAAGGCCGATCCCACGAACAAGCAGCTTCGCAACCGACTGGTGGAGCGTTACTTGCCATTGGTCAAGTACCATGGCGAGCGGGTTTGGGCAAGGCTTCCCGAGGGAGTGGAACTGGATGACTTGATCTCGGCGGGCGTGTTCGGGTTGATGGACGCGATCGAGGCCTACGATCTGGCGCGGGGGGTGAAGTTCGAGACATACTGTGTCCCCCGGATTCGCGGCGCGATGCTGGACGAATTGCGGAGCATGGACTGGGTTCCCCGTCTGGTGCGTTCCAAGGCCACGAAGCTCGGCGAGGCGACCAAGTCGTTGGAGGACAAGCTGGGGCGGCACCCGACGGACCAGGAACTGGCCGAGTACATGGAGATTTCGATCGCGGAACTCGAACGGATGGTGCGGGACGCCAACGCCGTCAATCTGATCAGCCTCAACAAGCGCTGGTATCAGACGGACAGCGAAAAGGATGTGATGGAGATCGACATCCTGGATGACAAGCGGGGGGAGGATCCCACGCGGCGAGGCCAGAAGTACGACTTGCTGCGGCTGGTGACCAAGGGGCTGAACCGCAACGAGCGGCTGATCATCATCCTGTACTACTATGAAGAGCTGACGATGAAGGAGGTGGGCGCCACGCTGGATCTGAGCGAGAGCCGGGTCAGTCAGATGCACAGTGCGATCGTGCAACGGCTCCAGGCGCAACTGGCCAATCGTCGGCCGGAGTTTGCCAGCGGCTAGCGGTCGACGGCCTCGGAAGGCCTCGGATCGCCACGAACCCCACAGCCCCGAACTCCCTTTACCGCCACTTCGACGCACCGGCCCCATTCGGCCGGTGCGTTGGCATTTCTTGCCTGTGTTGGCATTTCTTGCCAGCCAGGCGCCTCTTCTCCAACCCTTGCAACTGGTGGAGGCAGGCGGTGATTTGCCGAGTTTCCGGCGACCTGGGGCGGCCCGCGAGTTGACGAGCTGGCCGAAGTGGGTTATCCCGAATACTGCCGCGCGAGCGGACCGGGCTCGAACGATCCGACGGCCCGGTGCGTACTGGGGGTTTCGACGAACGCCTCGTCTCGGCGGCAGCCGCCTTGCCCCGTATCGCCGTTGGCCCTGTTTCGCTGGAAAGTTTCGCCCGCTCATGCACCGACCGTGTCCACTCGCACACGCACTGCTGGGCGCTGCTGTCTTGTGGGCTGCCGCGTCCGGCCCAGCGGCCTGGTGTCAGGAAACCACCGCTCCGTCGGTGCGGCAAGCGTTTTCCGGCACGGCGCACACCGTGTTCCGCCCGGATCTGACCGACGATCAGGTGTTGGGGTTGAAGCTGGACCACCCGCTGGCGCCTGCGTTGGAATTGGCCCTGGACAGCTATCGGTTGGTGCGGGCCGACATTCGCGACTACACGTGCCAGATTGTTCGCCGGGAGCGGGTGGAGGGGCGGCTGCAGGGCTACGAATACCTGGACGCGAAGATCCGCCACGAGCGGACCGAGGGAGCGGGAGCGGCGGTTCCCTTTTCGGTGTATCTCAAGTTCGCCGCGCCTGCCGATCTGGCGGGGCGCGAAGTGCTGTACGTGCGGGGTCGCAACAACGACCAGTTGCGGGCCCGTCGGGGCGGGCGTCGATTCGCGTACGTCACGGGCTGGCTCCCGCCCGACAGTCCGGCCGCCATGCAGGGCAACCGGTACCCGGTCACGGAAATCGGGATCGAGAATCTGCTGCGGCGGCTGATCCAGTTAGCGCGCGAGGAGCTGGGCCGCAACCACTGCCAGGTCCGCTTCTCCGACGACGCGCGGCTGGACGATCGGCCCTGCCGCTGCCTGGAGGTGATTCGCCCCAAACCGGATCAGGAGGGCATGTTGCAGCGGGCGCGGATCTTCATGGACCAGGAGCTGCGGTTGCCCGTGCACTTTGAATCGTACGAGGCGCCCGCCGAGCGGCCGGAGGACCTGCAACTGGTCGAACAGTATTCGTACCGCCGGGTCCGCCTGAACGTCGGCCTGTCCGAGGCCGACTTCGATATCAACAACCCCGCCTACCAGCTCAAGTAACCGCTTGCGCTCGGCCTTGGCGCCCAGACCGGTTGGGAGTTCAATGGAACGTGGCAACTCGTGAGCAATGGGCCGCGCGACCGCGGTCGCTCCACGATGAGGTTCCGCCTCGCTTGCAAACGAAGGAGTTGGCCATGACTGAGCTCAACCGGGAATTCTACAACCAGGTGCGTCAGGACCACGAGGAATTGCTCGAATGGCTGGGGCGGGTACATCAGGCCCTCGCGCAACGCTCCCACAGCGCCCCACAACTGGTGGACTTGCTGGAGGGTTTGGGGCAGCACATTGAGCGGCATTTTACCGACGAGGAGTCCGGCGGGTTCTTCGAGCAGGTGGTGGAGCAGGCGCCCCGCTTTTCCGAAAAGGCCGACGCGCTGCGGCTGGAACACCAGCGGCTGCGAACTCAGATGGCCGAGTTGATCGCCGCAGCCCGCGCGGGCTCCGCGTCGGACGCCTGGTGGCAGCAGCTCAACGACACGTTCCACGAATTCAGCCGCGCGTTGATGCAGCACGAGAACCGGGAAAACGAGCTGCTACAGGAAGCCTACGGCGAAGACGTGGGGTCGAAGGATTAGCCGCTGCTTGGCGCAACAAAAAACGGGCGTGTTCGCCCGTCCGCCCCAGCCTCGCGCCGCCTGCGAGCCGGTTGTTTCCCGCTGGCAGGATGCGGCGATTTTAGAATCGCCGCCACGTAATTCCGAGAGATCGCAGTACGCGAGGCTGCCGCTCAGTCATCGTCGCGCACACCTGGTCGCACCTCCTTTCACCAGTCCCAGAAACCTCACGCCGGGTGACCGGCCCGGTCTTTCGTCCGTGATGCTTGCCGGTTATCTCTCCTTCTACTCTTAATACGCACGCGGCCGGTGGGCGGTTCGCCAAGCTTTCCCGCGTCCCCCTTCACCGCCAGCCACAATCGCCTACGGCATCAGCGGGAAGGAATCGATGCCGGTTGGCGCCCCACCCAAACTTGCCAGCCAAATCAACAGGCCCATCAGCGCGGCAATCACCAGCAGTGCCACCAGACCGATCATGCGGTCCCTTCGCAACTGCGCCTTGCCACGGTCCTGCCCTGGGCTGGGATCGGCTCCCGGAAACATCTTTGGGGCGGTAGCCATGACGCACCTCCCTTCCGACCGCGTTTGCATCCACCAATCACCGCATCGTTTAATACGGATCAAGGCCCGGATGCGTTCGCGCCGCGGGGGGAAGTTTGCAACGCCCAGGCGCTACTTGATCGAGATCGTTTGCCGCAACGGCCGCAGCACGTGATCGATGACGTAGTTGTCGACCAGGTCGCGGCAGATCTCCGTCAGGCGCTTCATGGCCGACGTGTACGTCTCGCCCGGATCGAGGCTGCCGTAGCGCCGAGCGGTCAGGTAGACGCTCAGTTGTTCCTCCGGATAGTCGCCCGTGCGGACGTGGTAGGCGCTGGTCCGTGTCTCGACACTCAACCGGCATTGCAGCCGGCAGTCCTCGTCCAGGGCCAGTTGGATCGACGGCTCGTTACAGATCACGGTCGTGCCACTGATCTCGGCCATCCGTTCGAACGCGGGAATCACGCCCAGGGCATCCACCAGAAGCTGGTTGTGGTTGCCCCGGTAGGTGTAGTCGAAACCGAACATCACGTTCAGCGACTCGCAGTCCAGCGGGCTGACCGACAGCGAATAGGGGATCAATTCCAGGACGAGCATGTGCTGGGCGATCGCTTCGTCAACGCTGTGCGGGTTCACGAATCCCGAGCAGACTCGCCGCGGCTCGACGCTCGTCCAGCGGTAGTTGCCCCGGTCCTTGTCCTCCTCCAGCACGAACTCACCCCGCTCGCGGCTGTAGAAATTCCGCATGGAAGGGTATTGTTTCTGGATCTGTTCGAAAAAGTGCAGCAAGGTTTCCCGGCTTTGCGGCAGCTCCATCTCGGTGTTCAGATTCATATTGATATAGAAATCGTCACTGTATGAGCTGTATCGGCTCACTAGACGGCTCCTTTCGCGCGAAGGTGATGGCATCTTGCCGTGACGGGAAACCGGTATCTTGGTGCGAAGCTGGGTTCAGTATAGAATGCCCGGCGTCCAACTGTCAAAGTGCCTGACCGCCTTGGATTTACGTGGAGTTTCTGGCCATGCCCGGTCGCCAATCACTGCTGTCGGTGCTGGAAACGGCTCGCGGGTCGCTGGAGCTCGCATCCCAGGGCGGTCCGCAGGTTGCCATTGTTTGGGAAGTCTGCTCGGTCTTTCCCAGCCAGTTAGGCTGGATGGCCGTGCGATTCGAGGCAGGCCGTTTGAAGGGCCTGGCATTCGACCACGACGATCCTCAGGCTGCCTTGCTGTCTTTGCCGGGATTCGTGCTGGAGACGCCGGACCACAGGCTGCCTGGCTACGTTCGTCAGGTCAGGAGTCGTCTGCAAGCGTACGCGGAAGGCCAGCGAGACGATTTCCAGGACGTGCCCGTCGATTCGGCTGGCTGGACCGATTTCCAGCGACGCGTGATGGAACATTGCCGGTTGATTCCCTGGGGCATGGCCATTACCTATGCCGAACTCGCCGCACGGGCCGGAGCGCCGGGAGCCGCGCGGGCGGTCGGGAACGTCATGTCGAGCAACCGCTTTCCGCTGATCGTCCCTTGCCACCGCGTTGTCGGCGCCGGCGGACGACTGGGCGGCTATTCCGCTCGACACGGGCTGGACACCAAACGCCGCCTGCTGGTGCTGGAAGGCATCCGCCTTTGATAGCCCCGCGCTCCACGCGACGCCATTGCGTTCTGGAAAAAAAAACAACGTCGAGGTCAACTCACGTGACCTCGACGTCGCTTGGTATCACCAGGTCGCAGTGCCCAGCTTAGGGCGCCGCCGCTTGCGCCACGCCGATCACCCCGAAACCAATCCGGTCGCCGGCGTTGCCGACCGGCTGCCCGCCATCGTCGGGCTTGGCATGGATCACAATCGCCCGACCCAGGATCGGGTTCTTGCCCGCGACCGAGATGTTATCGACCATCAGCGTGTAGGTGGCGTTTCCGTTGGCGTCCGCTTCCAGGTTGCCCAGGTCGCCCGCGTGCCGATCCTTCGCCGGAGGCAGCCCGTGCGGATGGCCTTCGGGGTTGTAGTGACCACCGGCGCTCTTGCCCGACAGGTCCGTGATGTCCCCGAACTCGTGCACGTGAATGGCGTGCTTCTGATTGGCGTTCAGGCCGGAGATCTTGGCCATGACCTTGACCTTGCCCTCGCCGGCCGCTTCAAACGTCACCGTCCCGCGGCACTTGTTGCCTTCGGTGGGCAGCACCACGCAGACTGCCTTCATCGCCGGGGCCTCCGCGGCCACGGCGCGGACCACCCCCGTCAGCATCACCAACGCAGCAACCAGCATGCTCATTCCCAGCAGCTTTTTCATCGCTTCATACCTCTCGACTCTCGTAACCTGATCAGGGAAACTATTCCACGAGACCTTATCATAGACCAGACGGGTGAACGATGCCACTTGCCCGGCCGCGGCGGGCCGTGTGCGCTGTTTGTCTCGGCGTCCGCGGACGGCACAAGACTGGGGGATCTCACCAGGAGACTGCGGCGCGTGGAGCAGGCGGAACGAAGTGAATCACGGCCTTGGCTGCGGCATGGCTGGGTCGCTTGGACTCAGACCATGCTGGACTGCTTTGCGCAACTTGTCGGGCGCGAGTTGCTGGACCGCGACGGAACGCCCGAAGACCAGGCCCAACGGCTGTTCGAGGCACCGTTTGTCGTGGTGGCGCACGACACCCGGCCGGATCCGATTCTGTGCTACGGCAACCGGGCGGCGCTGGCCCTGTGGGAGGTCGACATCGAGACCCTGCTGCGCATGCCCAGCCGCTTGACCGCCGAACCGCTGCACCGGGACGAGCGGGCACGGTTGCTGGCTCGAACCGCCGAGCGGGGTTACGTGGACGACTACCAGGGGATCCGCGTCAGCCGCACGGGACGCCGGTTTCGCATCGAGCAGGCGATCGTCTGGAACTTGCGGGATACCAGCGGCCAGCCGGTTGGTCAGGCCGCCACCTTTGCCACTTGGCAGGAATTGCCCGACGGGTCCGCGGCTCGTCCAACGGACGGTTCTCAGACTCGTCCTACTTCATCAGCTCCGCCATCTCGGTAGCCACCATCAAGGCCATCGCGCCGCCGCGGGCGTCGCGGCCCAGAATCGCCTCGCGCAGGTAGTAATCGGCCAGCGACGGCTGCTTGCCAGTGCCCGTGCACACGTCGACCAACTGCCCGTCGGCGGCCACGCGCGTGCGGACCGCGTACCAGCCTTTGTCGATCGCGGGCCGAAAGTCGTCCGAGCTGAGCCAGCCGAGCCGCACGCCGCGGGCCATGGCCAGGGTGATCATCGCCGTGCAAGTCAGCTCGCGGTACGTCTCCGGGCGGTCGATCACCTGGTGCCAGCAACCCGATTCGTCCTGCCAGCGGCGGAGTGCTTCCAGGTGGGTGCGGAACATGTCCAGTAGTTTGGCGCGGTCGCCGCGATCATCAGGCCAGCAGGTCAGGCACCAGGCCAGGCCGAGAGCGGGAAAGCCATTGCCTCGTCCCCAGGCCGCCTCGTCCAGGGGCGAGTGGCGATACAGGCCGTCGGGGCGGAGCACCAGGGCCCGAATCGCGCGGAGTTGCGCCTGGCAGGCGTCGTAGTAGCGCGCGTCGCCCGTCAAGCGGCCGGCGTGAGCCAGGATCGGGCCGCCCATGAACAGCGCGTCGCTCATCTCGTTGTGAAACGGCATGATCGGCCGGGCCTGGCCGTCGCGCTCGAACGCCACGTCCGCTCCCCGGCGAACCAGTTCGACGAACCGCTGCCGCCGCTCGCCGGCTGTTCGCTCCGCCAGCTCGCTGAACACCAGGTGGCCCGACATCGCACTGCCGCTGTTGATATCGGTCGGCCGGCTACCGTCCAAGTACGGGCCCACGATGCGGAGCACGTCATCCAGTTGCGAGTTGTCGCCAGTCAGCTCGCCCAGCCGCAAACGGCCGACCAGTGCCAGGGCGGGAATGTACACCACCTGGTTCAAGTCGCGGCCATAGTGCCGCGACAACTGGCCAGCCAGCTCGATCGGCGAACGGGCCACCCGCCGCTGGATTTCGCGACGAGCGGGCGAGGGGCCGCGGAAACCTGCGTCCGACAGCGCCTGCAACAGCCGCTCGCAAAACGGTTCGCCGGAGGCCACGCGCAGAGCCGGGATCGTGCCGACGTCACAGGCCGGCCGACTGGCCAGGGCCGCCGCCAGCTCGTCGAGGCGAGCGACCGGACGCGCGCCGAGCGTCCGCGCGAGCTGCTCAAGCGCCGGATGATTCATCTCCGGCGCGTACCAGACCGGACCGCCGTCCCCGGGCTCCACTTCCACGACCAGGTCCGGCGCCCGGATGCCAAGCCACCGCCACAGGTACATGCTTTCGCCTGTCCCCGGGTCCTGGTACGCCTTGCCTGCCGGGGGAAATGCGGCCGGCTCGCGCCGCGACTTGCCAGGACGCGCATCCGGCACGGCCGAGAGCACGAACTTCTCGCGCCGAGCCGCGGCCGCCTCCTGCGAATGGAACCACTGCAAAGCTTCGCCGATCCGCTCGGCCGCGGCGGCGCCTTGTCCCACCAGCAGGACATGCACTTGCGCGTGGCCGTGGTCCAGACCGCGGCGATCCAGCACGGCTTCGATCGGAAGACCGTCACGCGACGTGCCCACGCCGGCCACCAGCACCCCGGATCGCTCGAGCCGAGCGGCAATCGACCGCGCGGCACTTTCCTCGGCCACCGCGGTACCCGCGGCGCACACCAGCGTCAGCAGCGCCGCCAGGACGATTGTCGCCTTTCGCTCCGCGAAAGTAGCGAGCGCCAGCGATGGCGTGGCGTCTAGTTGCGTTGGATCGGCGCTTGCAGCCGCCGCGCTACTTTCGCGGAGCGAAAGGCGACGATGTGCCACCGCGCTACTTACGCGGAGCGAAAGGCGACGGTGCGCGTCGCGTGGCGAACGTGTCCTGCCGATTTCACCTGGTGAATGCATGTTGGGCCTGCGGATTCGGATCAAAAGCTGGTGCAAACTGGACGCCACGCGCCGCCCGTCTCAATCCACCGGGAACATCGGTCGGGGGCGTTTCCGGTAGGGCAGCAGGCGGAAGTCATGCGTGTGGATCGCGGCGGCGTCCACGTTGATGATCTGGCCGGCGAAGGGTTCGAAGCTGGCGCGGAAGTGCGCGGCCGACTTGACCGCGATGTACCGCATCGAGCGGCAATCGATGCCCAGGGTGCGAGCGAACGCGGGGCCCAGCGGCTGCTCGCGCGCCGTGACCACCACGACCGACACGCCGTTCTGCCGCAACCAGGCGGAACGTCCCATGTTGCCGGTCAGCCCAGCGTACATTGGCCCGTCGTACTGGAATTCGCCGCTGGACAACGCCACCACTTCGGCCCGCATCGGCACGGGCGGACCCTGCACCGGGTCCGACTTGCCTCCGACCAGCGTCCGGATCTGGCTACCCGCGCCCGCGGCATGCGCCTGCTCGACAACCTCCGGATCGACGATGTACAGGATCACGGCGTCCGGCAGATCCTGATCGAGGAACGTGCGGAGGATCTCGGTCGAATCGCCCGGCGATCCGCCGCCCGTGTTGTCGGCGTGGTCGGCCAGGATCAGGGGATAGTTGCCGGCGCGGCGACCCAGTTCCAGCGCTTCGGCCACCGACACCGGCGGGCGATGCCAACGCTCGCGGTGTTCCCAGATCCAGTCCCCCAGTTCGTCGGCCGCGGCTTGGGCCAGCCCGGCGTCACGGTCGGCCACGACGATCACGCTGGGCCCCATCTCCGGCACGTCCGCCCAGGGAAAGCCGGTCGACACCGTGACGCTCAGCACGCCCGGTCGCTGCTCCAATGCGTGCACCTGCTCCAGCACCTCGTCCATCGGCGGATGAGCCGTCACCTGGCAGGGAGTGCTCCAGAACAGCGGCAGCTTGCGCAGGGCCATCACCGGTTGCACCTCGCCGCGGATGGTGGCCACGATCAAGTCCGCGGCCTCCCGCCCTCGTTCGGCCATGTCCACGTGCGGGTAGGTATCGAAGCCCACGATCGCATCGGCCTGCTCGACCCGGTAACGGGTGTGATTCGCATGCAGGTCCTGGGTCACCACAATTGGACAGACCGGGCCCACCGCCCGGCGAACGGCCGCGATCAGATCCCCGTCGCCATCGTCGAGGCCTTCCACGACCATCGCGCCGTGCAGGTCCAGCAGCACGCCATCGACCGGGCCGCCGGCCGCCGCATCGGCCAACCGGCTGAGCAGTTCGGCCTTCAACCGCTCGTAGTCGGCCGCCAGAACCAAGCCGCTTGGGTAGGCAAAGCACCAGAGCAGCGGCACCAGTTCGAAGCCGTGCCGCTCGGCACCCTCGATAAAGCCGCCCGTGCAGATGTTCGAACCTCGGAACCGGCGGATTACTTCCGGCCCGCGAAACATGCCGAAGCCGGTTTCAAAATCCTCGACCCTCGTACTCGACCGGGCGAACGTGCTGGTTTCGTGCGAGATTCCGCCAGTGACAATTCGCATGGTCGGCCCTTTTCTGTTCCTGGCAGCCGCCGGTTGGCAGCCTGCCGACTACAGCCCCGGATAAATGAACGGACCCACCGTGCTGGCCAGGATCACCAGCAACCCGGCCAGCAGGATGATCACGATGATTGGCGTCAGCCACCACTTCTTGTTGTGGACCAGAAAGTCCCAGTACTCCGCCCACAGGCTCGGCGCCGGTTGCTGAGCCTCCTCGGCGAACTGCCGGTCGATCGGCGGCTGGTCAGCGGATTGGTCATGCGGCTGCGGATCGTCCACGCACCACCTCAGGCGTCGAAAGGCCGGCGCTAAAACGGCCGAAAGTACCGCCGCTTGTCATCCACCGGCGGCCGAGCGGTCCAGTAGGTCGTGGCCCGCCGGTCCAGCCTTCGCCGCAGCGGATCGTAACCCAGACAGCGCATTGCCAGGCCCAGCGGTGTCAACAGCAGGAAGTACAACCCCAGCATGATAGCATGCGACAGCAGCCAGTTGATCGGCAACCCCAAGCCCATCCAGGCGACATACACCGGCCGGAACCAGTCGGGACGCGCAAGTCCCAGCAGGCCCACTACCAGTGCCGCGGCCACCAGCAGCAGCGGAGCCGTCGTCAGCCCGAATCTCCAGTTCAGGACCCCCGCCACCACGGCGGCCAGCACCGGCAGCAGCGCCGCGAACAACCGCAAGCGGCCGGGTCCGGGATTCCAGTTGATATCGACCAGCATGTCGTCAGTCCAGCGCGAAGCGTGCCAGGTGTTCGTCGATCGCTTGCGGCTGGGCCCGCGGCTGCCGGGACTTCAGCAGGACGAAATCCTCCAGCACCAGGACGTCGATGTTCGTGGCCATGAAGCAGCGGTACGCATCCTCCGGAGAGCACACGATCGGCTCGCCGCGCACATTGAAACTGGTATTGATCAACAGAGGCACTCCGGTCCGTTGGGCAAAACACTCCAGCAGTCGCTGGTAGCGGCCATGGCGCCGGTCCACCGTCTGGACGCGGGCCGAGTAGTCGACGTGCGTGATGGCGGGCAGCTCGCTGCGGCATTCGAGCACTCGCTCCAGCAGGTCCCGCGGCGCAGCCGGGCCGCGTTCGCCATCGCTTGCCGGCCGCCGGCGAAGATCGTCCCGCACCGGCGCCACGACCAACATGTAGGGACTGTCCCAGTCCGCGGGCGCGTCGAAGTAGTCGGCCACGCGGGACCTGAGCACGGACGGAGCGAATGGGCGGAACGACTCGCGGAACTTGATCTTGCGGTTCATCAGCGACTGCATGTGCGGGCTGCGGGCGTCGCCCAGGATGCTGCGGCCGCCCAGCGCTCGAGGACCGAATTCCATCCGGCCCTGGAACCAGCCGACCACCTTCTGATCGGCCAACAGCGCGGCGACTCGCTGGCACAGCGCCTCCTCGTCCTCGATCCTTTCGTAGTCGGCCCCCTGCCGGTCCAGGAAGTCCGCGATTTCGGCGTCTGCAAAACGGGGACCAAGCAGCGAGGCCTGCTGCAGGTCCTCGTGACCGGCGCGCCGGGCGTGGCCCAGCAACTGATGCCAGATGAACCAGGCAACTCCCAACGCACCGCCGGCGTCGCCGGCAGCCGGCTGAATCCAGATCTGCTCGAACGGCCCTTCGCGCTGCAGCCGCCCGTTGGCCACGCAGTTCAATGCCACGCCGCCCGCCAGGCAGAGCCGCGACTGGCCGGTCTGCTGGTGCACGTGGCGAGCCATCCGCAACACAATCTCTTCGGTCACCTGCTGAATCGACGCGGCCAGGTCCATTTCCCGCTCCGTCAACGCCGCTTCGGGCCGGCGCGGCGGCCCGCCCAGCAGACGGTCGAAACGCCGCGAGGTCATCGTCAGACCGCGGCAGTAGTCGAAGTACCGCATGTCCAGCCGGAACGAGCCGTCGGGCTTCAGGTCGATCAGCCGTTCCAGAATCAGCGGCACATACCGCGGCTGGCCATACGGGGCCAGGCCCATCAGTTTGTATTCGCCCGAATTGACGCGAAAACCGCAGTAGTACGTGAAGGCCGAGTAGAGCAGGCCGGGCGAATGGGGAAACCGCAATTCCTGCTCCAGGCGAATGCGATTGCCCTGGCCGACGCCGAAGCTGGCCGTGGCCCATTCGCCCACGCCGTCGGCCGTCAGGATCGCGGCCTGGTCGAAGGGCGAGGGAAAGAAGGCACTGGCCGCGTGCGACTCGTGGTGTTCCGCATAGATCAGCCGTTTTCGATACTGACCGCCAAGTCCCCGGCGGATCTCCCGTGAGAGATATAGTTTGCGCTTCATCCAATCGGGGACGGCGGCCAGGAACAGACGATAACCGGTCGGAGCGTACGCCAGGCAGGTTTCCAGCAGCCGTTCGAATTTCAGCAGCGGCTTGTCGTAAAAGCCCACATAATCCAACTGTTCGGGCCGCAGTCCGGCTTCGTTCAAGCACCAGGCGGCGGCCTGTCGCGGAAAGTCGGCATCGTGCTTGCGGCGCGTGAACCGTTCTTCCTGGGCGGCCGCCACCAGCCGGCCGTCGATCAGCAGGGCGGCGGCCGAGTCGTGGTAGAACGCGGAAATGCCGAGAATTGCGGTCATGACGCCTGGGGGGAGAATGCGGCTGCTCGCAGCGACTTGGCCACCGAGCGGCCTGCGCGCCGTTTGCCGCCGGCCGATCCGCGAACTACGGTTTCCTAGGCCCCAGTCTCTCATCCTCCCATGCTCGACGGAATACCCATGACAGCGAAAGACGGCGACCTGCTGGCCCGCCTGGCGGGAAATTCAGCGGATAACGGTGATGACCTCTGGTCGGCCGTCGCGGCCACCCAGCCGGTACACGCCGAACTGCGGACCGAGCCTGAGGACGCCGACGACCCGCGGCTGAACGATCTGCTGAACCGCATCCACGGCCTGGTGGAGCAACGCCCGGCCGGTGGCCCTGCGACCGCCACCACCTGGGAATCGCCGGCCGATGCCAGCCCGGTGACCGACGCGTTTGTTCCGCTGGAACCCGAATCGCTGGAGCAGGCCGGAGTCACCGAATCGTTCGTCGAATCGCTGATCCTCAAGTTCCTGCTGTCGTACGGCGACACCTGCGGGCGCGAGGTCGCGCGCCAACTGCGGCTGCCGTTCGTGCTGGTCGATCCCCTGCTGCGGCGGATGAAGGCCGAACAACTGGTCGTCTACCGCGGCGTCAGCGCCGTCAGCGACTACCTGTACCAGTTGACCGACCTGGGTCGCGAGCGGGCCCGGCGACTGGCCGACCAATGCACCTACTGCGGCACGGCACCCGTGGCGCTGGACGATTACGTGGCCAGCGTCCGAGCCCAGTCGATCGAAAAGCAGCATCCCACCGAAGACGACCTCCGCGAAGCGTTCCAGGACCTGCTGATCGGCCCCCAGATGATGACCCGCCTTGGCCCGGCGATCAATTCCGGCCGCGGCATGTTCCTGTACGGATCGGCGGGCAATGGCAAGACGAGCATCGCCGAGCGGGTCACGAAAACGTTCGGGCAGTTCATCTGGATCCCGCGCGCCCTGGGAGTCGACGGCACGATCATCCGGCTGTTCGATCCGATGAACCACCAGGAAGCTCCGCTGCCCAAGAGCTCCGGGCTGCTCAACGCCTCGAAAATCGACCGGCGGTGGGTCCGCATCCGGCGGCCGACGATCGTGGTCGGCGGCGAATTGACGCTGGAACACCTCGAAGTCGCCATGAACACGGTCACCGGAATCAGCGAGGCGCCGCTGCAGCTCAAGAGTAACTGCGGCACGCTGGTCATCGACGACTTTGGCCGGCAGCGGGTCAGCACCACGGAACTGCTCAACCGCTGGATCGTCCCGCTGGAAAAGCGATACGACTTCCTGAACACAGCCAACGGGAAGAAGATCCAGGTCCCGTTCGATCAACTGATCATCTTCTCGACGAACCTGGAACCGCGGGACCTGGTCGACGAGGCGTTTCTGCGCCGCATTCCGTACAAGATCGAGGTGCCGGACCCGACCGAGCAGGAATTCCGCGATCTGCTGCGGCTGATGTGCCAGCAAATGGGCATTGTGTACCACGCCTCGGCGGCCGACTACCTGCTCGAAACGCATTACAAACGGGTCCAGCGTCCCCTGCGGTTCTGCCAGCCGCGCGATCTGCTGCTGCAAGTCCGCAACTTCTGCCTGTACCACGGCCGGCCGCTGGAGCTGACACCCGAACTGCTGGACTTCGGCGTGCAGAACTACTTCGCGATCATGTAGCAGCGGCCCGTCAGGTCTCCTCGCCGGCCTGCCCGCCGAACGGCAACTGCATTTGCGCGTCGCGGGCGGCTTGCGGATTGAGTTCCTTGAACAGCAGGCTGGGCTGGATGTCCCAGTTATGCTGGTACTTTTCGCTGGCGTATTCGCGAATCTCGCCGGCGATTTCGTGATAGAAGATCTGGCAGATCGGCACGCCCGCGTAGACCCGCACCGGTTGCACGGCGAACATTTCCAGCGTCCAGAAACCGCAGAACCCCACGTCGCCAAAGCCGGCCGTTACGTGGACGAACAGCCCCAGGCGCCCGACGCTCGACCGGCCCTCGATCATCGGCACCAGGTTGTGTGTTTCGGTCCGCTCGCGCGTCCGGCCCAGGTACAGTTGCTGAGGTTGCAGCACCAGTCCCTCGGGCGGGATGCTGATCCGGCGCACACGACTGGGGTGGCGCATGTCGAGCACCACTTCCTCGTACATCAACAGTTCGTCGTGCAGCGTCAGATTGTAGCTGTTGGGATTCAGTTGCCCCGGGTCGAAGGGATCGATGACGATGTCCGATCCGCGCCGTTTCGAGATCTCTTCGCCGGAGAGGATCATGGGACGAGCCTTTCGTGGGTGAGTGACGGCAACCGACCGCCGCACTGCCGGCAGTCAGTAGGCAGTCAGGAGGCGACTCCGATCCGCGGGCAGACGTCGGCCAGGCTGCAGCGATCGCACAGCGGTTTGCGGGCCTTGCAGACCTGGCGGCCGTGGTGGATCACGCGGTGGCTGTAGGCAATCCATTCGCGTTTCGGCAAATGCTCCATCAGTTCCCGTTCCGCCTTGACCGGATCGGCGGTGTGGGTTAGTCCCAGCCGCTGGCTGATCCGCGAGACGTGCGTATCCACGACCACTCCGGTGGGCAGGCCGAAAGCCGTTCCCAGGACCACATTGGCCGTCTTGCGGCCCACGCCCGGCAGTGCCACCAGCGCCTCCAGGTCACGCGGGACCTCTCCCCCATGCCGCTCGACCAGTCGCTGGCAGCAGCCCCGGATGCTCTTGGCCTTGTTGCGGAAGAAACCGGTGCTCTGGATCAGTTTCTCCAGTCGCTCCTGCGACAGCGCGGCCAGATCCTGGGCAGTCGGGTAGCGGGCGAACAGTTCGCGGGTCACCAGGTTCACCCGCTCGTCAGTACACTGCGCCGACAGGATCGTGGCCACCAGCAGTTGGAACGCATTCTCGTGCCGCAGAGCGCACTCGGCGTCCGGGTAGGTGGCCCGCAGGCGGCGGACAATCTTGGCCGCCCGGCGTTTTTCCTCGTTGTTCGCTACCATCCGGCACGATCCCGCTCGGCCCGAAGAACTTGCGCCGGCGTCCAGGCTCCCGCGTCGGCCGCCCCGGCTGGTCAGCGACCAATTCTGGTCCTCCGCGGCGGCCAGTGTCAAGGGACCGGCTCGGACCGGCGGCATTGGCCAAAGTTGACATCCCCGCGGCAGGCCTCTACAGTACATCGTGAGCTCAGGGACAATTCCCCGCGAGCCGGTAACCCTCGAACTGCAAGGATCTTGCGATGAGTTTCGGGAATCAGAATCCGTACGAGGCCAGTTACGGGTCGTTCGGCATGACGGCCGCCGACGCGGCCGAAACCGAACGCGTCGGGTTCATTCGCCGCACCTACCTGCATCTGGCCGGAGCGGTCATGCTGTTCGTCGGCATCGAGGCGTTGATTTTCGCGGCCGTCCCCACGCCGACGCTGATGCGGATCACGCAGTCCATGATGTCGGGCTGGAACTGGTTGCTGGTCATGGGTGGCTTCATGGTGGCCAGTTGGATCGCCGACTCCTGGGCCCGCTCGGACAAAGGTTCCGGCATGCAGTACCTGGGTCTGGGCTTGTACGTGACGGCTCAGGCGGTGCTGTTCGTGCCGCTGCTGTTCTTCGCCAGCCTGTACGCCCCCAACGCCATCCCGGCCGCCGGTCTGATGACGGCCATCTGCTTCGGCGCCCTGACTGCCGTCGTGCTGCTGACCCGATCGGACCTGTCCTTCCTGGGACGTTACCTGTGGTGGAGCGGGATCCTGGCCCTGGGTGTAATCGTATGCGGCATCTTTTTCCAGTTCTCGCTGGGCGTCTGGTTCTCGGCCCTGATGGTGGGGCTGGCGGGCGGTTACATCCTGTTCCATACGTCGAACATCCTGCACCACTATCGCACCGACCAGCACGTGGCCGCGGCGTTGGCCCTGTTCGCCTCGGTCGCCCTGTTCTTCTGGTACATCCTGCAGTTGCTGATCTCGATGCGAGAGTGATGGACGCCACCCAGTACGATCCGCGGTACCTGGAAGGGATCCGGTACTTCAACGCCTGCGAGTTCTTTGAAGCGCATGAAGTCTGGGAAGAACTGTGGGCCGACTACCAAGGGCCGTCCCGCCGTTTCTACCAGGGTTTGATCCAGGTTGCCGTCTGCCTGCATCACTTCGGCAATGGCAACACGCGGGGAGCTCGCAAGCTGTTGCGCAGCGCCAGCGACTATCTGCGAGCGTACGGACCGTGGCACGAAGGCATCCGCCTGGACCGGCTGCTGAGTGAACTGGAGACGTGCTGCGCCGGGATCCTGCAGAGCCCCGAAGAATACCCGCAAGTGGAGATCGTACCCGATCTGATTCCCGAAATACATCTGGAACCTCCCGCCGCGACAGGTAGTGCCGGATGACGGATCCGCAGGCCGATCGCCGAGTGTCGCGAGTCGCCTGGGCGGTATTGGCAATTTACTCCGTCGGTTTGACCTGGGCCGGTCTGGAACTGCTCGGACAAATGCGTTTGCCGGCGGCTGGCCAGCGCGTGGTCAGCCCGCCCACCAGCCCCCCCGGCGGGCCAGCGGCGACCGCGGTGCCCGCAGTTTCAGTGGAATCCGTCGGCCGCGCGGTCGCCGCCGTCCCGCCAGATGCGTCAAATCCGGACACACCTGCAAATCCAGACGCACCAGCAAGCCCAAGCAAACCAGCAAATCCAGACGCACCAGGAATCCCAGACGCCGCCGGCAACCCGCCGGGACCCTCGGAACCGCTTGTCGCGGCGGACGAAACCACCGTTGCCGCACCGGCGCCGCCGGCCCCCTGGTCCAGCGTCTTGCGACAGACCGGTCCGCCGCCACCGTTCGAAGCCGTGTGTTTTGAATCCTGGGAGCCGCGCGACGGCGGTCCGAGCGCCGAGGAATTGCGGCAGTGGTTCGAGCCGGTGGAGGGCGACGCCCTGCGGATTGACGAGACCCGCAACCGCTGGGGCCGCATCGCTCGCCTGCGCGGACTGGCCCGCTGCCGCGCGCCCTGGAGCGACGAGACGGCCGTGCGCTTGTCGCTGGACAGCTACGACCGCCTGCAACTGCACTTCTGGTCGGGACGCGATGGCGTGACGCTGGTGCATACGCAGCGGTACCGCGACAGTTGGGCGGCCTACGCCACGCGCCGGGCCGAAAATGGCTTTCGTGCCGAGCGGTACGCGCTGCTGGCCGCCGACGGCGACCGCAATTTCCGCACCGAGATTCGTCAGGGCGGCGATTACCAGTTGCGGTGCCACGCCGGACGATTGATCCTGACGCGCGGCGACGTCGTGCTGTTGCAGGCGGCCTTGCCAGGACCGGTCGAAGAACTGATCTGGGACGGCGACGGAAGCATCCAGTCGCTGGCCTTGCTGCGCAGCCTCGCGCCAGACTCCTCTGCCCCGACCGCCACCAGGAGGCAAGGCGACTCTGGCCTGGCGAGGCTTCCTGGCTCTTTGGACACCGACCGCCCGGCCGATCTCACCTGGCACAGCGACCTGCCGCCGGCCGCCAGCGTGGAGCGTCTGGCGGGCGGAGCGCTGGAACTGCAAGCCACGCAGGCTCAGGTCCGAGGCCAGATCACGACGCCGCTGCCAGCGCTCGGGCCGAGCGAGATTCTGCTGCATGTCGAAGGCGCGACGCCCGGCAGCGGCATCTTTCTGGGACGCGAAGGCGGCAAGCCACATGAGGTGCTCCGTTACGTACTCGACCCGCAGTCTGGCCAGATCTGTCTGACGCTGCGGAACCAGGACGACTTGACACAGTTGGGCCATCCGCCAGCCACCGAACGGATACTGCCGGCGATTGGCCAGCGGCACTGGGTGCGCCTGGTTTTTGGCTGCGGCCAGTTGCGGTGGTGGATTGGCGGCGATGGCCAGAACTGGGCCGAGCCGAGTCAGCCGACAACTCGGTTGCCTCCAGGAGTGACCTCGCTCGGGCTGCAGCACGTGGCACGCGGCAGCGAATGCCGGATCCGTCTGTTGCGGTTGATCGTGCGGCCGCTGCCGGCGTTCCATGCGCTGGCGCCGCCCGCGCTGCTGGAGCGGGCCGAGCCGCAAATCGGCAGCGCGAACCTGGGCGACTGGCTGGCAGCGGTCGACGACCGCCAGCCGGCCGACGCGCCCAGCGACGATTGGCGACACGCGTCCGCCGTCCGCACGCTCGGCGCCGGACCTCCGGACGGTCTGGGACAGGAACTGCTGGACTGGCTGCTGGACGAAGCGCAGCGGCGTGAAGTTCCGCTGGTCGAACGACTGGCGCTGTTGGACGAGTGTGCCTTGCTGGCCAATCTGAAAGACGATCGCAATCGGGCGCTGCGGTTCCTGGCCCGCTACTATCAGCCCGACGAACCATTGGCGCCGATCCGCCCGGATTCGCGTCCGGACAGCCAGGACGACAGTTCCGGCCGCGATGAAACGCCCGCCATATTCCGCGTCCGCCGGGCCCTGATCACGTCGCCCGTGGCCTCGCCCTACGTGACCGGGACGCTGGAGCCGCGGTGGGTGCGGCGACAGTTGCTGGACGGCGTGTATGCCGGCCGCTGGTCGGAGACGGCCGAGGCGTGCCGCCAACTGCGGTTCTTTCGCCAGGAAACGTCGCAGCCCTTGATTGCGTGGGCCGAAACCGTGGCCCGAGCGGCCATGCCCGGCGACGCGTCGCGCGGCGTGTCCAAACGCCGAGCGGACTGGGAACATCCGCTCTGGGAAGGGTTGAGCCGCGAGGCGTACAATGCCCTGGCCGAACTGCGCGTGCCGTGGCGGAGCGAGGCCTGGGAGGAATTGGCCGGGATGATCGTGGCCCTGCCGCCCGATGCCATGCAGGGACTGGCGCCCGATGCGGCGGACGACGGCCGGCTGGTATCGCTGAGCGCGGCACTGCGGGAGTTTCAGCAACGGCCCGAGTTGCGCCAAGTCTTGCGCGAAAAGTTTGGCGACCTGGCGAGGTTGCGAGTCGAACAGGCAATCGATCAGCGCGACACCGCGGCGCTGGAACTGGCCACACGGCAACTGGCCGGGACGGAAGCAGCGACCGAGGCACACCGTTGGTTGGGCGATCAGGCACTGGAACAGGGCTGGTTCGCTCGAGCGGAGGCCGAGTACGAGCGGGGACTGCAGTCGGCGTCCAGCCTGCTGGCTCCAAGCCTGGCCGCTCGCCGGCGCTTGGCCGCCGCGCTGCAAGGCCGCTCGTGGGGCGAGCCCGCGACCGGGCCGGTACACCTGGCCGGCGTGTCGCTGGAGCCGCGGGAATTCGAGAGCCTGGTTGCGGAAATGCGCGAACGAGCGGGCAGCTCGGAGGTTGGCAACCTTTCGGATGCGAGCGGACTGGTGATCCCCCACTACGTCCCTCGCGACTCGCACCGCTGGGAACCGCTGGACGGACCCGCGGGCGAACAGCCAGCGGCCGAAGTGGTCCGGGCGTCGAACCAACTGGGCATCGCCTGGGTCGAACGGCAACTGGCCGCCGCGCGGACCCAGTCGCGGCTGCTGGTCAGCAACCGCTTCCAGGTTTCGGCCTACGAATTGGATAGCGGGCGCCGGGTCTGGCAGACCGCCCTGCCCGACAAGCAGCCACGTTCCCAGGACTGGACTTGCATCCCGATGGTTCCGCTGGTTACCGGGCAAAGCGTGTTCACTCGACTGCTGGCGGCCACGGGACCGCGGCTGGTCTGTCTGGACGAATCGACGGGCGAACTGCTGTGGACCGGTCGTTTGCCGGCCAGCGACACTCCCGTCTCGGATCCGTTCTCGGCCCGCGGCGAATTCTACGTGCTGGCGATGTCTCGCGCGGACGACCTGCATTCGGTGCTGCGCCTGGTGCGGTTCGACCCGGAGACGGGCGAGGTGATCGGCCAGCACGACCTGCTCGCGCTGCGCGACGTGTGGTGGACTCGCCGGGTTTGCCAGGTACGGTTGCTCGAAGACCGGCTGTTCGTTGTGCTGGGGGGCATTGTGCTGGCCAGCGATCTGGACGGCTCCGTTGTCTGGGTGCGGCAGCAGGTCGTGCTGCCGCCGCAGGAGGAACCGCAGTGGATCGAACAGTACGCGCAGTCGCCGCAGGTGGCTGCCGGACGCTGCCTTGTCGCTCAGCCCGGCGTCCGCGCGGTCGATTGCATCGAAGCCGACACGGGCCGGCTCCTATGGCGACAGACGCTGCCCGACGTCCGCCGCCTGCTGGGGCTGACCCGCGAGCTGGTGGTTGTCGAAACGGCTTCTCGGCTGCTGGCTTTGCGGCAGGCCGACGCAGCGCTGCAATGGGAGACGGCCCTGACCGACACGCTGGAAGCACGACTGTGCGACGATCGGTACGTGGTGCTGGCGGTGCGCGGCGCGGTGGAGGGCCAGGCCAACCGCTTCCAGCCGCGACTGCAATGGCTCAGCTCGGAAACCGGACAGCCCGTGGGCACTTTGGAACTGCCCGACTTGCCCGCGGGCAGCGATCCCCGGCTGGGACCGTTGATTGCGCTGGGTGATCGCCTGCTGGCGTTCTTTGGCGAGCAGCGAGGAGAGACGCGGCGCGAACTGGTGGAACTGCGGCCGGTGCCGTGAGCCAGGGAAGTTGTCAGTAGTCAGGTGTCAGTCAGAGAGAGTGTCCTTCCTGCGGATCGGTGGTGATGGGGCGATTGAAGTTGCGGACCCACGGAATTCCTCGAAGAATATCCGCATGTAGCGTCCGCGAGTCGCGCACGGAAACTAGAAAAACAACTCACTTCTGGCTCCCTCCCCGCTTCGGGGAGGGCGGGGGAGGGGCTCTTGGCACTCGTTATAAACTCGACCCGCACCCGCCACATTCGCTCAACTAACAACTGGACGCGCACAACCGGATCCGGAACACCAATCACTACGAATCGGCAGGCCATTGCGCGCGATGCACATCGTGTTGTCCACCATAGCCCCGCAGGCCCCTCCCCAGCCCTCCCCGAAGCGGGGAGGGAGCCAGAGGGATATCATTGGGGAGCGTTCACCGACGACGCGGCCGTCCCTGGTTTCCCTCGCTTGTCACTCCCAATTCTCTCGGCAGCAGTGAGCGGTTCGGAAACCCACCTCTACCCGACAAGGCCCGGCAAATCCCGGCGCGCCTGGACCTGGTTCGCGTCACTGCTGCTGCCGGTCCTGGTTCTTGGCTGGCCGGCGGGCGTTCGTGGGGAGGGCCAGTGGGAGGTCACTGGCGAGAGCGAGGAGACACTCGAGCGGGGTCTCCAGTGGCTGGCGGCCAATCAGGGAGCGGAGGGCAATTGGCAATCGAACGACCTGGGGCTGGTCAGCATGGGCGCTTTGGCGTTCATGGCCGCGGGCCACTCGCCGGGCCGCGGCCGCTATGGCAAGCACGTGCAGCGGGCGCTGGACTACGTGGTCGATAACGCTCGTCCCTCCGGTTTGCTGAACATCTCGCATTCGCAGCGCGACATGTACAATCACGGCCTGGCCACGTTCGTCCTGGGGCAGGCTCACGGCATGACGACCACCCAGGACCGCCGCTTGAACCGCGTGCTGGATCGCGCTCTGCAACTGATCGCCAGCACGCAATGCGACGACGGCGGCTGGGACTATCGCGCGGTGCGCAAGCCGGCCGGGCACGACCTGAGCCTGGTCGTGATGCAGGCCAAGGCGCTGCGCAGCGCGGTGGACAGCGGGTTGGACGTGCCGCCCGAAGTGATCGAGCTGGCGATTCGCAGCGTCCGCGAGCATTACGCGCCGCGCAGCGGTCCGCGCGACGCGCCGGAGGCCGAACTGCGGCAGGTCGCGGGGCAGTTCACCTACGGCAAGGGTGGCGGCGGAGGCAGCCCGGCGATGGCGGCCGCGGGCGTGGTTTGCCTGCAAGAGTTCGGCCAGTACGACGACTGGCGAATCCCCAAGAACATGGAGGTGCTGGCCGCCCTGATCGGCCAGTTGCCGCCGGCCCGGCGCGACGGCAAGCTGCCGTTCGACGCCTACACACTGTATTATGTGGGCCAGGCGCTGTACCAGGTCGGTGGCGACGACTGGCGGCAGCGCTACCCGGCGCTGCGGGATTACCTGGTCCAGTCGCAACTGCACGATCCGCGAAATCCGGCCCAGCACGGCATGTGGCGCGACATCGGCGCTCGCGGCGGCGGGCACGTGGGCGGCAAGCCGGGCGAACTGTATGGTACCTCCGTGGCATGCTTGATCCTGGCAATCCCCAACCGATACCTGCCGATCCTGCAGGAAGGCCGGATCGAAAGCCTGCGCGAACGATTCGGCGCCTCCGCCGCGCCGCCTGCCCCCTGACCAACACGTTACCCACCTCCTGCCCATGAACTGGCTGCCGGCTCTGACAACCTGGCAATTCGCGCTGGCCGGCCTGGCCTGCGCGGCCGGACCGATCCTGATCCACTTGCTGAACCGGCGGCGGTATCGCACCGTGCACTGGGCCGCCATGGAGTTGCTGCGGGAAGCCCTGCAGCGCAACCGCCGGATCATGCAGTTGCGGGACATCCTGCTGCTGGTCCTGCGCACGGCGGCCGTGTTGCTGCTGGGTCTGGCGCTGGCGCAGCCCTACTTCTCGGCCCGTCGGGAGAACTTCGACGGCCGCGGCCGGCTGCACGCCGTGTTGCTGGTGGACAACAGTCTGAGCATGAGTTACCAGACGCTGGACGGCACGCTGCTCGACCACGCTCGCGCTCGCGCTGCCAGCTATATCGAACAGTTGCCGGCGGGCAGTTTGATTTCGATTGTCCCGCTGTGCGGCGCCCGACAGGGCTACAGCCCCGATCCGTTCTCAAGCAAGCAGCAGGCGCTGGAATCGTTGCGGGCGATCACGCCCGTGGACCGCGAGGCCCCGGTCCGGCAGGCATTGAACGAAGCTCGCCGAGTTTGCGACCTGGTGCCCGACGTGGCCCAGCGGGTCGTGCTGCTGGGCGACCAGCAGCGCGGCAACTGGCGCGACGCGATCGACGACCAACTGCTGGCCGGCCTGCCGTCGCTGCAGGTCGTGGATCTGTCGCTGCCCGCCTGGGAAAACGCCTCGGTCGCCGGGCTGCGGTTGCAGGACGAACTGGCCGACGTGGAGACGCCGGCCACGATCGTCGTGGGCTTGCAGTATCAGGGGCCGCAGTCCAGCCGCGAAGTCCAACTGACTTTGACGGTGGGCGAGCGGACCGTCGCGTCGCGGACCGTGCGCCTGGATGCCGGACAGGGCATCCGCGAAGTCGCCTTCCAATTTGTGTTCGACCAGTATGCGGGCCAGCCAGGGCAGGCGGCGCTGGTGCCGATCACCGCTCGCATCACGCCCGACGCGCTGCCGGCCGACGACGAGCGGCATCTGGTGGTGCCCGTGGTGACGTCGCTGCCCGTCGTGTTTGTCGATCAGTACGGCGCCGAACGAGAGAATTCGCTGGAAGGCCGCGTGGGTGAAACTCGCCACTTGCGCGCCCTGCTGGCGCCGGTCCGCAGCCGGGAGAATGCCCAGCGGCAGTTAATCCAGATCCGCCATCTGGGCCTGGAACAGCTCAGCCGCGAAACGCTGGCCGACGCCCGCCTGGTGGTGCTGGCGGGACTGGCGGATCCGGGAAACAGCGTGCCGCTGCTGCGAGATTACGTGCAAGCCGGTGGACAGTTGCTGATCGCGGCCGGCGGCGACTTCGACCCCGCGGCGTGGAACAACCTGGCCTGGCTCGACGGCCAAGGCATCCTGCCGGCGCCGCTGGCCCCGCAACTGCTGGGCACTCTGCCCGATCAGGCCGGCACCGACTGGCGACCCTTCACGCTGGACTTCGGCAGCTTGCAGGCGGACGCCACCTTTCAACTGGCCGAAAACTCGGAACAGGCGCTGCGCGATCTGTACGATGAACCGCTGTTCTTCCAGGCCGTGCAGGTGCGGCTGGACGACCAGGTCCAGCAGCAGATCGCGCGCACGCTGCGCGAGCAGCTCGGCCGCGAGTTTGATTCGTCCGGCAATGCACCGGAGACACAACAGCCCCGGGACCAGCAGCCGGCTCCGGAAGACGACCGGCACCCGATGCCGGCCGAGGACCCCGGCAAGCGTGAGAGAACGGTCGAGCAACTGGTACTGGCCGGCGCGCCTCGCGTCCTGGCCCGCTTCGCCTTGGACGGCCGGCCGCCATTTCTGGTGGAACGGCAGATGGGGCAGGGCCAGACCCTGTTCGTCGCGTCGAGCCTGCTGTCCCGCTGGAATACGCTGCCGATGACCAACGCCTTCCTGATGTTCGACCGGCTGCTCAGGCAACGCATTCGCGACACGCTGCCCCGGTTGAATTTCCCAGCGGGACAACAGATTGCCGTCCCGCTGCCAGTGGCCGACCGGGGCGTGATCGTGCGGCTGGAACGGCCCGGACCGCTCGATTCAACCAGCACCGCAGGGCCAACCAGCACTGCAGGGCCGATCACCACCGCAGAGCCGACTGACAATGGCGGGCAGATCCGCATGTCGGACCAGGCTGGCGTGCCGGGAGAAATGGAGTACCTGGATGTCGGCTTCCTCGGCCCCAGGCTGCGCGGCGTGGTGATCGACCAGGCGTATGATCGCGGCCTGTATCGGATCCAGGTCGCGCCGGCCGCCGGCGAGGCCAGCGGACCGCCGGATTTCGAGACGGTGCTGGCGGTGGCGGGCCCGCCGGAGGAATCCGACCTGACGCCGCTCGGTCGAGCCGAGTTTGCCCAGCGCATCGCGGCGGACAATGTACGCTGGGTGGCGGCCGGCGAACCGATCAGCCTGGCGGGAGCCCAGGTCCGCGGGCAGGACCTGTGGCGCTGGCTGGCGGCGGGCGTGCTGCTGGTGCTGCTGGTCGAGATTGGCGTGCTGAGCTGGTCGCGCCGGGCGACCGCGGTCCGCGAAGGGGGTGCGCCATGACCGCGCTGCGCCAACTGGCGGGCTGGCTGCTGGGCCTGCCCGAAGTTACTGGTATTGAACGAGCTCGGCTGACGCTGGCCGCGAACTGGGCCAACCAGGGCACCGGCACCTTTTGGCTCTGGCTGGGGATCGGGCTGTTGGGCGCGGTGGCGGCCGTGTTTTATCTGCGGCTGCAAACGCGGGGCTCGCTGGCGGCGCGCCTGGCGCTGGCCGCCTGCCGCGGCCTGCTACTGTCGCTGCTGCTGCTGACGCTGGCGGAACCCGTGTTGCAACTGGCAACTGTCTCGCGCCCGCGCCCGCTGGTGTACGTGCTGCTGGACGGGACGGAAAGCATGGCGATCGAGGACCCGGCCAACGCCGAGCAGCGCGAGGCACTGGCGGGCCTTGTCGAGCTGCCTGACGACGCTGCCAATCAGTCCGGTTCGTCGTCGCCGGAACTGGCCGGCTGGTCGCGGCAGGAACTGGTTCGCGGACTGCTGCGGGTCCAGCGGTCCGACAACGCGCTGGCTCGCTTGGAAGACCAGAACCACTACCAGCTCGAAGCGTTCGTGTTCGACGGTCGTACGACCAGCCGGTTGCGGCGACTGGCCGAAGCGGAGGCCTCGCGACTGGCCACGGACTGGCCTCGGCTGGCGGATCAGTTGACCGCCACTGGCCAAGTGACCGCACTGGGCAACGTGCTGGCGGACATTCCGCAGCAGTCGGGTGCCGGGCGGCTGGCGGCGGTGGTCCTGATCAGCGATTTCGCTCATAACTCCGGGCCGGCGCCGCTGGGCTCCTTGGCCACGGGGTCGCTGGTCGAACGCCTGGGAGTGCCTCTATACACGGTGGGCGTGGGAGCCACCGAGGTGATCGACCTGGCGGCCGATCTGCAAACCGATCCCAAGATTCGCAAGGGCGACGAAACCAGCGTCAAGGTCCGGCTGAGGCAAACGGGACTGACCGGACGCGAAGTGACGGTGCGAGTTACCGCGAGGCCCGAAGCATTCGCTTCGTCCTCCGCGGCCGGCACAGCGGACGCGCCCACGGACCCCGGCGCCATCGCGCCGGCGGACGAGCGGGCGCTTGCCGTGGGCCAGCGGCAAGTGACGCTGGAGGCGGGCGAGCAACTGGTGGAGTTTCCCTACACTCCGCAGGCCGCGGGACGGTTCCGGTTCGAGGTCCAGGCGGAGCCGCTGGCCGAGGAGGTGGTTTCGCAAAACAACGTTGCCTGGCGGGAAGCGAACATCATCGACGATTACGTGCGGCTGATGTACGTGGCGTACGAACCGAGCTGGGAGTGGAGATTCGTCAAGGAGGTTTTTCATCGGGACAAGACGGTCGGGATGGACGGCTTTCGGACCTACCTGGCGTCGTCGGATCCGCGGGTCCGCGAGGCGAATCCGCTGTTTCTGCCCACGCTGACGCCGCAGCGCAGCGAGTTCTTCGCCAACGACGTGATCTTTCTGGACGATATGCCGGCCGCGGCCCTGACGCCCCGCTTCTGCGAACTGGTCCAGGAGTTCGTCGGCCAGCTTGGCGGCGGGCTGGTCGTCATCGCCGGTCCGCGATTCGGTCCCGGGCAGTTGGCCGGAACCCCCTTGGCGGACATGCTGCCCGTGGTGGTGGATCGTGAGCTGTCGTTGCGGGACGACCGCGAGTTCCCACTGCGACGAACGCCGCAGGCCGAGCTGTATCCATTCATGCGGCTGGGCCGCGACGACCGCGAGAATCAGCAGGCCTGGGACAACCTGGGTCCGCTGCCCTGGTATCAACCGGTGGCCGAGGTGCACGTCCGGGCCGAGGTGCTGGCGGAGCACCCCCGCGACACGTGCCGGGACGGCCGCACGCCGCAGCCATTGATCGCGGTGCGGCGGTACGGCGAGGGTGAAGTGGTCTACCTGGCCTTCAACGAATTGTGGCGGCTGCGAAAACGGTTCGGCGAACGGTACTACCGCGACTTCTGGTCGTCGCTGATCGACCGGCTGGGCTTGAGTCACGATCTGGGCCGCCGCAAGCGGTTCGTGCCGCGGCTGGACCGCGAGGAATATCGGGTGGAAGACACCGTGATGCTGACCGTGCAGGCGTACGACGAAAACTACTCGCCGCTGGCCGCCGACGACCTGCAGTCCGGCAGCCTGGAAGCCGAATTGCACATGCCCGACGCGGGTGGCGGACCAGCCAAGGTTCAGCCGCTGACCGTCCCGCTGTTGCGCGAAGGCATCTTCGAGCTGCGGTTGCCGGTCTACGTCGCCGGTTCCTACCAGTTGCGCATCAAGGATCCGCTGACGGGCGAGTTCACTCAGCGGGATTTCGAAGTGGCCGACCTGTCGGCCGAACGCCGCAGTCCGGTCCGCGAGCTGCCGCTGCAGGAGGAACTGGCTCGGCAATCGGGCGGCCGCAGTTACGACTTGACCACCGTGGGACGGCTGGTTCAGGATATGCAACTGGAGCCGGTGGAGGAGCGGGTGAACCGTAACCATGCCCTGTGGACCACACCGCTCTGGTTCCTGCTGCTGATGGCCCTGATGCTGGGCGAGTGGCTCGGCCGCAAATGGGTCCGTTTGACTTAACATGTTGGTGGAGCGATTGTCCCCAATCGCTCATAGGTGGAGCGATTGTCCCCAATCGCTCATAGGTGGAGCGATTGTCCCCAATCGCTCATAGGTGGAGCGATTGTCCCCAATCGCTCATAGGTGGAGCGATTGTCCCCAATCGCTCATAGGTGGAGCGA
>JAGFJK010000441.1 GCA_024102795.1 Pirellulaceae bacterium
GGGCGGCGACTTCGCCGGCGCCACCGCGCGCCGACCGGCGGTTGGCGCCAACCTGGTTGGCGCCAACCGGCCGTTCGCGCCCGAATCGCCATACGTCCTACGCGGCGGGACGCCGGCCGCCGATTTCTGGTTCGGCAGCTCCCTCCCGCGGCTGAAAATCGCCGCCTGGCGAGACGTTTCGGGTGGAATTCTCCCGCATCGCCACAAAATTCCGCGGATCGGTGGCCGCGGCCCGTTTCAGGCACGCCACCTGCATTACGTGTCTGCCGACAAGCAAGGACACTCATGCGGGACTGTAGCCAACGGAGGTTCTTGCATCGTGTTGGCAACCAGCCAGCAAGTGACGCCCAGGTACTTTTTTTCGAAAGGGAGAGGACGATGAAACTGGTAACGAAACTGCTCCAGGGTGAAGAAGGCGCGACGATGGTCGAGTACGCTCTGCTGGTCGCGCTCGTGGGCCTGGTCGCGGCCGCGGGCGCCGTGCTGGTGGGCGGCGGTTTGAACACGATGTTCACCAGCATCGGCGGTGAATTGAACACGGCGACGATCCCGGATGTGCCGTAGTCGCGTGCCATCCAGCAGCAGGCGCCTTCGGCCTGCGTTGCCCGGAGGGGCCGCCGACCGCGGCCCCTCCGGCCCTTCTTGGTTCTTCAATCGCCATTTCGCAGAGGCACGAGTCATGGAAGCCCAAAGTGTGATTCCCTGGATCTTCGTGGCGGTAGCCACGGTCATCTCCGCGCTGACGGACATCTGCAAGTACAAGGTTTACAACATCGTCACGATGCCGCTGGTCGTGTCGGGCTTCGCCTTTCATCTGCTGACGCCCCTTGGTGGCGGCCTGGCCTTTTGTGCCGAAGGGATGCTGCTGGGACTGGGGATCCTGATCGTGCCGTTCGCTTTGGGCGGCGTGGGCGCGGGCGACGTCAAACTGCTGGCGGGCATCGGCGCCTGGCTCGGGCCGCAAGTCACGTTCTGGGCTTTCGTCGTGGCCGCCCTGGCCGCCGGAGCGTGCGGACTGGCGATGCTGCTCCTGCAACGCGGGCCCTCGATGAAAGTCATGCCCCGGCTGCTGGCACTGTACTACCGCATGCGCAGTCTGGCCTTCCACCTGGGCGGTGAGGAAACGGTGGAACAGATTTCCCGCAGCGACGAGCGGCGGCACCGGCTGATACCCTTTGGCGCCTTGCTGGCGATCGCCGTTTTGTTCCTGCTGATCCTGGCTTCCACACAAACCAACCTGACCGCCACGACGCTGCCGTGAGCGGCGGCGGTTCGCGCGGGCGCCAGCCGGTTCCCATCCATCGCGAGAGCAAGCACGATGAGTCTGCGTACGCTAATCGTTATCGGCCTGGCACTGTTCTGCGGCTTCTCCGCCTCGATCGGCGTCATGCACTTCAGCACGCCGCGGCAATCGATCGCCGTGGAAGTGGACACCGTGCCCGTGGTGGTGGCGGCCAGCGAGATTTTGCGGGGCCGGATGATCACGCCTCAGATGGTCGAGCTGCGCCCGTGGCCCAAGAAGTATCTGCCGCAAGGCGCCTTGACGCGAGTGGAACAGACCAACGACCTCGTGGCGATCACGGTGATTGGCGCCGGCGAGCCGTTGCTGGAATCAAAGCTGGGCAGCAAGAAGTCGGGTCTGGGCCTGGCGGCACTGATCCCGACCGGCATGCGGGCGTACACGATCAAGATCGCCAACGTGGCTTCCAACGTGGCCGGTTTCATCCTGCCGGGCAGCCGCGTCGACGTGCTGCTGACCCTGCGCGGCGCGAACAACGACGAATCGGGAGGCGGCACGACGGTCACGCTGCTGCAGGCGGTCGAGGTGCTGGCGGTGGACCAGGACATGGAAACGCCCGACGAAAGCACCAAGGGCGAAGAGGCCCGCAAGTCCGGCTCGGTCACCCTGCTGATCACGCCCGACCAGGCGCCCGTGCTCGATCTGGGCCAGAACATGGGCACGCTGACGCTGGCCCTGAGGAACCCGGCCGACATGGGCGAAAGCCAGACGCAACCCGCCACGCTGAACCAGCTCCGTTATCTGCAAAAGGGCGTGGCCGCGGGACCGGGCCGGGAAGTCGCCTCGGTACCTTCGGCCGGAGACGACCAGGAGGAGATGCTGCAGATCCGCACCTTGCGAGGGAATTCGGTGGGCCGGATTCACATCGCCCGGCCCAAGTGAAACAGCCTGTCCATGTCGCGCCGATGAAACTCAGGTGAACCGCCATGCTTCGCTTGCGAGACGCTCAAGACGAACCTCGCCTTGGATCCAAGGACACCCAAGGGACACTGGTCGCCGGCGACGACCAGCGAACGGCGCAGCGCATCCGCCACCTGCTGATCCGCAGCGGACTGGAATGTCCCGAACCGAATGTGGTCGGCTTGGACCTGGCGGTGGATCGAGCCAGCCGGTTCCCGCCCGAGCTGGCCGTGGTCGCGCTGGCCGGCGATCCCCGTTCGGGCCTGGCCACGATCAGCGAGCTGGAAAAGATCTCCCAGGCGTTCCTGATCGCTCTGGGACCAGCCTCCGACCCGCAACTGATCCTCCGCGCATTGCAGGGCGGCGCGGACGTTTACCTGGACGAAAGCCGGCTGGACACCGAGCTGGCCGAGGCCGTCGTGCGGTTCAAGAATCGGCAAATCAAGCGCCGCGAGGTGCAGCAGTCGGGCCACGTGACCGTGGTCTTGGGCTCCAGCGGCGGTTCGGGCACGTCGCTGGTGGCGATCAACCTGGCCGCCGGTCTGGCGCGGCAGCACGGCCGCGTGTGCCTGGTGGACCTTTGCCTGACAACCGGCGACCTGGCCTCCCTGCTGGACGTCCACCCGACGTACACGCTGGCCGATCTGTGCGAGAACGTCGGCCGCCTCGACTCGACCATGTTCGCTCAGTTCCTGGTACCGCACGAGGCCGCCATCCATCTGCTGGCCGCTCCGCGAAATCCGCACGAATCGCGTCTGGTCACGGCCAAGGGCGTGGGACAGGCCCTGGTGCACGCCCGGCGGCAGTTTCCCCAGACGATCGTCGACCTCGACAACTCGGTGGGCCGCGAACAGCTCGAAGCCTTGCGGCAGGCGACCAGCATCCTGCTGCTGGTGCGCCTGGACTATACCTCGATCCGCAACACGCGGTTGACGCTGGAGAACCTGAAGGAGGCCGGCGTCGGCCTGGCGCGCGTGCGGTTGGTCGTGAATCGTTTCGGGCAGAGCCACCAGGTGCGGATCAGCGAGGCCGAGAAGGCGCTGGGCATGAAGGTCTCGCACGTTCTGCCGGACGATCCGGCACGCATCAACCGCTCGGTCAACAACGGCGTTCCGGTCGTGCTGCAGCATCCCGGCGCGAGGATTTCCCGGCGGCTGGTGCAGTTGGCTGGAGCGTTGGCCACCAGCCAGCCGGATCCGAATCCGGCCGCGCAGGCTTCGGCTTGAGGGCTGTTGCCGCCCCTGAGTACGGTTCCCCGCATGAGGTGCCTCGATGGTTTGGAACTTGAAACGCAACGGCAAGGCCTCCGCGGTGGCGGAGCGGTCCGGCAGCCCCGCCCCGCCCGCGGCTCCCACGGCGGCAGGCTCGACGGCCTTACTCGGTCCGCGCACGGACGTGGCGA
>JAGFJK010000447.1 GCA_024102795.1 Pirellulaceae bacterium
CGACGCCGCCGTCCGCACGCTGGCCCGAATCCCCCGTGATGAGCGCCCGGCAGCGCAAGCCCGGCAAGTCGTCGAGACGCTGGTGGCCCACGCCGAGGCAACTCCCGCGGCCCAGCGGACCAGCGACACGTTCCTGGAGGCGATGCACCTGGCGGACGAACTGCTGGCCGCGCTGCCGACCGACGACGCTCGGACCTACCGGCAGCGGTTGCGGGAAGTCGTGGTCCGCGTGGTGTTGATCAACACGGTCGAAGAGGAGATGCGGTACGACACGCCGTATTTCGCCGTCGAAGCCGGCCGGCCCGTGCAACTGGTGCTGCGCAACGAGGACCTGATGCCGCACAACCTGGTGATTACCGCCGTGGGCAAGTTCCGCGACGTGGTCCAGCAATCGCAAGGCCTGCCCCCGACCATCGACCGACAAGGCCGGCAATACGTGCCGGCGACCGGCGACGTGCTGCAGGCCACGCGGATGGTGCCCGCCCGGGGCCAGGACGTGCTGACGTTCACCGCGCCCCAGGAGCCGGGCGAATACCCTTACGTCTGCACGTTCCCCAACCACTGGATGCGGATGTATGGCGTGATGGTCGTGGTGCCCGACCTGGATGCCTGGCGAGCCAATCCGACCGTGCCGGCCGACCCGCTGGGGAACACCCGCGCCCTTGTGCAGAACTGGAAGCTCGACGATTTCCGCGACGATCTGGCGGCGGCCACCGGCAACTTGCCCGCGGACCTGGGACCGCGGCTGTTCAAGGAGGCCACCTGCCTGCAATGCCACAAACTGCGGGGCGAAGGCGGAGCGGTCGGGCCCGAGCTGACCGACGTGCTGCAGCGGAACAAGGGCGACCTGCAAGCGGTCCTGCGCGAACTGCTGGAGCCGTCCCACAAAGTGGACCCCAAGTACGCCCTGTACAACGTGCTGACCGCGGACGGCAAGGTGATTTCCGGAATCGTCACTCAGCAGAACGCTCAAAGCGTCACGCTGATCTCGAACCCCGAAAACCCGCAGCCGCAGACGATCGCCCGCGACGAGATTGACGAGATGGTCAAGTCGTCCACGTCGCTGATGCCCAAGGGTCTGCTGGACCGATTCACTCGCGACGAGATCCTGGTCCTGCTGAGGTACATCACGTCAGCCCCGGCGACGTCGGCCCCGGCTACCTCCAACTGATCACGCGGAACACGCCCTCGCGGTTGGCCACGCGGTCGGGCAGCGAAACCAGATAGTCGCGGTACACGGCCAGCAGGATTCCCAGGCCGAACAGCACCGCGCCGCCACCGGCCAGGTAGACGCCGACCGCCAGTTGCGGGCGGTAAAGCAGCGACGCGATCAACACGACCAGGTAGCTTAGCAGCGTGCCGCCGCCCAGCAGCGTCGACGCCTTGACCCGCCAGACCACGCCGGTCGCCAGCAGGACGAGCGTCACGACGATCAGCGCCAGTTCGTCGTACCAGGGTGCGAACTCCCACGCCTGGCCCCAATGCACGAACACGGCCAGCAGCAGCGGCAGGCAGGCCAGCAGGCTTCCCAGCCATAACCCCAGGGTCACCAGGTCGTCCAGGCGGCGGCGGTCTTCATCCAGGAACCGCCCCACGTAGGCGGCGCCCAGCATGATCAGGCCCGCCGCGACGGAAAGGATTTCCAGCTTGCGGGCCACGCTGATGTCCAGGGCCATGTTCAGCGTCAGGATCGTCAGCCCGCCGAACAGCACGCTGGATACGGCGTAGAGCCGTCTCCATGCGCCGTGTCCCGATGTCACCATGCCGGTCAGCGCGGCGACCGTCATCAGGATGGGGACGGCCCAGTCGTAGGCGGTCAAGGAACGGCTCTCAAGTCCCACGACCGCGAGGTGCGCCGCGCCTTTGAGCAGGGCGATCAGCATGGTCAAACACAGCACGGCGTGTCCCGACTGCCAGACCGCCGCTCCCCGGCCAGCTTTCACGGCCCGCGGCTTGCCCGACGCATCCCACACCTGGTCGTCGTGCAGCCCCAGCAGCTTCGCCGCGGACAGCAGCACCAGCCCCAGCAGGGCGAACACGATCGTAAACAACTCGTCCGGCAGCCGCCAGAAACTCATCAGTTGCCAGACGGCCGCGCCCCCGGCGGCGACCGCCAGGTAGGAATTGACGGTTCGACCTCGCAAGGCCCGCGCCAACGCATAGAACCCGGCCGTTTCCGCCAGGATGAGCGCCAGCGACAGGTGCATGGCCGGTTCGAAACCCCGCGACCTGACGAAGGCCACCAGGCTGCCGAAGGCCACGTGCACCAGGATCACGGCCGTGGCGGTCTGAGCAACCCAGCGCAGCGGTCTCCGCAGCGTGGGCCAGGGCGACCATCGTGACGCGATCAGATAGCCGACCGGAATGATCAGCAACCAGGGCACCTGAGCGGACCAGGCCGACTGGCCGAGTTCGCGCAGCAACCCGGCGGCCGCCACGATCAGCGAGCCGGCCGCGAAGAACAGATACACGGCCGCCAGACTCGGACTGCGGTTCTGATAGACGTAGGCCGAGACGCGATTGGCCGCGGCCACCAGCATCATCACCCCCACGAACACCCAGCTCGTTTCGCGGCGCAGAGACAGTTCCCCGGCAATCAGACTGGTCGCCGCGACGTGCAACACCAGACCCAGCCCCACCGGGACGATGCTCAGCAGCAGCGCCAGCGGCGGCACGGACCGCGCGAACCGCTCCTCGGTCGGCGGCACCAGCATACTCAGCAGACTGATGGCGGTCGCCGTGAGCGCCAGCGTGGCGATCAGGCCTTCCGTTCCCCACAGGTCGAAACCGATCAGCGTGCACTCGGCCATCACCAGCGATACGGCGGCCAGGTAGGTGTACAGTCCGATCCGCCGCACCACCAGGTCGCTGAAACCGTAGGCGTACGCTCCGGCCAGCCACAGCATTCCAGGCACCCAGCGGGAATTGGTCAGCGGGACGCCGCCCGCCGGAAGCTCGAACCAATCGCCCAGCGACACGACGTTTCCGGCCAGTTGCGTCCCGGCCAGCACGCACAGCGCGGCTGCCAGTTGCACCTGGCCGCACCAGAACAGCGGCAGGCCAAAACGCCGGGTGCTGAACGTTTCGGCCTGGGCCGGAAACGCCTGGCAAGCGTGAATCGAGATCATGGCCAGGACCATCAGCACGACGCTCAATTCGGTCGCGTGCGACGCCAGTCCGAAGTTGCCCAGCAGCAGCACGGCGGTCAGCGTGACGCCGGCCTCGACCGCATACAGAAACAGCGGGTCGCGCAGCACCCAGACCGTGGCCGCATACAGCAGCACGCAAACCACGCCCGCCATCCACAGTCCCTGATCCAGCAGCAGGAGACCCTGCGCGTGGTAGAACCAGAGGTTCAACGAGACGACGACGCAGCCCAGAAACGTCAAGGCTTGCCCGGCCAGGTGGAAACGGGTCTTGAGCACCACGAACCAGCCCGCGCCCAGCACGCCCAGGCTGCCCGCTCCCAGCACGGTCGCCGCAATCAGCGGATGCTCCAAGGCGCCCCAACTGATCAACCAGATCAAACCGCCCAGGACCATCAATCCGCCGCCCATCGCCAGCAGCCATTGGATGCTGCGCGGATCGAGCAGCGCGGCGAACATCCGCCTGGCCCAGTCGCCCTGGCCCGGAGGCGCGCCGGCGTCGGTTGCGGAAGCCGGCTTCGCTTCGCTTCGCGGAGCCTCCAGAAACCGCTCCACCGGCTGGGGTTCGTGCAACGGCTGCAGCAGCGGAATGTCCCACGGGTTGTCGCCCGCGGCGGCGGCTTGCCGAGCCGCCAGCTCGCTGGCCGGGACCGCCTCGGCCGCGATGATCTCCTCCTCGTCGACCATTTCCAAGGCCGGCAACTGCAAGGATTGTTGACAGTTGGGACAGCTCACCCGGCATCCCGCGTACTGGCTGGGGGCCTGCATGGTCTGGCCGCATGACTGGCAGACGGTGCGAATGGTCATGGTTGATGTTCCTGGTGCGCAAGTAGGGAGCCTGGATGTCTCCAACAGGTAATGGCCAAACGCGGAGGAAAGGGACCAGGACGGGTGGCGAAAGCTTCCCCTTGATATCCCTCTGGCCCCCTCCCCGCAAGTGCAGCCAACGAGCGTGGAATCCCGCCGGGCAAGCCGGCGGGATTCGTAATTTGGCCGGTAGCGAAGCACTTGTGGCCGGTGGGGGTTGCGTTTGGAGCGACCGCCAAGCGCCCCCTGGGCTGCCCAAGAGTCGTCCCGTTGGGACTGTGGACGGAGGGCAGCCAAATGTAGATTGGTGGACGGTGTGGACAGACGCTTTTTTTGCTCCGCTCGGTTGAGCATCGCGAAGGTATGGAACCCCATGTCGCTGGACGACGACGTGACGGCCTGGATCGACGGCCTGCGCCGCCAGGATTCGCAAGCCGTACAACGGCTGTGGGATCGCTACTACCGCCAACTGCTGTCGTTGGCCGCCCGGCGCTTGCCGGCCGGCCTGCGGCGCGAGTTTGATGAGGAGGACGTGGCGCTGAGCGCCCTGGACAGCTTGTGCCGGGGACTGGCCGCCGGGCGGTTTCCGCTGGTCACCGACCGTGACAGCCTGTGGGCTTTGCTGGTAGTGATCGCCCGGCGGAAGTGCCGAGCCCGTTTGCGGCGGCTTTCGGCCCAGAAGCGCGGCGGCGCCGCGGTGCGCGGCCAGTCGGCCTGGGAGGACGATTCGGGACACGGCCTGGCGGCCGAAATCAGCCAGGATCCGTCGCCGGAATTCGCCGTGGAAGTGGCTGAGGAACTGAGCCGGCTGCTGGACCGGCTGCCCGACGAAACCACTCGGCGGCTGGCCGTCATGAAGCTGGAAGGTTACACCAACGAGGAGGCGGCCGGTCAGTTGGAGTGTTCGCAGACCACGGTGAAGCGCCGGCTGCAACTGATCCGCAAGACCTGGAGCGAGGCGGCCGACGTGGCTTGAACCGGGAGACTGGCGGGTTTGCCTGTGAGCGACGACAACCTGAATGCCGAAGACGAGCGCCGGCTGGTCGAACTGCTGGATGAGTTCGAAGCCGGGTTGCGGGTGGGCGGCCAGCCGCGGATCGAATCGTATCTGGCGCGGGTCGAGAGCCGGTTGCAGCAGGCGCTGCTGAGCGATCTGGTGCAGATGGAACAGGAGCTGCTGCCCGCCGCCGCTCGTCCCGCCCGGCAACAGTATCGGGCACGGTTTCCCCAGTTCCAGGAGCTGTTCGCCGAGGCGGCTCCGGCCGCGGAACGCCGGCTGCCGGGAGGCGACACCACGCTCAGCCTGCACGACACGCCGGGCGCGCCCGCGCGGGTGGAGGTCGTCGCCGGTACGCAGCCCGGCCTGATGACGCAAACGGCCGAACTTTTGCGGACCCGTTTGCGAGTCGCCTCCTGGATCGCCGTCGTCGCGCTCGGCATCTTCCTGCTGCGCGCGATCCTGCACCCCGATTCGCAACTGGTCTGGCTCCGCGCTTGCCTGCTGGCGATCGCCGCCGCGTGCAGTTGGCGCTTAAGCATCGCCCGCACCACGCTCGGACCCTGGCGGCTGCTGGAACTGGTGCTGGTCCTGGTCGTGGGTGTGCAAACCGTGTCGCTGCAGGTGGCGGACATGCTCGGCGCCGCTCGCGCGCCGGATGCGCTGGGCCTGAATCTGGCCATGCTGTTCGCCTTTGCCACGTGGAGCGTGGCGATCATGGTGTACGCGATTCTGATCCCCAATAGCTGGCGGCGAGCGGCGGCGGTGCTGATCCCCGCGGCGGCGGCGCCGCTGGTTGTCTGCCTGGTGCTGGTCGCCGCCAACCCGCCAGTTGCAACGCTGCTGCGCCGCGACTTCATGGTCGCCGGCGCCCTGCTGACCGCGGTCGCCGCGGGAGCCGCGATCGCGGGAACCTACACGGTGAATCACCTCCGCCAGCAACTGTACCTGGCCCGCCGCTTCGGACAATACCGCCTGCTGCACCGGCTGGGCAGCGGCGGGATGGGCGAGGTGTATCTGGCGGAACATCAACTGCTGAAACGTCCCAGCGCGATCAAGCTGATCCGGCCAGGCTACGATACGCGAGCGGACGTGATCACCCGCTTCGAACGCGAAGTCCAGGCCACGGCCGGGCTGGCACACTGGAATACGGTCGAGATCTTCGATTACGGCCGCACCGAGGATGGGACGTTCTACTACGTGATGGAATACCTGGAGGGTCGCACGCTGCAGGAGCTGGTCGACACGTTCGGCGCGCTGCCGCCCGGCCGAGTGGTGTATCTGCTGCGGCCGGTGTGCGAAGCGCTGGCCGAGGCACATCATGCCGGTTTGATTCATCAGGATATCAAGCCGGCCAATATCTTCGCGGCCCGGTGCGGCAGCCAGTACGACGTGGCCAAGCTGCTGGACTTTGGCCTGGTGCATGAAATCGCTCGGCCCGAGTGTCCGACGCCGGGCGAGTCGCCCCTGGCAGCCCGAATCGTGGGCACGCCGCGATTCATGTCGCCGGAACAGGCGCTGGGGATTGCCGTTGCGGACGTGCGCAGCGACATTTATTCGCTGGGAGCCACCGCCTACTACCTGCTGACGGGCCGGCCGGTGTTCGAACGGGCGAGCGTCAGCGAATTGCTCGGCGCTCATCTGCATTCCCAGGTCACCCCGCCAACGCAGTTGCGTTCCGAGGTGCCGGCCGATCTGGAGGCGATTGTGCTGCGGTGCCTGGCGAAGCGGCCGGAGGACCGTTTCGGCTCCGCCGGCGAGCTGGCCACGGCGCTGGCCGCTTGCCGTTGTGCCTCGGAATGGACGGCCGAACGGGCCGCCGACTGGTGGCGGGCCAATAAGAGATGAGCGCCCTGATTAGTCCGACGCGCCTGATCGCCCTGGTTAACCCGACGCGTCAGCGAGGGAGCGACGGCGTCAGGCGTTTCATCGCCTGCGAGTCGGTTTATACTACAGGCCGCAACGCCGCCGTCAAATTCGTAAGCAGTGAAACTTTTGTGGGGGAAATTGATTGATGAAATCGTGCCGTTTTGCTCGCGGGTTGGTCGTGCCGTGGAGGACTCGCGGTTTGATGCTGTGTCTGCTGGCGGTGGGAGGTTACCGGAGCGCCGCCGGCGAGGATGGCCAGTTTCCCGTCGCCTCGAACTTGCGGGCCGGAGTGGCCAAGGTGGACATTACTCCAGCCGACACGGAGGGCGTGGAAGTGGCCGGGCATCGCCGGATCGTGCATGGAGTGCGCGATCCGCTGCGGGCCGGCGTCCTGGTGCTGGACGACGGCGAGACGCGCGCGGCCATCGTCACGCTCGATACGATCAACGCCGCGGACGAGCTGGTGGCGCTGGCGCGACTGCGGATTTCGCAGGCCGCCGACGTGCCGCCGGCCCACATCCTGATCGCCGCCTCGCACAACCATTCCGGTCCGCCGTTTTCGGCCAATTCGCCCTGGGGACAGGATTTGATTCGGAAGCTGGGCGACACGGCCCGGCAAGCGGTCGACCAGTTGCGGCCCGTCTCGGTGGGCTATGGCGAAGGCCAGATTGGATTCAACATCAACCGCCGCAAGGTGATCGATGGCCGAGCGGTCGTGCGGTTGAACCCCGACGGGCCGTGCGACCGGCGAGTGAAAGTGTTGCGGTTCGACGACGGCCAGTCGCTGACTCCGCTGGCCGTCGTGATGCACGCCGTATGCCATCCCTGCTTCTTCACCTGGGGCGATAAGGGTTCGCCGCCGTATCCCGCGGGCTACCCCAAGATGAGCGCCGATTTTCCGGGCGAGGCCCAGACGTTTGTCGAAATGTGCTATGGCAACCAGACCAGCGCTCTGTTCCTGCAGGGCTGCGCCGGCGACATTCGGCCGAATCTGCCCGGCTATCCCTACCGCTGCGCCGATGAGGCCGACATCCAATGGGCCGGACGCGACCTGGGGGGAGCCGTGGTGAGCGCTCTGGCTCGCGGCGTGACGCGCGAGCAACTGCAGCAGCGGCCCGCGTTCTACCAGCTTCGAGTGGCCAGCAGTGTGGTCCAGTTGCCGGGCAAGGAGAAACCGTTGCGGGCCGAACTGCAGGCGTTGAAGATCGGTCCCTACCTGCTGCTGACGATGCCCGGCGAACCGATGGTCGAGTATGGATTCAAGCTGGAACGAGCGATTGCCGACCGGGCCGTGCCAATCATTATTGGGTACGCCAATGGCCACGTGGGCTACATCGCCACGGCCGAGGCGTACGAAGTGGGCGGCTACGAACCGAACATGTCACCGCTGGCGCCGGAAGCCGAAGCGATCCTGCTGGAACAGCTCGGCAAACTGGCCGACCGCGTCGTCGGCGACGTGTTTGAATCGTTCTCGAAGCACCCGCGGGACGTGGAGCGGCGCGAACAGGACAAAGCGGCTCCAGAACCAACAACTGAAAAGTAGCCATCACGCTCCGCGTGATGGCTACTTTGCCACCGGCCGCAGGACCACAAACGTCGATCCGTTCGCGCTGACCGGCACGGCCAAGGACAGGCTGCCGTCGGCGCCCGTGTTCGCTTGCCGACGATCGGTCACCTGCTGCCGCGAAGCCTGCTCGATCCGCTCGGCGTCTGCGGGCGTGAAGCTGGCCTGCCGATTCATGACCTTCTTTCCCGCCTCCTCGATCGCCAGGCGGACATCCTCGTGAGTCGTGGCCTGATGCAGTTGCAAGGCGGCGGCCAGGACCGGTTCGGGAATATCGCGATAGCGGGTGACTTGTTGAATGGCCGCCAGTTGTGCCTCTCGATCGTTGCCGGCCAGGATGGCGACCAACCGCGGCACCTCCTCGGCGGGCAGCCGGGACGCGGCTGCGGCTTCCGGGGGCCGGGCGCGGAGCTGCCTGGCCAGTTCATAATACGAGTTGTGCCGCTGGTCGTAGCGATACTCTTCGATCTCCACCTCCGCCCAGGGCAGCTTCTTCAGCTCGGCCCGCACTTGAAACTCAGTAGCCGAACGCGACTGCACATCGAGCGGATCGTGCGAGTACAGCAGCAGGCACATGCGGTCGTCCGAGCGCGAGGCGAAGCCCGACACCACGTGGCCCGCCACGCGCTGTTCGGGCAGGACCCAGAATCGGTCCCGCATCTGTTCCAGCAGTCCCAGGTAACGCAGAATCGGCAGAGCCACGGTCAGCTCGCGGTCCGGCTGGCCGTCCGCATCGTCGTCCACGGACAGGACCTGCGTGGCGTTATTGTGGCCGCGCAGATTCTTGTTCGGCCAGGGCCAGAAGGTGAGCGTCGCTTCGCCAAAGCCATAGCGGGGATCGGCGGCGGCCGCGGCCAGGCGGCGGCGAGCGACATCGGCACACCAGGTCGTGAAGTAACCGTTGCCCAGGTAGCTGTCGGCGGCGGCCGGGTCGGGTGGCGGAGCCCAGTCGGGACAGGATTCGAACGAATTCACCCACAACTTGGCGTAGTACTCCGGATCGATTTCCAGTGCCAGTTGCTTGCCTCGGTAGAGCTTGGCCGCCAGCACCTCGGCGGCGTTGTAGCCGTGGATCGAAATGAAGTCGCAGGGACTGCCCCGGCCGCCATGCTCGCCGCACAACCGCTCGACGCGCTGCGAGCGTTTGCCGTCCAGCCGCCGGTCGCCGAAGGCGGCGTTCATTTCCAGCGCTCCCTCGCCGGTGGCCGTGGGTGAACAATGAACCAGGAACTTCTTCAGGATCGGACCCTCGATGTGCGCTCCGAAGATGGCGCCGATCTCCAGTCCGCCCACGACGACGCGCTGCGAATCGTAGCCGTGATCCTCGAAACTCCGCAGGATCGCATCCACCGTGTAGTCGTAAAACTTCTGCAGCTCGTCCCAGTCGCGGCTGCGCCAGAAGGCGACGGCCAGATCGGGCTCGTTCAGCACGCTCCACACAAAGTCCAGGCAGGCCTCGCCGTACCGCTGGATGAGGTGCGACGTGATCTCGCGCACCACCTGGTGGTACTCGACATAATCCTTCGGATACGTCCACTGCCGCCCGTCGACGGCCAGGTCGCCCGGTGCGTCGGTGAAGTTGACCACCAGTCGGCGGCCGTAGCGGCGAGCGATATCCCATTCCCGATCCACTCGGCCCCAATAGTAATGCGGCGTTCCCGCGGGCAGGAACTTGCGCAGGTAGCAGCCGCCGTGCGGAAACAGTCCGGGCGCGTGCGGATCCTCCCGCTGGGGCATCGGTCTGGCGTACTCCAGCTTCCAGCCGCTGGCCGGCGATTCGATCCGCGTCACGAGCAGCGTACGCTCGCCCGGCGCGTCGGACACGACCCGCAACACCTTGGCTCGCGCGTCGCTCACGCCGTCGGCCACCAGCACTTCGTCGCCAGCGTGGTAGTCGCCCGCCAGCGGCCGGTTCGACTCGATCCCGTACTGCTCGTGACCGAAGAAGTCCTCCACCCGGAGCAGCGTGCCGCTCTCGTGCGGCTCAATCGCCCGGATGCGGCGAGTTTCCCGTTCGCGGACCAGATTGGGCTGGCCGCCATCCAGAAACTGCGGCTGATGCTGCATACCGGTCAGGGAAAAGTCGCGCTGCAGGCTCCAGGCGTTCGACGAAGACTGACGAACGCCGAGCATCAGTTCGTAGCCCGGCAACCGGTTCGAGGCACTCGTGCAAAAGCTTGGCTTGCAGAAGCCGGTGAAGAATCCGCCCTGCCAGGTGACGGCCGGTTGAGCCAGGTCGAGCTGAAAGTCGACCGTCGGTCGGCCCGGCGCGTCGGCCGTGGTGAACGACCAGGCGCCTTGAGCACTATTCAGCTCGTCGCCGGCTTGAGATTTCGCCCGGATTTCGATCGTGTACCTGGTTCGCGGCTGCCAGGCGAAAGGGCCGTCGATGTACACGGCCAGGGCGCCTTCGGGTTTGCGGCTGGGCTGCAATTGTCCCTGAAAGCCCGGGGCGAACTTCTGACCGGCCGCCAGGACTTCGACCGCGCTGGTGCCATCGGGTCCGAGCACCCGGACCGACACGCTGTCGGCCAGTACCCGGTCGGTCGCCTGCCGGTCGCGGAATCCCAGTTGAAAGAACAGGCTGGTGCCGAGCGGCACCTGCTCGGCCCCCGCCGCGGGGCGCGGCCAGCCGAATGGGTCGGGCCTGGCTTGCAGAAGCACGATCTCCGCGGCCGGCAAGCTGGAATCGAATGCGGCCGCCAGCGCGAGCAGGGCGATCCAGAGAGACAGGCGAGACAGCAACATGGGTCAGCTCCATGGGGACGCGCGTGAGGAGGTACTACTGGTATTTATACCCCTCTTGGTGATGCATTTGGCCAATCTCGGCAAGCCCCCCGAAGTAATTTCACCACGCGGTAGCCAATGGTGACAATCCCGCTGCTTTCGCGGAGCCAAAGGCGACCATGGCGGCTTTCATCTGGCCTGGTTAGCTGGCAAACTGATGAGGGGTCGTGCCGAGTTGCCTCCATTTTTTCCGGGACTGCCGCGGTGCTGATCGGTCAAATCTACGCTCCTCACCAGATTCGCCTGATCGCGGCCGAGCCGCCGCGGCTGGGCGACCCGCCGCCGCCGGCGGGCGAACATCAGATTATCTTCCAGCCGGAACTGGGCTGCCTGTGCGGTTCGGACCTGCTGCACTTCGAAGGCGGCTATCCGGAATACGCGCCGGTGCCGGGCCAGTCGTTGCACGAGATCATCGGCCGCGTGGCGGCCAGCAGCGGCGGCCGGTTCCAACCGGGTGACCGCGTGCTGTGTGTGCCGGTGAACCACTGCGGCTTGGCTCAGCAGTTCCTGGTCAGCGAGCGGCGAGCGGTGCCGCTGGACCCGCGCGTGCCGGACGACCAGGCGGTGCTCGCGCAGCCGTTGGGTACCGTGATCCATGCGCTGAAGAAGATCCCGCACCTGATCGACCAGGATGTGGTGGTCGTGGGGCAGGGTCCGATGGGCTTGCTGTTCAGCGCCGTGCTGCGGAACCTGGGCGTGCGGCAGGTGATCGCCGTGGACCGGCTGGCAGCGCGCCTGGAAGTCGGTCAGCGGATGGGCGCCACTTCGGTCGTCGACAATTCGCGCGAGGATCCGCTGGAGGCCGTCCGTCGTTTGACATCGGGGCGGCTGGCGGACCTGGTCGTGGAAGCGGTCGGGCACCGGGAGCATACGTTGAATCTGTGCGCCGAGCTGTGTCGGCCCGGCGGCCGCGTCCTTTCGTTCGGCGTCCCGCCCGAACAGATTGACGGCTTGAATTGGCGGACGATCTTCACCAAGAACCTGGCCATTCAAACCAGTGTCGCTCCCGACTTCGAACGCGACTTCCCGCTGGCCTTGCGGTGGCTGGCCGAACGCCGGCTGGACGTCCGGCCGCTGGTCACGCACCGCCTGCCGCTGGTGGACATTCAACGGGCCTTCGATCTGTTCCACGGGCGACTGGACGGCGCCGTGAAGGTGTTCGTGGAGTTCCCGGAGTACCGGCCTTGAGCACTGCTCTGGATGAATCAAAGGTGTCAAATCAGAGGTGTCGGGAGTCATTGTTCGGGACATCGGCCAGTGACATCACGAGAGAATGTCAAACAATGACTCCTGACACTTTTGAGTCCGCCACTTTTGAGTCCGCCATCGCGTTCCCAAGTCTTGAGTGTGTTGAGGGACACGCCCAAGAAGGCGGCGGCCTCCTTGATCGTCACGTCGCCGGTTGCCAAGAAACGGTAGAGGTCATCGACGAATGCGACGGTGCGACCCTCGGTGGGTTTGCGGAAAGTTGAGGGGTGGGTCATGGTTGCCCTTCGATTCGCAGTTCCCTGATCGCCATCCACGCCCAGCTCACGGACGCAAACGTCGCCAGCGACCAGCCGAGCCACGCCGCAATCGCCAGGTGCTGCGTGCCGGGGATGAAATCTGAGTCTTTGTGGCGAAGCCAGCTTCGGTATCGAAGCCATTGCATCCCAAGCTGCCAGAAGCCGCCAGCCGTGGCAAGCAGGGCCGGGCCAACTCCGTTCGGCGTGAAGCCGTGGACCAGCAGAGACATGGCGGCGAAGCCGAGCGACAGAACCAGGAGAAGGAAGTCACCAGGATTCATTGTTCACTTCATCGGCAGCGATTTCACGGAATCAAGGGCCCGCTCGTCCATCTGGATCAACCGCTGCAAAGTTGAAATGCTCGTCGGCTTTCCAACGGTGTTAAGGAGCGGCTCGGTAACCTCGTAACCACAAGCCATCTGCAAATCGCCGCAGATAGAAGCCATTCGGATCATCGGAAGAATGCCACACAATGACTCCTGACACCTTTGATTTGATTTGATCGATTGTTGTTTGTCAGTGCAATCATCACGCATGCTGCGGCGAGTCTTTCCTGCGGGAAGCCGTCTTCTTTGCCGCTTTGGTTTTGGCAGCCGCTTTCTTTCCGGCAGCTTTGATTGCGCCGAAATGCTGGACCGCAGACTGAAGCTGTTCCGTCACCCAGGCATTCAGGCTCTTGCCAGATACGGCGGCAGCCATATTAACTTGACGGTGAAGTTCAGGGGAAATACGCGTCACGAACTGGCCGGAGAACGGCTTGTCGGGAGCCTCGCCACGCTCCTTGCAGAAGGCCAGGTAGTCATCCACCGAATCGTGGAATGCCTGCGTCAGTTCGCTGACACTCTCGCCCTGAAACGTAATCACGTCACGAGTGTTGATCACCTCCCCGTGGAAGATGAGGGCGTCGTCGTCGAACTCAACCTTGCCGATATATCCTTTGTATTCCATCATGGCGTTACTCCTGCTTCGGTCAGGAAGCGTCGCATTGACTTCACGGCTCCCTCGGAAACCTGGCCGCCCGCTGCTTCCAGCATCGATTCGATGTCCCGCCAGGCGAGATTCGACCGGACGGGATCTTCCAAAATCGCTGACAGCGTGCGCTGATGTTTCGGTCCCATGCCACTCAGTAGTATCACACCATGATACTGCCGTCAAGTTGCGGCATTTTAGCCGCAATCATGCCGCGAAGACCCACTCCTCCGGAAGACGGAGGTGATCCGTCGAGACCTCTGGTCCGTTTTTCTTCAGGAACCCCCGCGACGCAGCACTCCGACGGTAAATGGCCTCTCTGGACCAGAACACCTGGTCTGGTTCGACCATTGCGGCCCGTTTTGGTAGCATCTTTACCTGAGGGGGTGTGGCAGGCTATTTTCGGGCTGTGCCAGTGCGGTACAGACGACGGAAAGCCTGAGGGAGAAACTCCTGCACCTTTGATTCGGCCACGAGGGAGAACGCGGATGGTTCGAATTACGATTGATCAAGCGTTTTGCTCAAAGCTGGGTAACTCTGAGGAGCCACTGGAACTTTGTGACGAGACAGGTCGCGTCGTCGGTCATTTCATTCCAGTTCAGGATCGGGCTGTGTACCAAGGTGTTGAGTCACCGGCGGGCGATGACGAGCTTGATCGCCGCTGCCGCGATGAAGCGGGCCGACCACTGGTGGATATCCTTCGCGATCTGGAACAGCAACAGTGAAGTACACGGTCGTCTGGTTAGAGTCGGCGGAGTCGGAACTCGCCGACGTGTGGCTGCGTGCTGCCAGCCGAGATCACGTCACGGCCGCAGCTCACGAGATCCTTACGCTTGATCCACGGTTGCGATAACAGGAGGCCCGTATTGACTCCTACTCTATGGCTACCATCAGGGGTCCGCGAAGCTCGTTACTTCGAACACCAGAGCGATTACTCAGTCACCGAGAGGCGGAAGTGTCAAGGTAATCGTTCACGGGAATTCGAGATTCGGATAAGCGACGAGGAAAACCATTCAACCCCCTCTGGCTCCCTCCCCGCTTCGGGGAGGGCTGGGGAGGGGTTCTTTCGTGCATTCCCAAACTCAACCGGCAATTGCCACATTCACTCAACTACCACCTGGAGGCATCCATACGGACCCGGATTCGGAATTTGAATCATTACGAATCCGTGTGCGCTGAAGTCCAATGCGCGAGATGAACACATGGTTGTCCGCTCGCGAACCCCGCAGGCCCCTCCCCAGCCCTCCCCGGAAGCCGGGGAGGGAGCCAGAGGGATATTAAGGGGGAGCGCTCGCCGAAGCGGAGGCCGTCCGAGCTTCCCTCGGTTGTAACGCCACATTCCGTCGGCAAAACAACTTCAGATCCGCACGATCTCGAAGGGAGGTGGGAGCCAGAGTGGAGCAACTCGAAGCCGAGTATCAACGGCCCCACAGTATCGTGTGCCTGTCGGCGTGAGGTCGAATTGGCTGGACGCGTTTTCGAACTCTGCTGCGAGGTTCGTTGTGGCGCATGAGTATGGACATTTGCGGAATCGTCTTCGTATTCTATCTGAAAGTTCTGATTGACCGAATCATTCCGCACGAAGCAATCAGGAACCGTCGATGGTGACAATGGATGAGTGACTCGACGCCGTTTTCTGCCGACTACGCCGCCGCGCGGCAGAGGTTCCGCGAGGGGGCGGAGCGGTTGCAGTGGAAGCTGGAGCAGTGGCCCATCGACGCGGTCGGACCGTCGGGCGAGGAACTGACGATCGACGTGGCCTGTTCCGGGCCCGCGGACTCGACGCGCGTGCTGGTCATCTCATCGGGTCTGCATGGTGTGGAGGGCTTTCTGGGTTCGGCACTGCAGGTCGATCTGCTGCGGAGCTGGGCTCGCCAGGCGCCTCCGCCCGTGAAGTGCCTGTTCTTGCACGGCATCAATCCGTTCGGATTCGCCTGGCTCAGGCGGTTCGACGAGCAGAATGTGGATCCGAACCGCAACTTTCTGCTGGCCGGCCAGGCGTATGAGGGGGCGCCGCCCGGCTATGCCGAGTTGGACGGGTTGCTGAACCCCCGGTATCCTCCCTCGCGATGGGACGCCTTCCTTCCGCGCGCCGCGTATGTCCGGCTGCGGCGAGGTTCCGCCGCCGTGCGGCAGGCGGTGGCGGCCGGACAGTACGAGTTTCCCCAGGGTTTGTTCTATGGCGGTGCGGGACCAGGGACCGCTCATCGGCTGCTGCCCCGACTGCTGGAACCGCCGCTGCGTGGCAGCCAGCGGGTCGTGCACCTGGACCTGCATACGGGTTTGGGGCCGAGCGGCCACTGCAAGCTGTTGCTCGATTATCCGCTCGACCCGCGCCAGCACGCCTGGTTCACCAGGCATTTCGGCGCTGGAGCGTTCGAAACGCATGATGCGGCGCGGACGGCCTATCAGACTCGCGGCGGCCTCGGCCAGTGGTGTGTCGCCCAGAATTGGTCCGCGGACTACTTATATGCCTGCGCGGAGTTCGGGACGTACGGGCCGCTGCGCGTGTTGGCCGGCTTGCGCGCGGAGAACCAGGCGCACCACTGGGGCCGGCCGGAGGATCCCGGCACGCAGCGGGCCAAGCGGCGGCTGAAGGAACTGTTCTGTCCGTCCGCCGGGAGATGGCGGCAGGCCGTTCTGGAGCGTGGCCGCGTGATTGTTGAGCAGGCCGTGCGGGGTCTGGTCGAGGGCGACGGGAATTCGCTGTAAAATTCGGCCAAAACAGCCGACTTTGCCGATGCTTGCCGCCTCTTCTCAGGCCGCCCCGGTCTCACCCGTTCGCCCACACCAGAAGCAGGGGACTCACGTCCCCCGCTCGCCGGTTGGCAGGGCGTCTGATCTCCTCTGGTCCTCCACCCGCGCACCGTGCGCGCGGTTCCGCACGAACCCTCCCCAGGCTTGTGCACATCGGCGCGCAACCGCTCAGCAGCCAATTTCGCCTGAGGTCGGGAGATGGGAGGGAATTCGTCGGATCGCGACGAAGGCAACCTCCAGTCTGTTTCCCAATCACGGGCATTGGTACAAGAGTTGCCCCCGGTATCCGCACAAATTGCCGGCCGTGGTACGATGCCGGGCCAATCGCGGTCCAAGGTGCCGCATGCGGAAGGAAGTGGTGAGTTGCCCGTCGGTCGCCTGGCGCGCGACGGTTTTTGGCTGAGAATTCATTGAAGGTGCGGACTTGCTGCGAGGAGGTGGTCAGATGGCGCGAGAAGTCGTGGTGCTGAGTGGAGTGCGGACGCCGATCGGCGGCTACGGGGGGAGTCTGAAGGACGTTCCGCCCAGCGATCTGGGAGCTCGTTGCGTGCGAGAGGCCGTCCAGCGATCGGGTGTCGACCCGGCTTCGGTCGGGCACGTGGTGTTCGGGAATATCATCCATACGGACGCTCACGATCACTATCTGGCTCGAGTGGCCGGGATCAAGGGAGGGCTGCCACCGGAAACACCCGCTTTGACTTTGAACCGCTTGTGCGGCAGCGGTTTGCAGGCGATCATCACGGCCGCCCAGGGGATCGCGCTGGGAGATTACGACGTGGCCGTGGCGGGCGGCGCGGAGAACATGAGCCGCAGTCCGTATGCCAGCGGCGCCATGCGGTGGGGCGCCCGGATGAACGATTCGGCGATGGTCGACATGATGGTCGGGGCGCTCAGCGACCCGTTCGACGACTGTCACATGGGCGTGACGGCCGAGAACGTGGCCAGGAAGTGGAACATCTCGCGCGAGGACCAGGACGCGCTGGCGGTGCAGAGCCACCAGCGGGCGGCCGCCGCGCAGCAGAAAGGATACTTCAAGGAACAGATCGTGCCGGTCGAGATCCAGGTCAAGCGGGACACGGTGCTGTTCGATGCGGACGAAACCATTCGTCCCGACAGCACGGTTCAATCGCTGGGCAAACTGCGGCCGGTCTTCGACAAGTCGGGCACGGTCACGGCCGGGAATGCCTCCAGCATCAACGACGCGGCGGCCGCCGTGGTGCTGATGGACAAGGACGTGGCCAGGCAGCGGGGCCTCAAGCCGCTGGGCAAGCTGACCGCCTACAGCTATGCGGGCGTCGATCCCAAGTACATGGGGATAGGCCCCGTGCCGGCGGTCCGATCGCTGCTGGACAAGACCGGTTTGAAACTGGATGATTTCGACCTGTTCGAAGTCAACGAGGCGTTCGCAGCCCAGGCGCTGGCCGTGTGCCGCGAACTGGAACTGCCGGCCGACCGCACCAATCCCAACGGTTCGGGCATCTCGCTGGGCCACCCGATCGGCGCGACAGGGGCGATCCTGGCCCTCAAGGCGCTGTATGAACTCAAGCGGAGCGGCGGCCAACGGGCCCTGGTAACCATGTGCATCGGCGGCGGCCAGGGGATCGCGGCGGTCTTCGAACGCGAGTAGCGCAGCCGATCGACGAACGGACGACAACTCACCACACAACAGGAGGGACATGTCATGGGGCGACTGGACGGCAAAGCGGCGCTGGTCACCGGAGCGTCGCGCGGGATCGGGCGGGCGATCGCCTTGCAGATGGCGGCCGAGGGCGCCAAGGTGGGACTGAACTATGCCAGCAACGACGCCAAGGCCCAGGCCGTGGCGGACGAAATCCGGCAACTCGGCAGCCAGGCCGTACTGCTCAAGGCCAACGTCGCTGTGGCTCCAGAGGCCCGCGCGATGGTCAAGCAGTTCGCCGACCAGTGCGGGCGGCTGGATGTCCTGGTCAACAACGCGGGCATCACCCGCGACCGCTCGCTGCGCAAGTTGACCGACCAGCAATGGGACGAGGTGATTCAGACCAACCTGAACGGCTACTTCTACTGCACGTCGGCCGCGATCTCCGTCATGACGGGGCAAAGCTACGGGCGGATCGTCAACATCAGTTCGATGAACGGTCAGATCGCCGCGTTCGGCCAGGCGAACTACAGTGCCGCCAAAGGCGGGATCATTGCCTTCACCAAGACGGCTGCCCTGGAACTGGCCAAGAGCGGGATCACCGTGAATGTCGTGGCGCCGGGTTTCACCGAAACCGACATGTTCGCGGAGGTGCCGGAGAACATCCAGACG
>JAGFJK010000266.1 GCA_024102795.1 Pirellulaceae bacterium
GTGCACTTCTCGCTCGGCGTCCGCTCGACTTTCGTCAGCCGTCCCGGGACGGCCCTCGGTCCCGCTACGCAACGCATACCCGCAGGGGGCGCCTCCAGGGGGTGGGGGCACAACGCAACCGGCTCGCGGCCTCCATAGTCGCCTTCCGCTCCGCCATAGTCGCCTTTCGCTCCGCGAAAGTAGCGGGCACCTGAGCTGCAGGTTACCCAGAAACGGCTGCTGATGACGGCGCTGCGCTACTTTCGCGGAGCGAAAGGCGACAATGGGCGACTGTCAGCGAGACTCGCTCAGCACTTGCGGCCGCGGATCACCCACTCGGCCGGCGGGCCGCTGGTTGCGTCCCGGTCGCCCGGCGTCACCCAGGTCGCGGCGAGCGGCCTCGGCCAACTGCATCAGCCGCTGGACAATCTCCGGATGCTGGTCCGCCACGTTCCGCTCGGATCCGACGTCGGTCACCACGTTGAACAACAGCGGCTTGTGGGGCTGACCGGGCCGGTAGTGCGGGTGACGAGCGGCGTCGGCGACCGGCAGGAACAGCTTCCAAGGGCCGCTGCGGACCGCCTGCAATTGAGCGCGGTCGTAGTAGTAGAACGCCCTGCAAGGCGTCTTTGCGCCAGGTTCGCCCAGGATCAGGGGCCGGATATCGTGTCCGTCCAACCGCCGGTCGGTCGGAGGAGCGGCTCCGGCGAGCCAAGCCAGCGTCGGCAGCAGGTCGAGCGTCGAGCAGAGTTCGTCACAAGTCGTCCCGGCCGGAATCCGGCCCGGCCACCACATCAGCGCGGGCACGCGGAACGCGCCTTCGGCCGTGGTGTAGCCTCGGCCATGCAGCGGCCGATTGCTGCCTCGCCGCGGATCGTTGGGATCGGCCGCCAGCGGAGCGCCGTTGTCCGATGTCCAGATGACCAGCGTGCGGCGGTCGAGTTGCAGTTCGACCAGCTTGTCGAGTACCTGGCCGAGCGACCAGTCGAGCTCCTCGACGCTGTCGCCCCAGGGACCGTTGCGGCTGCGGCCCTGAAACTCCGGGCTGGCGAACGGCCGCGGCGTGCTGCCAGGCATGGCTTGCGGCATGTAAATGAAGAACGGCCGATCGCGATGCTGTTCGATCAACTGCAGCACTCGCTCGGTGTACCGCCGCGTGAGCAGATCGCGGCCGGCGGGCGCTTCGACCACCTGATCATTTTCCATCAGCGGCAGCGGCGGCCAGCGGGCACCGTCCAACCGGTCACCCAGCCGCTGGCCCGCTTCCTGAGTCATGTCGTCGCTGTACGGAATGCCGAAAAACGTATCGAATCCTTGCCGCGTCGGCAGAAACTCCGGCTGGTCCCCCAGGTGCCACTTGCCGACGATGGCCGTGGCGTAGCCTTGGCTGCGCAGGACTTCGGCCAGAGTGACTTCGTCCGGATGCAGGCCGTAGGGCGAGACAGGGCGCAGCACGTGGCCGTCGCGCGGGTTCTCGTGCATGCCGACGCGCTGCGCGTAACAGCCGGTCAGCAGACTGGCTCGCGACGGCGTGCAAACACCCGCGGTCACATAGAAGTGCGTGAACTTGCGCCCCTGGCGGGCCATCCGGTTCAGATGCGGCGTCCGGTGCAGCGTCGAGCCGAACGGTTCGATGTCGCCGTAACCCAGGTTATCGCAAAATACCACGATCACATTGGGCGGCCGCGGCGGCGGGTCGGCCAGTCCGCACGAGGCCCAAGCCAATAACGCTGCGATATGGACCATGGTTCCCACCTTGCGCTGGTACTCGAACGCAAGTCCGTTCTACCCGCGGTCGGCCGCCGCTGCCACCCGGTTGCACAACCTGGTAGTGCGGCCCGGTAGTGCGGCCCGGCTGGCGGTCGATTATCCTGGTGCCTGCGGACATTCCGCCGGAACCTCTCCACGACTCCTTGGGAGACTCAACCAATGCGAAAGACGATTGTCATGTGCGGACTCGGCCTGGCCATGCTGCTCGTGGCGGGTGCGAGCGAATCGCGGGCGGACGATGCCGAGTGGACCGTGCTGTTCGACGGCCGGACGCTCAGCGGCTGGTCCCAGAAGAACGGCACGGCCACATATCGCGTGGAGGACGATTCGATCGTGGGCAAGACGAACGAGGGCAGCCCGAACTCGTTCCTCTGCAGCGAGAAGAGCTACGGGAACTTCGAACTGGAATTCGAAGTGAAGGTCCACGACAAACTGAACTCGGGTGTGCAGATCCGTTCGCAGACCACCGACGGCACTCCGGCTGGCCGGGTGAACGGCCCGCAGGTGGAGATCGAGTCGAGCGGCAGCGGCGGCGCCGAGGCGGGGTACATCTATGGTGAAGCGACCGGCCGCGGCTGGCTGACACCGGACGAACGGCGCAAGCTGCACAAGCACTTCAAGGATGGCGAGTGGAATCATTTCCGGGTGATCGCCAAGGGCCCGCGGATCCAGACGTTCATCAACGGCACGCCGATCGAGGACCTGACGGACGAAGCGATCTACAAGACGCACCCCAAGGGCTTTATCGGCTTGCAGGTCCACGGCATCGGCCGGGGCGAAGGTCCCTACGAAGTCGCCTGGCGCAAAATCCGCCTCCGCGAACTGGACTGACTATTGACCTCTGGGGTCGATTTGGTCGATTTGGCAGGATAGTGAACTCCGGCAAAGTGGTCATCATGCTGCGCGTGGCCTGCTACAAACAGGGTGGTTTGGGTCGAGAATTGGGGTTTGTCGATCAGGCTACTTAGGTTCCGTACCCATGTTGGAGCTAAATGGCCGCGCCAGCCTCACAAATCACTTCTGGCCCCCTCTCCGGCTTCCGGGGAGGGCTGGGGAGGGGCCTGAGTGGTGTGAGCGGGACTATTGTCCTCTGGGGTCGATTTGGCAGGTTCAGGAGCGCCCGGACCTGTACCACCCGCAAGTCCGGCTGGACACTGGCCGCGGCGGATGGTTCAGACGGCGGTCGGAAGGCTCATCACGCGGAGCGTGATGGCTACTTTGGGGAGGGGCTTGCGGGATTCGAGCGCACAACCATGAATTCAACGGGCGCAATGCGCTACTCTGCCTGACGAAACGCCGTGAACGGTTCCTTCCACGAACATAGCCCAGCCGCTCAACCAACGTTCCCTTCGATGAACCCAATCCCCACACCAACCACATCATCCGCGCCCAACCCGTGGCACAGGATACCCGCCATGCATCAGTCGCCCCGCATCCTTCGCCTCATCCTATGGTTGTTATGCCTGGCGGCCGCGACGCGCGCGGCGGCCCAGGATGCGGACGCGGGCCGCATCCAGCCGTACCAGCAGAATCGCTGGTACTGGCAATATCAGGGCCAACCGCTGCTGCTGCTGGGAGCCAGCGACGACGACAACTTGTTCCAGATGCCCAACCTGCGCGAGCACCTGGACGCGATCCAGGCGGCGGGCGGGAATTACATCCGCAACACGATGAGCGACCGGCGGGACAAGGGATTCGAAGTGTATCCCTTTCTGCGGCGCGACGACGGCAAGTACGATCTGCGGCAGTGGAACGACGAATACTGGCAGCGGTTCGCCAACCTGCTGAAGTGGACGCACGAGCGGCGGATCATCGTGCAGATCGAAATCTGGGACCGCTTCGACTATGCCCGCGAACATTGGCCTCCGCATCCCTACCGCCCGGCGAACAACGTGAACTACACGCCGGAACAGTCGGGGTTGGCCGCCGAGTATCCCGATCATCCGGGCACCAATCGGCAGCCGTTCTTCTTCACCACGCCCCAGCAGCGGAACAATCAGGTGCTGCTCGAATACCAGCAGCGGTTCGTCGACCAGATGCTGAATCACTCGCTGCCCTACGACCACGTGCTGTACTGCCTGGATAACGAGACGTCGGGCGAGGAGGCCTGGGCCAGCTATTGGGCGGAGTATCTGCGCCAGCGGGCTCGGGAGGCGGGGCGGCGGATCTGCATTACCGAGATGTGGGACGACTGGCAGTTGAGTGCCGAGCGGCATCGCCGCACGCTGGACCACCCGGAGCGATACGACTTCGCCGACATTTCGCAGAACAACCACATGCGGGGTCAGCAGCATTGGGATAACCTGCAATGGCTGCGGGGGCATCTGGCCGAACGGCCGTGGCCGCTGAACACGGTCAAGACGTATGGCGCCGATGGCGGGCGGCACGGCGACACGCGCCATGGACTCGAGCGCTGGTGGCGGCACGTACTGGGCGGAGCGGCCTCGGCCCGGTTCCACCGACCGGACTCCGGCCTGGGGCTGTCGGACCTCTCGCGGGCCAGCCTGCGAGCGGCCCGCAAGCTGGAGTCGCTGGTCAAGCCGTGGGAGCTGGTGCCGGGCAATGAGCGGCTGCGGGACCGGGCGGACAACGAGGCGTACCTGGCATCGGCGGCGGGCAAGGCGTGTGCCTTCTACTTTCCTGACGGTGGTTCGGTCGGACTGGATCTGGGCGACTGGCCGGGCACCTACCGGCTGCACTGGATCGACATTGGCCGCGGGGACTGGGGCCCGAAGTCGGAGCTGGCTGGCGGCCGCATGGTCGAGCTGACCGCACCCGGCCCCGGCGGCTGGGCCGCCGCGCTGGTGCGGCAGTGAACCGGAGGGGCCGCCCGGGTGTCCTCGGGTGGTTGGTCGGTGGTTCGGTGGCGGTGACGGGCCTCTGGCCTATCAGCCAGCGACCATTGAGTTTTCGCCGTTGAGTGTTTACGATACAGGGCTTGCAACGGCTTACCGGCCAGAGTGGCGGAATGGCAGACGCGCTGGATTCAAAATCCAGTACCCGCAAGGGTGTGTGGGTTCGACTCCCACCTCTGGTACTTCTTACTGCATAACGACTTGCAGCGACGGCAGGCACTCGAAAATCCCACTTGGCACGGCGTACTACAGGCCAAGTTCGAATTCCTGCTTGCGGATGAGCTCAGCGCGAAGTTGAACGCGGCGCGCCGCATTCATGTGAAGTAGCCGCACGGTTGCTCGTCCTGTCGGTGTCCTGCCCTCGATCCGAGCATCACGCAGCGTAAAGTGATCGAGCCAATCCTGCCTGCGCGGGTGAAACAGCGAGACGACCTGACCGGTATCGCTGTCAAGGCTTGCGAGATTGGTGCCCTTGAAGGCGTTACAGCGATGGCACGCCAGACAGAGGTTCGAAATGGTATCGTCTCCACCGTGCTGGCGAGCGATGATGTGTTCGATATGCAATCGCACGAATGGGATGTGATCCTGGTGAATGCGACAGCACTCACAGCGCGACGCTGCACGTTGCCAGACAAGGGCGCGCACGACTTTCCATCAACCTTGGGAAGTCTTATCGAGTAGGGCCCGTGCGCGGGCTTGCAAGATGCCGATAAAGTCGATCGTCTCGACATATGCCTCGTACTCGTCACGCTCGCCAGGCAGAATGCTCCCGTCCGAGGCCTTGTCGGCCAACAAATCGATCCTGGCTTGCGTCGCTTCATCGACGCGCAACTCAACAAGTCGCCGTGCACCTTCCTTGGACAGGCACTCGGTCACCGGATCAAGTAATCGGCTGAGATGGTCACTGGTCGTTGTCATATCGACATTATCCCCCAACCGCAGCAGGCTGGCAAGGGAAAGCGGGCGTTGTTACGGCTAAGACCAGGCCCTTGCCAGGACAGGACCGAGGCAGATCGCCCTGAGCGTCCCAGCTGGGTACGGACACCGAGAGACGATGAAGTCGTTCTCTGGTACTCTCGACCCTACAGGGACTGAGGGCGATGCAAGACCAAGGATCGGATTCCCGACCGAGTCTCTTGTGCACCCAAACTCACCTACTGGTGAATCTCGCAGCCGGGCAGGGCGGCGCGGACGGCGGCTAGCCCCGACTCGGTGACCGCCGTGTCGCCCACATCGAGCAGGCGCAGGGTCGATACGTTGGTCAGATGCCGGAGCCCCGCATCGGAGATCTTCGTACCGTTCAGCCCCAACGCGACCAGGGCCTGAAGTTGTGCCAGGTGCGCCAAGCCCTCGTCGGTCACGCTGTTGTTGCCTTGCAGGTCAATTCCTGCGACGTGAAACTGGCTGTGGGGCAGATTCTCGGCGTCCCGGATGCCAAACCTGGAACCGTCCGCCAGTTCCAGCCCGACGGTACCTCCCAAGGCCAGGACCCACTCCGCCGCCTGGAGTTCCGGCGACTTGTCGGCAGCCGCGCTCGCGCGTTTGGCCAGCAGCATGACGACCGAGGGGCCGATCTGCCGGTCGACCTCGTCGAACCCCGCGGGACCTGAACCAACGCTGTCGGCCGGCGGTGGTTCGTAGTCCGGCAGATGCTGCCGCAGAAACTTGACGATCGACTCCGCGGGAACGGCCATCCCGAAGGATTCCTCGTTCCTCCCGGGCAGGCTCTTCGCGGTGACGATTCCCACCACCTCGCCCGTGGCGATGCACAGCGGCCCTCCACTGTTGCCCGGGTTGACGCGGCAATCCAACAGCATCATGCCCGTTTCGGTCTGCTCGTGCGTGGCACTGACCACTCCCGTGACTACCTTCAGACCTCGGCCCAGGGACTCCTCCAGCGGGTAGCCATAGGCACCGACGGCGACACCGCGCCCGATGCTCCGCGTCGAGAGTTGAAGGGGCTTCAGCAGGTCGGGATCGGCGACCTCCAACTGAATCAGCGCCAAGTCATGCTGGGGGTCGGTGGCCACGACCTTGCCCGGAACATTGCCAGCAACTCCTTCGATTCGAGCTTCCAAGGCGGCGGCACCATCCACCACGTGAAAATTCGTCAGGATAAGTCCCGGCTCAGCCACCGCGAACCCCGCCCCGGAGCCCAGCGTGTCGAAGCTGTCGGCCCGCTCGATTAAGACATTCAACTTGTTCCGCAGATCGTCGTCCTGGGGCCCGTACTCCAGTCCGGCTGCGGCGTACTGGCGAATGGGTTCCGCTCCCTGGGGCGACATGTAAACGGCCGCCGTCAGATGCAGCGAAGCCGCCAGATTCGGGTCCCGGAATTGGTGGTCCTGCTTCCACTGATCCAACTCCCGAACCACATCCGGCAGTCGCGGCAACTCGCGACGAGCGGTGTGTTCCAGAGCCACGTTCCAATACAGGAAGAAGAATTTTTCGTTGTATCCCTGTTCATTCCGAGGATCCGCCTGCCGAGCCTCCTGGTACCACTTGCGAAACATGGGGACGTAGTGCGATCTCACGTCCATCTCCTCCAGCATCTGGCTGGCCTGCGCCAGGGCTTCGAGTTTCGCTTCTCCTGAACTGGCCGTGACGCGGGCAAACAGATCGTCGCGATCGACGCGGAACGTGCGGCACGCTTCCAGGATCCGCATGAAATCGTTGAAGTCGCCGTTCTGGTACTGCAGGCGCGCATAGGGGAGCCCCGCTTCGTCCACCAGCACCAGGCTGGGAAATCCCTGGACGCCAAAATCCTGTTTCAGTTGCACGTTGCCAGCCGGATTGGCGACTTTCCGCCGTTGAGCGACAGTCCGGGGGAAATCGACCAGCACCAGCTCGTAGCGGCTGCGTACCTGCTGCGGGAACTGCTCCGCCAGGAGGACGTTGCGGGCGAGTTGCTGCGAGGCCTGCGACCAGTCCGAGCCGGTGAACAGCAACAGGATATCCTTCCGCGAACTGGCGGCCCGAGTCCTGGCCAGTTCATAGTCTTGCTGCCAGCCGTCCCAGTCGTCCTGCGTGGCGACGGCGGCCTGGGCCGGGGCCAGCGGAGCTGCCGCGAGCGAAACTCCAAAGCCTCCCTCAGGCACCATCAGGGGAGCCCATTTTGGCTGGTATACGATTCGGTCGCCGGCTTTCACCACCATCTGGACATTTTGCTGTTCGAAGCCCCGGCGCTGGAGCACCAGTTGGCGGTTCCCGGCCGGTACCTCGACTCGCACGGCGCCGGACGAGGGGATCGGATGCTTTCGTCCGTCCACGTGCAGCGAGATACTGGCCCGATCGGCGTCGGCCAGCTCGAATTCAACCAGGCCCATCCCCTTGGCCGTTTTCACTGGGCTGCCGCTGGATGCGGGCCTGGCACCGCCTTGGGCGACACCTCGAGTGTGACGTCCACCGGCCGCTGCCAGATATACGATCGCGATGACAGCAATCAACATGACGGCAGCTCCACCAGCCGCGAAATACACTCCGCGAGCGGCGGGAGCGGTGCGTGGCGCGCGTCGCGCACGCGTGGCACCAGGATTCGATTCAATCCGTGGCACGGGCAATCCGGACAACGGTGCCGGTGCAGGCGCGGGGGCCGGTGCAGGCGCTGATGCCGGGGCGGTCGGCTGTTCTGCCGGAGCCAAAGGTTTGGCCCGCGGCAGCGAGCGTTGCCTGGTCGCGGTGCTGCCCGCCGGTAGTTCCAGCAGAAACGCTACTCCGCACTTTGGGCACTTCACATGCTTACCGGCCAGCCTTTGGACCACTTCGTCGGCCACATTGGAGACAGTCTGGCATGCTGCACAACGGACTTGCATCGGAAGTTCCCCCTTCGACGCAACATGGCGGACGCGCCACCTCCAGGCAGCGTATCCCCGGCAAAGTTCAAATCGGGCACGCTCCTTGGCACCTGTCGACGTTCTGCCCCTCGTCTGGCTGTGAGTATACGATCGGAAGGGGGGCCAGGCAACCGTGAGCCGCATGAAGTCTTGGTGAAGTTCTTGCGTCGGCCAAGGGCTGACCTGAGGGCATCAGGACAAAGATGTCGCGATGACGGCCGGGTACGTCAGGCAGATTGCCAATAGCCCTTTCGTTGTAGCT
>JAGFJK010000088.1 GCA_024102795.1 Pirellulaceae bacterium
GTCGTGTACTTGCGGTCTACGCGCTTCTCTCACGCCTCACATGTCCACGCGCGGGACTCTGTTTGCGGACGAGTCGAATAGCAGTTGAGGGTGTGTAGTCTTGGGTCCGAGTGGTGTTGGGTGATTCCATCGGGTGCCAGTTGCGGCAAGACAGGGGGCATAAGAGCCCCTCCCCCGCCCTCCCCGGAAGCCGGGGAGGGAGCCAGAGGGATATCAAGTGGGAGCGCTCACCGATGTGGAGGCCGTCCCTGTTTCTCTCGTTTGTCGCGATAAATTCCCCCCCACAAAACGACCTATAAACTGTACGACCTCGAAACCAGCCAAATGCCAAGTAATAGCTCACAGCCTATTCGCGAGACTTGCGGGAACCGGCCGTGAACGACCACTCGTCGGCAGCCAACCAGCTCGACCCGGACACCGACCTCTCGTATCGGCAGTTGGGCGATTACCACATACTGCGCCGCTTGGGGCGGGGCGGGATGTCGGTGGTATATCTGGCCGAACAGTTGTCGTTGCGGCGGCAGGTGGCGTTCAAGGTGTTGCGGCGGAGTTTGGCCGAGCGGTCGGAAAACGTGGCTCGTTTTCGCCGCGAGGCGCGGGCGGCGGCGGCCCTGGTGCATCCGAACATCGTGCAGGTGGACGAAGTGGGTTGCCTGGATGGGGTTCACTTCATCGCTCAGGAATACGTGGCCGGACAGAATCTGAGGCAGTGCGTGCGGCGCCGCGGCGCCTTCGCGGCGGAGACCGGGACGAGGTGCTGACGTTGGCCACGCGGCGGGCCGAGGTAACTCAACGTTTGCATGTGGCGATGCAGTCCCGGCGATCGGTCGAGAGTGGTCGCCATCGGCTGATCGGTTGGCTGCTGCTGGCCATAACGGGTTTCGTGGCCGGCGCGGAGGTTGCCTGGTCGTGGCGTCCCCGCTCGCCGCTCAGCCTGGCGGAGGGCGAAACGCCGCACGTGGAGCGGATGGGGTCGGCACGGGAACAGTTTTGCTTTGCCGCGTTGGAAGACAGCGAACCTGCCTGGCTGTCGGTAAGTCTCTACTTTCCGGCCAGCGAGTCCACGCGGAACGCCTACTACGCTCGGCGAGCGCGGCAGCGGCTGGTCGAACTGTATCGGGACGAAGGGCGGGACCAGGAGGCGCTGGAGCTGTACCAGCAACTGGCCGGCCTGGCCCGCCGCCGGGGCGGATTCCCGGCGGTTTTCGCGGGAATTGATTCGCTGCAACCGGGGAGTTGACAACCCTTGCCCGGCGGCTCAAGATACACGGCTTGGCTGACGATTTCTTCAAGGCAGCAGCGATCGTCCGCCCCCTTCGTCTAGTGGCCCAGGACGTCGGATTCTCAGTCCGAAAACAGGGGTTCGACTCCCCTAGGGGGTACTCTGCCTGTGGGCATCGCGGGACAAAGATCCCGCTGCGGGTGGCCTGCAACAATGTGCCTGGGAAGCCGGGCCGGATTTGTTGCCGGTATCCTTTCTCATCAACGGCCGCCTTCCCTGCGCGGCTACCGCTTGAATTGGTTGAGCTTGCAGCCCGGGGCGGCAACCCAAATAATGGAAGCTCACTGCTCGCGTTGCCCGCGACTTGTGAAATCCGACGCCCGCGTCGGCAGCCCGCCCGCTTCCTTCCGCCGTGAGACCCGTCCCGATGCCAAGGCCGTCGTACTGGGAACCGTTCAGCGCTGCGATGTGGGCCTGGCTGTTGCTGTCGAACCTGGCGCAGGCGGCGGAACCCACCTACGAAACCGACATCCGCCCGCTGCTCAAGGCGCACTGCTTTCAATGCCATGGCGAGCGTGGAATCAAGGAAGGCAACCTGGACCTGCGCCTGCGAAAGCTGATCGCTCGCGGCGGCGACTCAGGTCCCGCCCTGCTGCCCGGAGACGCATCGGGCAGCCTGCTGATCCAGCGGGTATCCAGCGGCGAAATGCCGCCCGGCGAGGACCAGCGGCTGTCGCACAACGAGATCGACCTGCTGCGCCGCTGGGTGGCGGCCGGCGCGCCCACACGGCACGGCGAACCCGAAGCGCTGGATGCGGAGATATTCTTCACCCCGGAGGAGCGTAACTGGTGGTCGTTCCAGCCCGTGCGCCGCCCCGCGGTTCCGCTGGCGAAGCATGACGTCGCGAATCCGATTGATGCGTTTATCCTGTCGGGGCTTGAGCAAGAGATTGGCGGCGATCCGGCTGAACCACCCGATCTGGCGCCGCTGGCGGGCCGGCCCACACTCGCCCGCCGTGTTTACCTCGACATGCTCGGCCTGCCGCCGCAGCCGGAGGACGTCCGGCAATTCGTCGACGACGCGTCGCCAGATGCCTGGTGGCGGCTGGTGGACCGAGTGCTGGCCTCGCCGCGCTACGGAGAACGCTGGGGCCGGCACTGGCTGGATGTTGCCGGCTACGCCGACTCGGACGGCTACACGGATGAAGACCGGGTGCGCGACGACGCCTGGCGGTATCGCGATTACGTGATTCGGGCCTTCAATCAGGACAAGCCGTTTTCGCAGTTCGTCACCGAGCAACTGGCGGGCGATGAACTGATTGGCTGGCCGCGGCCGGAGCTGCGGCCGGAGCAGCTCGACCAACTGGCCGCCACCGGTTTTCTGCGCATGGCGCCCGACGGCACGGCGTCGAGCGGCATCGACCAGGACCTGGCCCGCAATCAGGTCGTCGCCGACACGCTGCAAATCGTCGGTTCGACATTGCTTGGAATGACCATTCATTGTGCCCAGTGCCACGACCACCGCTACGACCCGATACCGCAGCGGGACTACTACCAGTTGCGGGCCATCCTGGAGCCCGCGTTCGACTGGAAGGACTGGCCGGCGCCCGCGGCGCGGCGCGTGTCGCTGTACACCGAGCGGGACAGGCAGGAGCGGTCCGCGATCGAAGCGCGGGCCCAGGAGGTGGACGCGCGTCGCCAGGAACGGGTCGATTTCTACATCGACAAGACGCTGCACCAGGAACTGCTGCTGGTCGCCGACGAACTGCGCGAGCCGCTGCTCGCGGCCTTCCGCGCCAAGCCCGCCGACCGGTCGGCGGAACAGAAGAAGTTGCTGGAAGCCCACGTGAGCATTGCCAACATCACGGCCGGGTCGCTCTACCTGTACGACCGGCGGCGGGATGCGCGGGCGAAGGAGCTCGAGGCACGCCACCAGGCAAAGCTGTCCGAAGCGTTGCAGCGAGTCCGGAACCAGGCGCTGGATGCGCTGGACGATGCCACGCGCGCCGCGCTGCTGGCGGCAGCCGACGCCGACCCCCAGGCCCGAACCCCGTCCCAGCAGCAACTGATTGCCGAGCATCCGGCAGTGTTCGTCACGGCGGAGACGCTGTCCACCTTCGACGCTCAGGCGGCGGCCGACCTGGAACAGTACGTGACGGCCGCGGCCGAGATCCGCCGGTTCCGGATTCGCGACGAACTGCAGCAACTGGCCGACCAGGCGCAGGCGATCCGAAATACGATTCCCACGGAGCACTTTCTGCGCGTGGTGGCGGAGAAGCCCCACAATCGTCCCGCGACGTTCGTCTTTCATCGGGGCGACCACCAGCAACCCAAGGAACAAGTCGGGCCGCGCGGCCTGAGCGTGCTGGACGCTCCCGAATTGGCTCCCGTCGACGGCCTGGCCACGAGCGGGCGGCGTTTGCAATTCGCTCGCCATCTGACCGACGGCAAACACCCGCTAGTGGCTCGCGTGTTCGTCAACCGGCTCTGGGCTCATCACTTTGGACGAGGCATCGTCTCAACCACGGGCGACTTGGGCTACCTGGGCGATCGGCCGACACATCCCGAACTGCTCGACTGGCTGGCGGCGGAATTCGTGGAATCGAGATGGAGCACCAAGCACATCCAGCGGCTGATCTTGACGTCGCGGGTCTATCAACAGTCGGCCGTGGGCGACCCCCGTGTGGTCGCGGCCGATCCCGAAAACCGGCTGCTGGGCCGCTGGCCGCTGCGGCGGTTGGAGGCGGAAGCCGTGCGCGACTCGATCCTGGCCCTCTCCGGCGAATTGATTGGCGACATGTACGGCGAACCGGTGCCCGTCATGGAGGATGAAGTGGGGCAGATCGTGCTGGGCAAGGAGAACCTGGACGGCGAGCGAAAGCCGACCAAGCCGATTCCCCTGCTGGGCAACGAATTCCGGCGCAGCCTCTACGTTCAAGTCCGGCGCACCCGGCCGCTCGGCATGCTGGAAAGTTTCGACCTGCCCGAATTGGCGCCCCACTGCACGGAGCGGGCCAGTTCCAACGTCTCGCCCCAGTCGCTGCTGATGATGAACAGCGACTTCGTGGTCGAGATGTCCTCCAAGATGGCCGACCGGCTGTTGCGGGAACACCCCGGCGATCCGCAGCAACAACTCCAGCGCGGCTGGGAATTGATCGTTGGCCGCCCGGCGGACGACGCCCAGCAGGAGCAGGCCAGGCGATTCCTTGAACTGCAGACCGACACGTTCCGGCAATCCAAGCCCGAGGGACTGGACGCCCATCGGGCGGCCCTGGCCACCTGGTGCCAGGCGCTGCTCGGTTCCAGCCGATTCCTTTATATCGAGTGACCCAGCGGATGAGACGCATCCAGAATGCATCGCCGCGCTGTTTCGGCCGGCGTCACTTTTTGCAGGCCAGTGCCTTCAGTCTGTCTCCGCTGGCGCTGGCCTGGCTGCTGCAGTCGGACGCGGCGCGGGCCGCGCCGCTCAAGCCGCCGCTACAACCGCCTTCGGACTCGCTGGTTGCCAAGTCGCCTCCGCGGGCACCAGCGGCCACCGCGATGATTTCGCTGTTCATGCAAGGCGGCCCCAGCCAGGTCGATTTGCTGGACCCCAAACCGACCCTGACGCGCCTGGATGGCCAGGACTTTCCCAATCAGATCAAATACGACGACGTGGGTGCGGCGAGCCGGAAGATCCTGGGCAGCCCCTGGAAATTCCGCCCCCACGGCCAGTCGGGCATCGAGGTCTCCGAGCTGTTGCCGAACATCGCGCGAGTGGTCGACGACATCACGGTCATTCGCTCGATGCACACGGGCGTTAACAATCACGGCCAGTCAATTCACGCCATGAACTCGGGCCGCATTCAGCGCGGCCGGCCGTCGCTTGGCAGTTGGATCACCTACGCCCTGGGTGCCGAGACGGACGAGCTGCCGGCGTACGTGGCCATGACGGACCCCCAGGGCCTGCCGGTGGAAGGCGTGCTGAACTGGTCGAACGGCTGGCTCCCGTCGCTGTATCAGGGCACGGTCATCCGGCCTCGCGAACCGCGGATCCTGAACCTGGAGGCTCCGAGCCAGTTGCGTGGCGAGGCGCAGCGAAACTACCTGGCCTATCTGCAGGATCTGAACCGCGAACATGCCGCTTCGCACGCGGACCGGTCGGAACTGGAGGCCCGCATCGCCAACTACGAGCTGGCCGCCCGAATGCAGACGGCGGCCAGCGAAGCGCTGGACATCTCCCGCGAGACCGCGGCCACGCACCGCTTGTACGGCATCGATCAACCGGAGACCGAGGATTATGGCAAGCGTTGCCTGATCGCCCGCCGGCTTGTCGAGCGGGGAGTTCGGTTCGTGCAACTGTTCACGAAGAACCAGTACTGGGACCATCACGGCGGAATCCTGAGCGCGCTGCCCGCGGCCTGCCGCAAGACGGACAAGCCGATCGGGGGCTTGATGGTCGATTTGAAGCAGCGCGGTTTGCTGCCGACAACCATTGTGCATTGGGGCGGCGAGATGGGACGCCTGCCGGTCATACAGAACGACGCCGGGCGGGACAAGGTCGGACGCGACCACAATACCTATGGCTTCAGCATGTGGGTGGCCGGCGGTGGATTCCAGGGCGGGCGCACGTACGGCGCCACGGACGAATTCGGCCACCATGCCGTCGAGGACGTCGTGAATCACTACGACTACCATGCCACGCTGGTGCACCTGCTGGGCCTGAATCCCGATCAGCTCGCCCGGCAGCGCAACGGGCGCGTCGAATCGCTGATCGACGGCCAGCCCGCCCGGGTGGTCCACGAGATTCTGGCCTGACTCGGTGCCGGTCCGGTCGGAGCGGCGCTGAATCATCACTCGAGCCGCCACGACTCCCGCGCCGCTTGCTGGATGTCGGTCAGGTGACGAGCGATAGCCTGCTTGAGGAAGAACGAGAGGAGCCATAGAACGGGCCTCGATAGGGCCGACGTCGAGGATTTGCTGGGCTAACTCATCGGGACTCAGCGGAAGCGTCTCATGGCATGCGAATTTGATCGGCTTTATTCAGTTCTCACGGTTGCCAATTTAGGCCTAAATCAAGCGAAGGTTTTCCGCCTTCGTTGGTGTAATTTGCGGGAAAGGATCAGAATAGGTCAGACACCCAGTGAAATGGGTCAAGGTCAAAGAGGTTAAAAAAAGGTCAGACAACCAGAATTTGGACTGCTGGGCGGCGGGACCAGTGATTAGAGTGGTCGGGCGGAGGGGAAGAGAAAGGGGGCGGCCGGAGGCAAGTCGACTGGAAGCGACGGGGAAAGGGCGCGAAGGGCCGCGTCAGGCAGCTTCGAGACGCGGCATCCATGCTCGCTGGTGATCCTGGAAATGTATGACCAGATGGCCGAGGCGACCCGCATGGGGCAGCCCTACCAGACCTGGCTCGACCCGCCTCCCGGCCCGCCGACGGACGCCGAGGGAAACTTCATCTCGCTGAGCGACTGGGACCCCGACAACTGGCCGCCCCACATCCATCCGCCAAAACCCCCGGAACCGAAAGGATCCTGACGATGCCAGGCACGCAACCTCGCAGCCGGGCCAGCGGACACGAACCTGGATGGGTGAATACGGGCGTGTCATCCAATCGGCTCGGCAAGGCTTCGCTCCACGGACTGTCATTTCCGCTGCCCAAGCTGGGTGGACCAGTGATGACCATGCTCGCAATGTGGAAGAACTGGGGCCGTGTGCAGGCTTCGCAATCGACTCCCGGTCAGCGGACAGGCAGGCGGGGCATCATCTCCAGACTCGAGGTCGGGTCGGCGAAGCGTTGCATCCGGAATCCAGCGGCGTTGACTGTCCCTGAACCAATTGGGTGGCGGTTGAGATCATGCAATCGATGTTCGGTTGGGCACTACTTTCGAGAGACGCGCTTCGCCGTGCTGAGACCCAGTTACGCGACGACGTCGAGGGCGTTCGCGACGAGATCGGGTTTCTGGCCCTGCACCAAGCTTTTGCCGACAGGTTCTTCCCAGGCACGTCCGTCCTTCACACTCGACTTCGCTACGCGCTGTTCGTGCCCTGGATCTATGCCAGGATATCCCGCCTCCCCGCCAGGCAACGCATCGCCCAACTCGTCGAGAAGCAGGAGTTGGAGCTGACTCGTCGTTTGAAGCAGGCCGGCGAGTCGAACGTGATCGGGATTCGCAGCTATCCGAATCCCACGGCTCAGCCGCCGAGCATGACCTATTGGTCGGCCCTGGGGACCTGGCGGATCCTGCGACCGGCCGCGGATGGTACGCTTCCCTCGCGCCAGACGGTTCACCGTCGGATCGCCCGCGGTCCATCGCGCACTCAATTACAAGACGACGATCATCAGCCTCTGGTGGAAGACGAACCGATCTTCGTATCCCTTCCCGATCCACCTCCGGCGTGGACGGACACCACGCTGCGACTCGACTGCCGGCTCACAAAGGGCGAGGCGCAATTCCTGAGAAACTGCCTGCTGGCGGTTGATCGGCCGGGCGAGCCCGGAACACCATCGCTCTTGTCGCGACTGGTCGAACGGAATGTTCCGATGGGCGGACAGGTGAGGCTGTGGTCGGATAAGGTCCGCTCGGCCGCCGATGCTCTGGACCGGGACGCTCTCGTCCTGGCCGGCAACTCGGCGTCTCTGGCCGCCATCGGCCGCGCCATCTACGCGGCTCTCGTCGAGGAGATGCGGGATCAGCACGACCGAGTTCCAACGGAACACGTCCACCGCGACAATCTTCGCGCCGTGATTTCGGAGCACAAGGCACGCGCCTTGGCGTTGAATGTCGACCAGATTCGCGTCAGCGCTACGTCTGTGCCCGCCGGACTCTTGGAGTTGCTGAAATCCACTCAGCAATGGCTGCATGGTTCAAGCCGGCCTCTCGCGGATCTGTACGCGCCCTATGAAGCGGCCGAATCGCGGCGAAAGGGGCGGAGAGCCCGCTTGTCCAGGACCCTGTTTGGCCAGGAGCGAAGATTGGAGTGGGTTGCCCAGAAGCATCCGCGCGCGGGGCCACTTCATTATCGGTGGAACAACGTCAGGCGGTTGCTCTTGGATCTGCAGGAGTCATTATGAGCACTCGGAGTTGGTCCAATGTTTCGTACCTTGACGCGATCCGTCCGGATCCTGGGTGGCGGACCGACATTGCCCTGCTCGCCAGCTATTCCGCAGACTTGGTTGCTCTGGTTGCGGCGTTGCTGGCTTTGCGTGGCGTCGACGACGATCGAGGGACCGGCAGCAAAGTTGACTTCGTTAACGCCGTCGAGCAACTGGCGAATCGAGTTCGGCTTATCGTCCAACGTGGCAGAATAGTTGCACCTGGTAAGTCGCCGAAGATCCTGGCAATCCTCGATCGCTATGTCCGTGAGGTGGCTGTGGACGAGGCGCGGGCATCCTGGCATCCGAAGGCGGCTTTAGCGAAACATGTTTGCGATAACACATCAAGCGCCCAGTGGAGGCTGTGGATCGGCAGCCGAAATTTGACTCGCGATCTCTCGTGGGACGTTGGCCTGTCGCTGCGGGGGCAGGTTGGAGGGCCGGGAACCGTAATCACCGGTATTGAGGAGCTCGGGCACGAACTGGCTTCGCGAGGCCAACTGCCGCGGACTCCTGCCGCCACCGTTCGATCGGAATTGCGCAACGTTCGGTGGGAACTTCCCTCCGGCTGCCACATCCGATCTTTGCGACTGCTGACCGAAGGACCCAGTCGCGGCATTCCATCAGAACCGGAGCAAGTGCGGCGGATTACGGTCGTCAGCCCCTTTTTAGACGGCACCGTAGTTGGCCGGCTCGGCAAATGGGGCAGCGACGAAACCCGTCGGACCTTGCTTTCGACTCGATCCGAGCTGGCAAAGCTGGCGGCACAGGTGGGACATCCCTTGAGTGGCTATCAGGAACTGCTTTTCCTCGACGCACCGGAGCCTGATGCGTTGGCTGCCGCGAGCGACTCTGACCGCGAGAGTGCAGGCTCGCAGGACGAGGAACCGGAACCGCGCGGGCTTCACGCCAAACTGATCTATGTCGAGGCGGCTGAAGACCGAGTTGTCTGGACCGGCAGCGCCAACGCGACCCGGCGAGGCTGGGAGGGACCGAACACGGAAGTCGTCGCGGAGCTTGAGATCAGCCGCGATGTCGCCGCTGGCCTGGACGACTTCATCAAGTCGGCCAGCATGGTACAACTCACTGAACTTGGCGAGCCGATCCAAGTGGATCGCATTGAGGAGCGACTTGAAGCGGCACGCAAGATCGTTGCCGGGCAGTGGTCGGTAACGCAGACACTCGACGAAGCTGGACCGTTCCTGGTCGCCGAGTGTCCCCCAGACACTGGCGATCCGGAAATCCGGCTGCATGTCGGACTCTTGGCGGGGGAGTTGATCGTCTGGCCAGCGGGCACCAGTCAGATTCGACTGCCCGCGGTGTCCGCCGGCGAGGTGACCGAGCTGGTCTGCTGTCGTCTGACTTTGGGTGCATCATCAATCAGCTGGTTGCAGCGCGCGCCGCTCGACCCACCACCCAGTGAGGACAGAGACAGGCAGGCAATCGCCCGCTATCTGGATCCCCGTACGTTTCTGTTGTGGATCAGGTCCTTGTTGACCGGCGACCTTCACGGCGACGGCGGTGGTGACTGGGACGACGAAAGCCACGGAAAGAGAAGGCGAGCCGCCGCAAAGGCCGCCAGGACCTGGTGGGCTCCAACAGTCGAGGAAATTCTCAAGTCCTGGTGCCGCGATGAAACGAGCCTGGTCTCGATCGACAGGAGAGTTGGTCACTATTTGACACTCTACAAGGAACAGACAGCCGCTGACCACTCGGCGCAGGACCGAGCTGTAGTGGACGAGTTTCAGCGGACGTGGCAGGTCCTGCGAAGCGAACTGGTCAGGGGGTTGGCATGACGGTTCTTAAGCCCTTCCAGGAAGCGACGGTCAACGCGGTGCTGCGCGCTTTCGACAGGCGGCGGCGAGTGCGGCGATTCCTGGTGGCCGACGAGGTCGGATTGGGAAAGACAGTCGTGGCACAGCATGTGATACGCCGCATGTTCTCCGGCCTCGGAACACCGCTGGTCGTATTCTACATGTGCAGCAACCTGGCAATTGCCCGCCAGAATCGGCGAAAGCTGCTCGAGATTCTGCCAAGGGAGGAACGCAAGTTCGCGGATTGTCCGGTTGATCGGCTGTCGCTCTTCAATGCGTATCAGCGACCAACGCACGAGAACCTGCACCTCTATTCGCTTACTCCGGATACATCGATCCCGATACGCAAACGCCAACGACGGGATGGGCGACAGGAGGAACGGGCGCTCGTCCATGCACTGGTTGAGCGACTCTGGCCGGGATTGCTGCGGGAGTGGGGCAAGCGAGTCTTTCAGCGAGGCGCATCGGTCAACTGGGACCAAGTCTTGAAGAAGCAGCGTGAAGTCGCCGCCAGGGTGTCTCTGCGCGATGCCTTTCGCCAGTCCGTTAGGAAGGAGTTTCAACTCGCGGGGCGGCAGCACCTGCTTTCAGAACTTTACTCGCGCTGGGAACACGACGAACTCGATGAATTGGACCTGATCGCGCATCTTCGAAACGCGCTTGCCGCCAGTGCCATCGAGGAGATGCGTCCCGATCTGGTCATTTTTGACGAGTTTCAACGCTTTCGAGATCTGCTGGAACCATCGCAGGATCAAGCGGCACAGCGTGTCGTGGGTCGGCTTCGTGGTGATGGCTCCGCCAATCCGCCAGCACTCCTGCTGCTATCCGCGACTCCCTACCGCCTGTTCACTCGACGCTGGGAGGAGGAGGGCGGCTCAACACATCGGTCCGAGTTCTTCGAGCTTGTGGAGTTCTTGTATGGAGCGGATTCTTCCGCACGAGCAAAAAGGCAGGAATGCGAATCCGCCTTCGACGCCCTTGAAACGGAGCTACGCAAGGGTCAGCCAGGGTCCGACGTCGCGCGGGAGTCGCGCGGGAGAGTCGAGGCGCTGCTGTGTCCCGTCATCGCCCGTACGGAGCGAGCCTCGCACGACGATGGCTGGGATCACTTTCATACAGCTTGCCGCGCTGCCCCAATCGCACGTGAAGACTTTGTGGTATTTAAACATCTGACTCGCAGCTTCAATGAAAGCCATCGAACGAGCGCCGTACCTTACTGGACTTCTATTCCACTGCCCATGCAGACCATGGGGAACCAGTACGTTGCGTGGAAGTCGTCGGAGCAAATTGAAAGCAACGGGACTCCGGCTTTGACCGAATCGATGCGAGACACTTACCAACGCCTGGCATCCTGGCCGCATCCTCGATTACGCGCACTTCGAGAGCTAGCGCCACCCGAACACCTTGCTGTACCGTGGCTGCCACCGACCGCTCCATGGTGGCCACTGCGCGGGGCCTGGAAGAGCCACCTGGCAGCTCCTCGCAAGCTGTTAGTATTCAGCCGTTTTCGAGCGGTGCCACAGACCATTGCGGCGGCGATGAGTTTCGACGTCGAGGCCCAGTTCCTCAGACGCGAGAGCTTTTCCTATGCGGAGGTGTCGCGACGCCGACTGCTTTCCGCCACAGAATCGCGACAACCGCTGCTCGGCCTGTTCTTGCCTTCTCCATTTCTAGTCAAGGCAACGGATCCGCTGACGGTCCGAAGTAGCGATCTGTCGGTAATTCGTCGGGCAGTTCGTGAGCAGTTGAAGAATGCATTGAGCGAGGTCGGCGTTTCGATTCGCGACAAGGGTCCCGCTCTTCCACCCTGGAGGCTGCTCGCAAGACTGGAGGCGGCCGCGGGCAACTGGGCCTGGCTCAGTAAGGCGTGGAGATGGGTGCATGGCCAGATCGCGACTGGTGTATCCGAGGATTCGGGCCTTGCGCAACTGATTTCAGAATGGGATCAGGAGGCGTTGAAGCCAATCGACGTTGTGCGGCCCGCGAACTTCGAGCAACTTGTCAGCTACGCCATGGGATCGCCAGGCGTCGTAGTCGGGAGAGCACTCAAGCGACACTGGCCGAATGCTGTAAGCGATGAACAGGACAGGCATGGAAACTTGACGTATCGGCACACGCTTGCCGCATCGTGGGTAGGCCTGCGGAACTACTTTGACCAGCGTTGGTTCTACCGAGCGCTGTGTCGCACCGATGAAAACTACCCCGACGCGCTGCTTCGCGTCGTGATTGACGGAAACCTGGAGAGCGTTCTCGATGAACACCTTTGGATTATCGCCCGCCTCCGGAGCCTGGCCGGCCACGAATTGGCAGTCGAGCTGAAAGACGGACTTGCGATCAAGAGCGGCATGTTCTTTATGCACCCACTCGGCGCCAATCGCGAGAACACGTTTTCACTCAGATGCCATGTCGCCATGCCGTTCATCCAGTCGCGACTTCGATCGCTAGAAAATGGAGAAAAGCCGATACGTACAGATGAAATGCGGCGCGCCTTCAACACGCCGTTTTGGCCCTATATCCTGGCCACGACTTCGGTGGGCCAGGAGGGCCTGGATTTTCACGCCTGGTGCGACACGCTGGTACATTGGGATCTTTGCCGCAACCCGGTCGATCTGGAACAGCGGGAGGGAAGAATCCAGCGATTCGGCGGTTTGTCCATTCGCAGGGCAATCGCAGCTGAAATGGCGGAGCAGGCTCTGACGTCCCGGATGGATGATGAGAGTCCATGGTCGCGTATCGAGTCGATGGCTAATGCCACGATGAGTGACACTTCGGGACTGGCGCCATGGTGGGTCTGCAAGAATGGCACCGTAAATCGCTACGTATTCGACGTGCCAACAAGCGAGCAGAAGCACTGGCTGCATTGGATGAAGGAGCAGCGGCTTCTTTACCGTCTGGCACTCGGTCAGCCGAATCAGGAAGACCTGGTTGAGGTATTGTCGAGTAAGGTCGGAATGGATCCGACGGCGATACGCAACGCCGTCGTGAACTTATCCCCCTGGTTTCGAACGGCTGAATCGCTTTAGTCGCGCGTACATGCGGCGAATCCGCCAAGTTACCGCCGCGCTGCGAGCTCCCATCTGCCCGGTGCCGACCACTTCAGAACGCCCCGCCGCACACCCCTTGCCCACCGCCATCGATAACTCGCGGCCACCGCCGGCCACCCCGCGAAAATGGCCCCGGCCAGAGGCCGCGAGTGACAGTTGTTAGCTCTTCTTGAGATTCGCCAAGTATTTATCGGGATCGGCCAGCAGTTCCTCACGGCAGCCATCGCAGCAGATCCACACTTGCTGACCCTGCACGTCCACCTTCTTTGGCGGCCCCATCGTGCCGAGCATTTCGCCGCTTACCGGGCAGACGTGTTGATTCTCTGCTGATGTTTTGTCTTCGGGCGAAAGCTTGGCAAGTTCCGCCTTCGCCTTCTCCATGTCGGCCGCGCTATGCTCGTGTCCGGCGCGGTCGTGGTTGTCGTCCGCCGCTTGTCCGACAGGCGGGGCGGCCGTCTTGTCGGAAACAGAGTTGTTGCAGCCATTCAAGCCAAGGGCCAAGGCGGCTGCTGCTGTTACTACAACGCAACCAATATAACGCTTCATCGATCAATCCTTACGTTCGAGAGTTTGAAAAACGGGACCACTCTCTACCTTGCGATTACCTGACACTGAATCACGTTGTTCCTGCCGTCCCGACGTTCCCAGGCGGCGACTACCGGTCCGCGACCGTTCGGGCCGGCCGCAATAACCGGATCGGCGGCATGGCTGGCCAATTCGATCGGGGATTTGCTTTTGGGCACAAGCAGATAGGCCACGTCGCCTCTTTTCTTAAGCCAAACGACGTATGGGCCGGCGTCCGTCGTGGCGATCCACGGCTGCTCGCCAACCCCGAGACGCTGTTCCTCTTGCTCGCCGTGGAGCGACAGGAATACCGTTTTGTCTCGACGCCACGCGGAAGCTACCTTGCCGCCCGCACCAGCGGCAATCGCGCCCCCATCCATCGGGCAAGCGTCGAGCGGCCATGTTCCAGTCCCAAGTTTGGATGCCTTGCCGAACGATTTGCACCCGTCCGCAGAGGATGCGACGTAGATGTCGCGGGCACCATCGACGGAGTTGCGCCATTGCACATGGATGCGGCCACGACCATCGATGGCAACGCTTGGATGACAACACTCGCATACACTTCCATCTGGTGACTTGTAGACCAGGACGTTCTTGCTCCACGTACCGCCTCCATCAGCGGAAAGCGACGCCATCACTTCTGTTTTGCCGTTGCGAAGATCAAGCCATACGCAGCACATCTCGTCGTTTGGACCGGCACTCATGGCATGAAGTCCCTCGCGCGCGGAATCGGCGGCGTCGTTGACCCGCACAGGGGCGGCCCAGAACTTGCCGCCATCAACCGATCGCATGGCCAGCAGGTCACCATCTCTGCCTTTGCCTTGTTTGCCGCCGATGACCGTGACGCAGATCGCCTTGTCGGAGACGGCAATACGCGGTCCGCGGCGCATGCCGAGCGACATATTATGAGCAGCCGGCAATTCGACCGCCTTACTGAAACTGTTGCCGCCGTCATCAGACCGCCGATACCGTGCGAGATCGCCGACGCCATAGATAACATGGATAGACCCTTGAGCGTCCACAGCCACCTGTGGCTGCTGAGGATTTCGGGGAGCGAGCCCGCTCTCCAGCTCGACTGGCTCTGAAGCCCAGCCGCTCACGGAAGCGATGGCGAACAGGAGCGCAGTTCCGACTAAGCTCCAGCAATGTTGTCGACACTGCATGGGCGGTTTCCTAGGTGCTGGACGTATTTGTAGTTCAGAAAGGCCCCCGGCTTACGGATCAGCCAGTCGATGACATGCCGGAAGTCGATCGCCATGTCGCCGGTGGGTTGCTCGGCATCTACTGGCCATCCTCCTTCCGCTACTTGATCCGAATCAGTTCCGGTGACTCGGTCGAGGCCTCGATGTCGCGGATCGCCTGGCGGACGGAGTTTGCCTTTTGCTTCTTCAGATTCGCTGGGAAGTTCGGCTCGTCCCTTTCAAAGTAATCAGCCAGTCGCGTCAGTTCCGGGATGACGGTCTTGGCGTGCGCGCCGTAGCTGAGCAGGATCTTCATCAGTTCGGGCGTGCGGTTCTGGCTGCCCCAAGGGTTCTGATCCCGACAATACTTCCCGCATGCGTTGATCCCCTCCTCGATGCGATGCTGGGCCAACAGCCTCGCGCCTTCCACGCGGATTTCATCGGCGAACATCTCGCCGCTCGGCGCCGGTTCGAGGATGGCTTGATGAATGGCGGGAAGCAACGGCCGAATCTCCTCCAGTGAGAGATTTCGATACACCGAGCTGATGCTGCCTCGCGCGCGGCCGTCCTGATTCTTCAGACCGGCTCGAACGGCCTGGTAGAGCGCTTCACGATCCACTCCGGCCAGCGAGCGGCTGAGCAAACCGCCACGACGCTCGAACAGGGCGAAAGTGACGTAGCGCTGCTGCATGCCGCGCGGATCGTTCTCGGCATCGACTTGAGTCAGCAATTCGAGCAGTTCCGGCACGCACTTCATGGCTGGAGCGCCGATGGCCGCCAGCGCCTCAGCGGCTTTGATCCGCAGCCAAAGGTCCTCCGCTTGCAAGGACGCTCGCAACGGATCAACCGCCGCGGCTCCGCGTCCGCGCAGGACAATCAGGGCCTGGCACGCGCCATAGCGAGCAGTGAGTTGCGGAGATCCCAGCAGCTCGATCAAGCGCGAGACGGGCGCCTCTTGGCGTCGCCCCAGAGCCAGCGCTGCTCGCTCGCGCACGATCGGCGACCAACTGCCCAGACGCTCGATGAGCTGATCTTCGCTCAACTGGTCGTAGGCGCTGTGGCGATCCCTGTTGCTCCAACCGCGTCCGTCGGAAACGAGAGCCCGCGCCGCCGCGGCGTCCAGTTGCGGGACGATGCCGGGCTGCTTGCCGGTCAGCAGAATTTTTCGGAGAGGCAGCGCATACGCCAGCAGATAACATCCCGTACAGTCCCAGCCGGCGTACCTGTCGTGATCGGGTTCCGGCGGACCTTGATGCGGAAACGTTCCGTCCGCTTGTCTCGCGAGATCAAAATACCACCCGCCAAACTCCCGCATCCAGGCGCCGGTGGCTTGCGGGCCCGACGGAGCCAGCCCCGGCATCGCCCACAGGATGTTGAAGAAATTTCCCGTGTGTCCGGTGTCTCGTTCGGAGCCGTGCGACGCGACGCTCATGCGAGAAAAGAACTCCGCTCCCGCGGGCTCGTTGAGCAGGCCGAACAGGACCGCGGCCATGCCGCACTTGCCGTTGTCCTCGTGGGTCTCGATCCACGGATGATGGTCGCCATAGGGAATTGCTCCCTTGCCGATATAGAACCGCAGCAACCGCGCGCTGCGTTCAATCGCGCGATCCACGGCCGCGTCTTTGACGCCGGCCTCGCGCGCCATGACCAGTGAAATCGTCAGCGGCAGGCCAGGGGAGTTCATCATGCCGTAGCCACCAAGTCGGCCATCGGGCCTGGCGAACCCATGCCCCCACGAGCCAACCGCGCTTTGTCCCTGGGCGGCTTCCAGAGCCAGTCGCTTCAACCCGGGCAGCACGGAATCGTCGCCCGTCGCCAGCACATACTCGGACAGCAGCATCGTAACGTAGCCGTAACGCCAGGTCTGCATGCTGTTGTCTGAGAAGTTGGCGGCCCACTGGGCTTCCCGCTTGATCAAAGGGAGGTATGTTGAATCGCCGCTGGCCAACAGCGCGAGGGCATTGAGTGAGCGCGTGATCGGTTCCCTGTTGGGGCCCTTGGTGTAATTGGGATCGGACATGCGCGCGGCGAGCGCCGCGCAGCCTTGTTCGAGGATCCGTTTCGACTTGGGGCAGTCGAACGGCGCCGTCGCGCTGTAGCTGCCGAGCACCGGCAGTGTCACGATCACTTCCTCCGTTTTGCCCGCCCGCCAGCGAGTGAGCGTCAGCTTCCCACCGCCGGCCTCGGATTCAGCAACGTTCAGCGCTTTGCCGATTTCCGTGCGCGGGTCGTATGAGAAAGCCTGGCCGCCAACTCCCAGCAGCACATCGCCCGCCGCGAGCACTCCATCCGCCGAAGAACCTGCCTCGACCTGAGTTATCGCAATCTGCCGCGCATCCGTTGTCACGAGACGATCGCAAAAGATCCAACCTCTGGCCCCGCTCGCTCCCAGGTTCCAGTCGTGCCTGGCCTGCTTGGGAATGGCATCCCCCTGAGTGAAATCCGGGACAGTCACACTCTGGCCGTTGTCCGCGGCCAAAGCGACATTGAGCGTCACAAAGAAAGCGATCAACAGGCTGGTCAATTTCATGGAAGCTTCTTGGCGATGGTGGTGTTGTGGTGTGTGTCGCTTGCCGTTGTGATCGCCCTCGCACGGAGACATCGTGCAGGGATTCAACAAATCGCGGTTGCCAGGTTACTCCTCGACGAGGCGAGTCACTGCGGTGGCCTGTTTTTTGACCAACTGCTCGGCGAACCAACAGGACTGTGACCGTCGGCCATGGATTATAGCATCAACGTGGCGCGCTTCTATGGCGTAAACCGACCACCTAAGTCCCGCCAGCCGCGCCGTCACCGAACAAGGCGAAAGGGTCAGGTCAATTCCGGGGTATGGGAATCCAGCCTGGTGCCCTCAGCGCCGCTCCCCCTGTGCAGCGGCCATCCTCCCCGGAGCGTGACGGGCAGACCGCCCCATTGTCACGCCCTGCGGGCAAAATCTCATGCACGCTCGCCGAAAGGATACGCCGAATGGGTTCTCAATCGTACTGTGACGATTCAAACGGCGGATAAGGCCCAGCGCACCAACTAACCGTGGCCGGTCGACTGGATGGCTTCCTGACGGCCGGCCACGCCGATTGCGATTGCGTGCCGTAATGAAACTGCCGGGCCGCGCTGCCGAACAGTCCGAAGGTGATTCGGCACCGCCGCGCGGCGTCGTGACCGAGGCGGCCGGCTCAGAGACCCACGCGTCGGGAGCCTCGCCTTGATCGTAAATAGGGAGAGTGGCATGAGTTCCTCGCCTGGCTTGACCCAATCGCCACTTCGGGCAAGTCGTTGGCTCTGGGCTGCCGGCATTTACAACCTGGCGTGGGGAGCACTTGCGATCGCCTGGTCATCGTTACGCTGACACAACGGTCTCTGCTTTTCTCCATCCCGACAACTCCCGTGATCGAAGGTGACGCTCGAATCAATCGGGCGAGTTGCCACACGGCCGCCCACGCCACGTGAGTTTGCCAGAACTGTCACCAGGAGTCTAGCGACAACTGCGGCGCGCGATTGAAGAACAATGAATGGTACGCGGCATGAACCCTATTCTGCGTCAATCTTGCGACGTCGCTTCGTCGGCGGGCGGCTCCACGAGCGAAGACTGCCGATAGAGTTCGATCACATCGGACGCCGGTAGTTCGCGATTAAAGATCCGCACGTCGTCGATGCAGCCTTCGAAATCTCCGTACCTGGCTTTTGTGTGTTTCCCAATCCGGAAGCGGCCGTTAGACACAATCGTCTGCGTCAGCTTGTCACGCCGCACGTTCGTCCGGACAACCTGGCCATCCACGTACACTCGAACTCCGGCCGCCCGGCTTGAACCATCGTAGGTCGCGACCACGAGCCGCCACGTGTCCGGGGGAATGGCCGCGGCGGTCGTTACCTGCAGGCAATTGTCCGGCAAGCTGTGAAGCAGTTGAAACCAGACCACTCCGCGGATCATTGCCAAATCATAGCCGCGTTCCAACTCGTCCAGGCGACTCACGATCTTCATTCCTTTGTCACTGGTCCTGCGGACCCAAACACTGATCGAGAAGGGGCTGGTACGCTCGAACGGCGCCATGTTGCGGAAATCGACGTGTGTGCCGCCATCAAACCGCAACGCGCGCCCGACCGGCCCATCAACCCACCGAGCTGGTCCGACGACCTCGCCCGTCCAGCCGATCAGCCCGGCGTTGCGAATCTCGTTGCCGCCCTCCTCCTCGAACGGAATGTGCACGAGCAGATGTGGATCTCGACGGGCGGGCCTTTCGGCGACGGGACTCCGGGCTCGTGATTCGGCGGTGTGCTCAACACCACCTTGCCTCGGCAGTGACGGGGGCCTGCCGGCCCGAGAGACGCTTTCCGCACCTTCGCGGCGGCCTCTGGCGATCTCCGGCCCCGGAAGCTTCATGTGCAAGATCTCGCTCACGGCACGACCATAGGCCGCCTGGTTCAAGCTGATCTCGGTGTCGTACTTGTACTGCTCGGTTGCGTACATTTTCGGTTGAGCGGTGACTCTCCCGAGTTGCCTGCCGCTGCCGTCGAAGAAGGTGACTTCGACCTCAACTCGGTCGGCGGTCACGGTGGTCGTGCTGGTTTGGTATTGCAGTGTGCCGATCTTTTTGAACTTGACGTCGATCCGCAAGGGTCCCACACCCGGCCGATCGAAACCGGCGGCGCGCAGCCGACGGTGCAGAAAGGAGCGGGTGGCGTGATCGATTCTCTTCGCGTCGACGGCGTTGCCCGGGTCGACGTTGACCGCAATCCCGGGGATCGGATCGGCCTTGCTGATTTCAGCCACGAACCATCTTCCCAGGATCACCATGCCGCAGACCAGCGCCATGACCAGAGTTCCCGCCAGCAGTCCCAGCCCCCAGACCAGACGACGGCCGCGCGAGTGATGGCCGGTCTGTATCAGGTGGCCCGGGGGATCATGGAGCTCGGACATGGCTTGCTGTCCAATGGTCATGCGTCGAGGACAACCCGTAGGAAGCCTGGTGCCAGGCTCCCTTGGCCTGGGAGACTTCGCTCAGTGTCGAACCTACCATCTGAAACGGGTTGTTTGCAATTCAGGAACAAGAATCCGCTGGTTCTGACGGGGCTCGCAGCCAGAGTTCCGCGAACAGGACGATCAGCAGCAAGGTGACCCACTGGCAACTGGTCAGACACCCAGAATTCGAATGGCTGGGTGGCACTCGCGGCCTCTGGCCGGGCCATTTTCGCGTGGTGGCCGGCGGTGGCCGCGAATTGTCGATGGCGGTGGCCGGGTGGTCCGGCGGAGGGGGAAAGAAAAATGGTGGCCGGGGATCAGCGGGTTGGATACGATGGGCAACAGGCGCCAAGCTGTTCGTCAGGCGGCTTCGAGGCGCTGCATCCATATGCGCCGAACGGACCGGTCGCGGGAGACGTTATCAATGGAGTTTGACTCGCTCCAGCAGCGGGTGTGGCTGGCGACGCGCCGCCAGGTTGACGCCGTGATCCGCCGACTGCGGGCGGAACGCCAGCGCCAGGATTCCAAGAGCCTTCCGCTCTTTGTGCGATGGCGACCAGATGCTCTGCCGGGGCCGCGAACACCTAGGCGGATGGGCACCTTGGCAAACAGCGCGTGCGGTCGAGTGCGCGTCGGCGACTTGCGTTTCGCCAACGCAGGTGTGTACTGCAGGGCAAGCACTTGCGACCATTCCTGGCTCGTCGTACTCTGAGCGGCCGTTTTGATCGGGAGAACGTCAAATGGTCCATGTCGCCCCGTGGCTGTGTTGCGAGATCTTGCTTCAACTTGTCGGCAGCGGCGTTACTGCGGAACCTGTTTCGGTTCGCGTGGAACGCGTCGAGTCAGGGTTACGACCCGCAATTGTGCTTGAAGGGTTTGCCGCGGAGCGGTTGCGCCTGGCCGACCGCATGAAGTTTTACAAGGTGCCCGGCGTCAGCGTGGCGGTGATCGATCATGGTGCGATCGCATGGGCCCGCGGTTACGGTGTGCGCGAAGTTGGTACGGAGAAGCCTGTCACAACCAACACTCTCTTTCAGGCTGCGTCCATCAGCAAATCGGTCGCGGCCGTCGTTGCCTTGCGACTCGTCGAGCAGGGATCGCTTGGGCTGGACGACGATGTCAATCGCACACTGCGGTCCTGGAAGCTGCCGGATAATGAGTTGACAGCGGACAAGAAGGTTTCGTTGCGTTTGCTGCTGAGCCATCACGCCGGCCTCACCGACTATGCGGGTTTTCGTGGCGCGGCGCCGAATCAGCCATTGCCGACCTTGCGCGAGGTTCTGGAAGCCGGCGAATGGACGCCGGCGCCAATCCGAGTCGGCTTTGAGCCGGGCAGCCGTTTCGCGTACTCAGGGGGCGGCTATTGCCTCGTGGAGCAACTGCTGGAAGACGTCTCGGGCAAACCGTTCCCAATGCTGGCGGACGAACTCGTCCTCAAACCCCTGAAGATGGACAGCAGTTCATTCGATCAGGACCTGTCGCCGGAACTCAGGCTCCGGGCGGCCGTCGGACATCAGTTGAACGGAAAGCAACTGCCGCGCAACTGGAATCTCTATCCCGCGACCAGCGCTGCGGGGTTGTGGACGACGCCATCCGATCTGGCGCGATTCGCCATCGAACTCCAAAAGGTCAGGAAGAGCCCCCAGCAGTCAATTCTGCTGCCCGCAACGATGAGCGAGATGTTCTCCATTCAGGGGCCCGAGGATGACCGCGACTCGAAGGTGATTGCGATCAGGGAAGGGATTTCCGAGCAGCCGCCGCCCTCATGGGGCCTGGGCGTCGGACTGATTGGAAGGCCGCCGACGCGTTTCTTTCACAGCGGCAGCAATCCTGGCTACCAATGCGAGATGCAGGCCTATCTGAGTGGCGGTCAAGGGGCCGTGATCATGACCAACGGGGACCAGGGCTGGCGGCTGGCGCGAGAACTGCTCTGGGCCATTGCCCGCGAATACCAGTGGCCGGAGTATGCTTTCCGCCCTGAAGTCAAGAAAGTTGCGCGTCTCTCCCAGGCCGAACTCGAGCGATTTGTGGGACGATATCGAATCTCGTTGTCGCACCCCAGCGAATGGACGCTCAGCATCACGCGGAACGGCGACCGCCTGTCGGCTCAGATTCTGGGTTATGCTCAGAAAGTGAATCTCTATCCCAAGTCGGGTGACGCGTGCTTCACCATCGAAGACGCAATGACTCTGAGATTTGTGAAGGACGAGACGGGAAGCTTTATCGAGGTCATCAGCGACCTCGGTTGGCGCGCGAAGCGAGCGATCGCCGACAATGGAGATTCAAATCCCGCCAGCAGTCACGTTCGCAACCACTGACGGAATATGACGATGTAAATCCGTCGGGGTGACTGCCCGACGGTGGAACATTTGAACGAACTCGTCAACGCGTTTGTCGCGGCTTTGCTTGAACTTCCGCCGGCGCACGTCGATTCGCTCGCCGAGTTCGTTGCGATAGACGGTGCGTCGAATGCCCACTGTGGGAAGCGTGAAGCGGCATGTCGCCGCCGCCTTTCTTCGAGCCCTATGAGCGTCACATCATTCTTCGAGAAGTGTGTCGGCGTGCAGCAGCAGCGGACGAAGACGGCCATCGCCAGCTACCAGGAGTTGGTTGCCGGCATTGCCACGGGTGAGGAGCCCAACCCGGCCGAGGTTGAACGGTTGCTGCCGCCGGGCCGGCAACCCGGCGCCCCGCGGTCGGTTGCTCCCGTTCAGGAAAACCCCCTTCGGCACGCCTTTAGTTCGTATTTGGCGCAGCCGAACCGATAGGGGATAATGGCCCGGAGGATCTGCTCGCCAATGGACGAAACGTCGCTCAGCCTGCTCGCCCGGGTTCGTCAACCCACGGATTCAAGTTCCTGGGAACGACTGGTGAACCTGTATGCGCCTCTGATGCGGGGGTGGCTGCGGCCTTACGGCGTGCAAGATGCAGATGCCGAGGATCTGATTCAAGACGTGCTGGCCGTCGTCGCTCGGGAGATTTCTCAATTCGACCACAATCAGCGGCCCGGGGCATTTCGACGTTGGCTGCGAACGCTGGTCGTTCATCGACTGCGGCACTTTTGGCGGTCGAATGGCAATCGGCAGCTCGCCGTGGGAGGCACCAGCGTGCTGGAGCAACTCCACCAGCTTGAGGACGAAACCAGCCGACTCAGCCGCATCTGGAACCAGCAGCACGACCGCGACGTGATCGCGCGGCTGTTGGAACTAGTGCGACCGACGTTTCTCCCCAAAACCTGGACGGCATTTCATCGGCAAATGTTTGACGGCCAATCTGCCGAGCAAGTGGCCGCCGAACTCGGAATGGCACTCGGTTCGGTATACATGGCCCGCAACCGGGTGCTCAGCGCCCTGCGGCGAGAAGCATCGGGGCTGGTGGATTCGCCTTAATCTGGCTGCAGACGGATTTTTGCAGAATTTTTTCCCTGGCCGGCGTGAGGAAACCGCCGGCTACTGCACTCTACTTGTGCGAAGCCGCTGCCGCCCCCCCCAGCGAGGTTAACTCATGGCCGACAAATCCGCAATCCATCCGAAGAGCGAACAGCTTGTGGCGTTCGGACTGGGCAAGCTCGATCCGGCGGCGGCCACGGAGATCGCAGAGCACCTGAACGATTGTCGCGAATGTTCGGAAACCATCGTTGGATTGCAGGACGATACGTTTGTGGGGTTGGTCCGCCAATCGCCGCCGCCTCTCTCACTTGCCGGACATGACGATTCGCCATCGCCCGCCGTGCAACTCGATTTGCCCCACGTTACGATGGATGTCGCTTCCGGCACCCAGCAAGCGCGAAGTACGCCGATCGATCTACCGCGTGAGCTGCGTGAGCATCCGCGTTACGAAGTAGCGGAACTGATCGGGCATGGGGGCATGGGGGATGTTTACCAAGCGCAACACAAGCTGATGCACCGGCCGGTGGCGCTCAAGGTCATCAAGCCGGAGCTGGTGCAGAACGAAGCCGCCGTACGCCGCTTTCACCGCGAAGTGCAAGCCGCCGCTCGGCTGCATCACGGCAACATCGTCACCGCTTACGACGCCGAACAAGCAGGCCATCTGCACTTTCTGGTGATGGAGTTTGTCGATGGCGTGAACTTGCACGAGGTGCTCCGCCAGCGCGGCGCCCTACCGGTCAGCGTGGCCTGCGATTATATCCGCCAGGCGGCCGCGGGATTGCAGCACGCCCATACGCTGGGGATGGTTCACCGCGACATCAAGCCGCACAACCTGATGGTGACTGCCGCGGGCGAGGTAAAAATTCTCGACTTCGGGCTGGCGAGTTTCGTAAGCGATTTGGCTGCCGAAGAAGTGATTGAGTCGAACGCGTCATCGGCCCCGATGTCGAGCGTCCCTGGCCACGCGCTGGAGCAACTGACGCAGATGGGCGCGATGATGGGGACGCCCGACTACATCGCTCCCGAGCAGGCTCGCGATTCCCACGCGGCCGATATTCGTGCCGACATTTACAGTCTGGGCTGCACGTTCTACGCGCTGCTTGCCGGGCAACCGCCGTTCGCAGCCGGAACGGTACTCGACAAGATCAAGGCCCATGCGGAGCATGCGCCGCGGTCGCTGGCTGATTCTCGCCACGATGTGCCGCAGGAAGTTGTGCTGATCGTACAAAAGATGCTGGGGAAGGATCCGGCGGATCGCTATCAAACGCCGGGCGAAGTTGCGGAGGCGCTTGCCAATTGCACGCCGCTCACGGAGCAGCCGGCGGCGGTATTGGCGACACAGACGGTTCGCGCTCGCGTTCGCCCGCGCACGTTGGTGGCGACGGCGTTCTTGTTTCTCGCGGCCCTGGTTGCCGCGGTGGTGTATTACATCCAAACAGATCACGGCGTCGTGCGGGTCGAAGTCGCTGACGAAAGTCTTCAAGTCACGCTGAGCGGGCGAACCATTTCGATGCAGGACGGCGACACGCCGCTGACGATCAGGGCCGGCGCTCCCAAGCTCGTCGTTCGTCGCGGCGAATTTTCCTTTGAGACCGAAAGCTTTCAGCTCCGTCGCGGCGACGAAATTGCGCTCAAGGTGGAGTTGCTGCCGGGCGAAGTCGTCGTCAGCAAGGACGGCCAGCGATTAAGCGTGAAACGATTGCCGAACGAAGAACCGCGCGAGACACCGCTGGTCGTTGGCATGGTCGAAGGCGGCACGTTTCGGTTCGAGAGCAGCGTTGTGACGCCCCAAGATTTTACGGACCGACTCGGCAAAGCCCTCGACGAAAATCCCGAACGCGAAGTTGTCATCGACATCGCGAAAGAACCGTGGGTAGTCGTACCGATCATCGATCAAATCGAGCAAATCGCACGAATGGCAGGTGCAAAACGGATCACGCGGCCCGCGTGGTCGGGGGCATCCAAGACAGGCGAAATTACACTTGTCCACCGCCTCCAAGGTCATGAAGGACGCATCCAGGAACTGGCGACGACGCCGGACGGCCGCCACGTTGTCTCGGTTAGCCACGACGGTACCGCCCGAGTCTGGGATGTTTCGCATAAGAACGAGGTACTTTGCTTCCGCGAGCATTCAGTACCACTGTACTCCGTAGCCATTGCTCCTGATGGAAAAACGGTGGCGACCGGCGACGGGAGCGGCGTGGTGATCGTGTGGGACTTGTTGAGCGGACGAACGATTCGGCGTTTTGTTGCACAGCCGGAAGTGGGTGAATACGGCAAACGAACGGTTCAATGCCTCGCGTTCTCGCCCGATGGCAAACAGCTTGCCACGGGTTGTAACGAAGCCCACGTGCGGTTGTGGAACGTGGAAACCGGAGAGCAACAATTTCAACTGGGAGAGGAGACAACCAAAGGACGACTTATCTTTTGCCTTGCGTACTCGCCCGATGGCAGCCAACTCGCGATTGGCTTATCGACAACGACCGTCACGGTTTGGGATCTGAAGACGAGGGAGAAGATCCACAACAAATCCAGCCGCACGCGTTCGGTGACCAGCGTGGCGTGGTCGTCCGACGGACAATTTCTGGCGGTCGGCGATCGTACCGGGGTTGTGTTCATTGACAACCTGAAGAATGAAACGAGCGTCGCGTTGCCGAAACTGGGAGCGATGATCGGGAACCTTCATTTCACCCCTGACAACCGCCACCTGATCATCAGCAGCTTGGATCGCACGCTGCGGATTTGGGACCTGGCCGGGCGGCGAGAAATCGATCGTCACGAAGCGACGACGCACTACGTCAACCAGTCCATTCTGCTGCCCGACGGACGTCATGTGATCACCGGCGGTGGTGGTGTGCCCGAAGGGAATAACGTGGACGACCAAGGCGACGGTGATTATGCGATTCGCGTCTGGCGATTGCCGGAGAGCCTGGGACCCACTGAGAGCGATGTCGCTAGGGATTCAAACTGGACTCCGCTGTTTAACCGGCTTGATTTAACGGGTTGGAAACCGCACCCCGATCGGCCCGGCAACTGGCACGTTGATAATGGTGTCCTGATTGGGAACGATGCCAAGCTAGAGATCGACGACAACACGTTTCTGATGACAGATCGAAACGACTACAAAAACTTTCATTTGCGGTTAGAGGCCCGTGTTCGATCTGCCAGTGCCGATGGCGGAATAATCTTTGACGTTGCGACCCAGTGGGGCAATCAGGCCGAAGTCAACATCACTTTCGATCCCGCAAAAACAGGACGTCAAACTGGGAGCATTAAAGTTTATGGCAGCGATGAGGATTGGATCCTAACGCCCTCCGGCATGGGTTCCCCGGACGAATGGTTCACTTTGGAAATCATCGCTCGTGACCGCCATATCATGAGCAAAGTAAACGGTCGCGTCGCATCAGAAAGCCTCAAGCGCAAGCCGGGTTCGCAAGGGCATATCTTGTTGCAACAACGCGGCGGGCAAACGGTCGTCGAGTTCCGCAAGATCGAAATCATCGAGTTGGACGAGCAGGGCAAACCGCTGCACCAACAGACTTCGCCGGAAGCTGATCCACTCACGATCGGCATGAACGACGAGTTTGGAATGCTCTTTGAAGGCCGCATCGTGGCGCCGGCCGAGCTGAGCCGCAAGCTGAGAGAAGCCCTCCAGGAGAATCCCGATCGCGAGGTCATCATCGACTTGCCGAAGAACAAATCCTGGACCATCGTTGGGCACGTCGATCAACTCGAGAATATCGCCCGCATCACGGGAGCCAGGTGGATCACCCGGCCGGCGTGGTCCCAGATTCGCATCGTTTTCAGTGTCGAAGAATCGGGCCAGCAGACGCTCGACATCAAAGGACCAGGATTTGACGCCACCGGGTTTCTGAAAGATCAGCTTCCCAACGTGCGGGAGGCCATTACGAAGAACAAAAACCTACCGGTGCAGATCGAAGTCGCGGAAAACATCAGGTTTTCCGCTCCAGGAATCACCGAGGGGATCGATGAAGTCCGCCGCGTCGCCGAGACAGCCGGGGCCAAGGTGCGTGTCCTGCGGACGCGACGGGCACTGGATGAGCAGGACAAACGTGCTGACCAGACGATCAAGGAACTTCATCGGCTCCAGGGGCATACGGGCTCGATCGAGCGTCTGGCGTTCATCGACGACTCGCGGTTCGTTTCGGCCGGGCTCCAGGGGGAAGAGTACGTCTGGGATGCTCGTCAGGGGAAGCGCATTAAGGCCCTCACGGAGCACGATCGGCTCGTAACCGTGGTGGCGGCGGCCCCCGCTGCGGGGCTGTTTGCCACGGGCGACTCCTACGGGCAGATCCGGCTCTGGAACAAAGACCTGACAACCACCGACACGATTAAAGGTCCCGAAGCGATTTTGCAGACGCTCGCGATGTCTGCGGATGGCTCGCTGCTGATGTCGAGCGCCGCAAGCTTCGTCCAGGACCCTGCCCTTTTGGCCAAAGATCTGATGCCCCGCATCTGGAACACCAAAACGCAGGAACTCGTGCGAACGCTCGATTCCAAGAGTGGACTGATCATGGCCGCGGCCTTCACGCCCGATGGCAAGCGCCTGGTAACGGGTGGAATGGCGAAGCATCTCAGCGTCTGGAACGTCGAAACCGGCGAGCTCCTCTCGACGATTGAATTGGGTATGGAGGTCCGCACGTTGTCGCTCTCGCCCGACGGCCGCCTGGCTGCCGTAGCGTCGTCCGATCCGGTGGTGATCGTCGATTTGCAAACGAAAGAGGTCACGCACCGGCTGAATGGACATACGCTGCGGGTGCAATCGGTGGCCTTCTTGCCGGACGGCCGGCATGTGGTTTCCGGCAGCGTCGATAAGACGTGGCGAGTGTGGTCGCTGGCCGAATCACGCGAAATCGCTCAGGTGGCAGGTACGACGCCGCACACGCAAACACTCGCCGTCAGCCCCGATGGCAAACTGGCCGCTGGCGGAGGCGGAGAGCCCTACGATCATGTCACCCAGTCTTTTCCGAAGAACGGTGACTATGACCTCCGCGTTTGGGAGTTGCCCGAGAGCCTGTGGCCGATCGAAGGCGCGAGTGCCGATCGGATCGTTGTCGAAATCAGCGTCGATGGTCAGTTCCGGCTTGAGGGCCGTGCGCTGAGTTCATTTCAACTGGCCACCCGCTTGAAAGGCATGCTGGAAGAAGATCCGGAGCGCGAGGTGCATGTGATTCCCGCAGAGCGGTTCCGCGGCCCATCCTTTCAGGCGCTCGTCGGTCTCGTCCGCGCCGCCGGCGCCAAGAACGTGACCTGGCCGGAGAAGATTGGTCGCGATCGCAATTTCGAGGTGGACGCTCAGAAGCTGATCGGCAAGTGGAAGTCGTCGGATAAGGAGGCGAAATCCTGGATCGCGTCCGCGGAATTCAAGGCGGATGGGACGTTGAGCGTCACCGGCGAATTCGACGGCAAGACGCATGAGGCCGCCGGCACTTACAAGGTCGATGGGTACAAGCTCTTCATGAGTATCGGGGACCAGGCGATGGATGAAGAACTCACGATCTTCATGCTCACCGACGAGGTCTTAGTGGCTACAGCGAAGAATGGCAAGAAGCTAAACTTCGAACGTGTGGCGGCAAAGAAGGGCGAAATGTGAGCGGAAGGAGACCTTAGGTCCGGTCGAGGCGAGCGGACGCGCCTCACCCTTGCGATTTTTCGGTCTTACAGGAGTTCCGCTATGCGATTGAAACTTCACTTCCTGCCTGTCCTGGTTCTTGCCTCCTTGACGAGCCTCGCCCCAGCGCAAGAGCCCCGACTTGAATTTGTTCTCCAAGCGGGGCACACCGGGAATATCACAAGTGTGGCGCTGAGCGGCGACGGCAAACGCGTCCTCACCGGTTCGCAGGACTCAACGGCGATCCTGTGGGACGCGGTCGGCGGTCAGCAACTTCAAACCTTCCGGCATGCCCATTGGGTCACGAGCGTGGCGCTGAGCGGAGACGGCAAGTCCGTCCTCACCGGGTCGTGGGACAAGACCGCGATCCTGTGGGAAGTCGCTAGCGGTAACAAACTCCAGACCTTCGAAGGCCACAAGGATGCGCTCACGAGCGTGGCGCTGAGCGACGACGGCAAGCAGGTCGTGACCGGTTCGCAGGACAAAACAGCGATCCTGTGGGACGCGGCCACCGGCAAAAGGATACAAACCTTCGAGGGGCTTACCGGCGTGGTCTCGCACGTGGGTCTGAGCGGCGACGGCCAGCGCGTCGTCACCGCGGGGGGCATGCGGGCGATCCTGTGGGACGCCGCCACCGGCAAGAAACGTCGCACCTTCGAGCTTAACAACTTCGTCAACAGCGTGTCTCTGAGCCGGGACGGCAAGCACGTCCTGACCGGCGTTAAGGGTGGGACGGCGATTCTGTGGGATGCAGCCGACGGCAATCACCTGCAGACCTTCCAGGGGCCGTACCAATTCCTCACGAGCGTGTCGTTGAGTGCCGATGGCACGCAGCTTGCCACGGGAGGAATACTGCCCGGACCGGTAATCCTGTGGGAAACCGCCACCGGGAGGAAGGTCCGCACCTTGCAGATGGATGCTCGCTTTGTGACTTTGAGTGCCGATGGCAAGTCCGTCGCCACGGCATCCACCGACCGCTTTACGGTGTGGGAGACAGCCGGCGGCAAGCATCTCCAGACGTTTGAAAGCCCCCTCGGCGCCGTTGCGGACGTGGCCGTGAGCGGCGACGGCAAGCTGGTCGTCACCCGGTCGGATGACTACCAGGCAATCGCGTGGGAGGCCGCCAGCGGCAAAGTCCTCCACACGTTCGATGCCATGGGGATAGCCCTGAGCGGCGATGGCAAACAACTCGCCACCGGTCAGGTGGGCATCACGCCGATCCTGTTCGAGACGGCCAGCGGCAAGCAGGTCCAGACCTTCCGCAACGTGCACACCTACGTTGTGCCGAACGTGGCCCTGAGCGGCGACGGCAAGTTCCTCGCCAGCGGAGGGAACGACTTGCGTTTGGTCATGTGGGAAGTGGCCACCGGTAAGAAACTTTGGGATCTTGACCAGTGGGGTGGTACCAGTGACTTGGCCCTCAGCCACGACGGCAAGCTCTTCTTCGCCGCATCTGGCGACGCTGTGTTCCTATTGGACGCGGCCTCCGGTAAAGAACTCCGAACCTTCAAGCACGCCGATAGTGTCATGAGTGTAGCCCTCAGCCACGATGGCAAGCACCTGCTCACCGGATCGGCAGACAAGACGGCGATCCTCTGGGAAGTGGCTACCGGCAAAAAACTCCAGACCTTCTCAGGGCACACCGCCGGGGTGACGGACGTGGTCCTGAGCGCCGACGCGAAACTGGTCGTCACCGGGTCCAAGGACAGGACGGCGATCCTGTGGGAGGCGGCCACCGGCCAGAAACGTCAGACCTTCCAGGGGCACTCAGGCTGGGTCGCGGGCGTGGCTCTGAGCGCTGACGGCAAACAGTTATGGACCGCATCGCACGACGGCTCGACCCGGCTGTGGGATCCGGCCACCGGGAAGGAACGTTTTCGGCTCTACCGCTTCGACGGCGACAAGGACTGGCTGGCCGTCACGTCCGACGGATTTTTCGACTGCTCCGAAGCCGCTCGCCGGTTCGTCACCTATCGCCAGCCTGGCATGATAAATCGGCACGATGACGACGACACCCGCAATCGCTTCCACCGGCCCGGCCTCTTGACTCAGATTTGGGCGGGGGAGAGGTAAAACAGCGGAAAAGTAGGTTCCGGGTTGGTGTGAAGTCCCAAGCCCCTTACAACAAATGGGGGTGGAAGGTGCTGGACCAGCAAGTCCGGCGTGCCAATTTCCTCTGCCTGCCCGACAAACGGGTCATCGCCACGGTTGGGTTGTATGACGGCAAAAAGTTCCGCACCTGCCATTGCGAATTCCATCCGGCGACCGGAAAATTCACCGAACTCATTGAACTCTCCACCGCAGAACTCCCCGTCGATACCGGACTCGCATGGCACGACGGACACGTGTGGGTTAGCTATCCCGCCGAGGAAAACGCTCGGGTCAGTGTTCACTTGGCGGAGGTGAAGCTGCGGTGACACTGGCGTGTCGCTGCGTTTGTAGGATTCGTAGTTCCCATGCTGCGCCGGCAGGTGTGCTGAGTCGTTCAGCGGCGGCAAAGCGCTCGCATTGAGGACAGCTAACCGTTTTTTCAGCTCCGTCTTGATCGGATGACCGCATTGCTTGGAAGGGAGCGGTTTACGGTGCAATTGAGGCCGCCGCAATCAGGGATTCGGGATCAAGCGCGCATCGCGCGGCGGGAGTTTTCGACTGCCACGCCTATGGCGACTGCCGGAGAGCGTTTGGCCTAAATCAGACAGTCGCCAAATCATCGAGCGACGCCTCTACCGCTCCACAAAGCCAAGCACCTCAGAGTTTCACGAATGCGGTGAGTAGTCCATTGGCATCGACGCGAGCCAACAACGGCCCGCTGGAATACCTGCCGACCAAACGCGAAATTGCCGCCAATTGCAAGTTGTTTCGCGCCAACGGCGGTTAACACCACAACGCCCGCCTGTCGCGACCTCTTTTCATGGTTGGACCGTTCGCGATGTTTTCCGGTCCAGATGGCTTGCTGTGTTCCGCCCCGCATGGCTCATGTGTGACTGTCGCTGGCGGACTTCCCGCCGGCGGGAATCTCCAACCGCAAGGAACGAGCGATGAAGACCACGAAGACTGCGACGAAAAAGGTGACCGCCAAGGCCGGCACGGCGAAGGCTGCCAAGGTGACGAAGCCTGCGAAGGCGACCAAAGCCCCGAAGCCGACCGCCAAAGCGGACGCCAAGAAGCTTAGCCAGATTGAGGCGGCGATTCAGGTTCTGGCCGAGGCTGGCGAACCCATGAATTGCAAGGCGATGGTCGAAGCCATGACCGCGCAGGGGCTTTGGTCGAGCCCCGGCGGCGCGACGCCCGACGCGACCTTGTACAGCTCGATCCTGCGGGACATTAACACCAAGGGGAAGGACGCCCGTTTCAAGAAGACGGATCGCGGCCATTTCACCCTCAGCGGCAAGTAAGAGGTGGCCCATGAACGACGAACGACAAAGCGGCGCGGTCGACCAAGAGGCCTTCGAAGAAGTGATCCGCGACAACCTTTCGCCCGAGGCGGTCGCCACGATCATCGCATTCCTGCAACCGGCGGCGTTCTACCGACCCGCAAACGAAGACGCGATGCAAGCGCTGCTGCAGGTCGAATGGTTCGCCAACACGCTGACCGACATGCTCGGCGTCGAAGAGCACAACCGGTTGATGGAAGAGCTGGGTCTGTAGCGGCCTAGTTCCCCACCACCATGCCCAAGAGGCCGCACACCGCGGCCTCTTCTTACGGTTGGACCGTTCGTTCGACCGCTCCCGCGAACGCCCTGTGGGCCTGTTCGGCGACAATTACTATTCCCCTTTAGCGACAATTAGAATTCGCTGGAGGCCTGCGGCAGTCGTGAGGTAACTTGGCGTTTCGCGCGGTACGTCGCCGCGCGAAAAAGCGAACCGCCAAGGTGTTTGCACCACCGAGGCGGCTCTCACCACAACCACCCTTTGTTAACGAAAGGGCCTGTCATGGCTAACCGCCATTCTAGCGGCGTCGCGGCGCGCTGGCGCGTCGCGATCATCCCACCCATCCAACCACCGACCGATCGATTGATCGACCGAACCCCGTTGTTCCCCTTACCGTGGCGCAATGGAGGGTGGTCATCTTGGACAACGAATCTCAATCGGCAATTTCTGGTTCGGTAACAGTTCATTCACAAGCAACGCCGGCGGCAGCAAACGACGCCCTGCGTCTCCACCCGTGGATCACGCAGGAACTGTTTGCCGAATCGCAGCGGGTTTGGTCGGCGGCATATGGGCGCGAGCTTCCCGATGAGGAAGTGATCGAAATCCTGCTCAACATCCGTCGCCTGGCCGAAGCCCTGCAATACGCCAGCAAGAATAGGAGAGAAACATGAACGTGGTGATTTGGGCGCGGGTCTCGTCGCGCGAACAACGAGAAGGCTATTCCATCGACGCCCAGTTGCGGGCCAACCGCGAACGGGCGGAACGCGCTGGCTGGAAAGTGGTCCGCGAGTTCGTCGTGGCCGAGTCGGCCAAGCGCGGCGCTGAGAGGACGGCGTTCAATGAAATGTTCGCCTGGGTCAAGGCGAACGCCAAGCGCGAGAAGATCAAGGCAATTCTCAGCCACAAGCTCGACCGCGTCTGCCGCAACATGCGGGACGCCGTGCGCTTGCAGGAACTGGAGGACGCCTGCGGGGTGCAGCTTGCGTTCGTCGAGAACCAATTTGGCCCCGGCGCTGCCGGTGCGCTGTCGTTCAACTTGATGGCTGCGGTGGCTCAGTATTACAGCGACAACCTGCGGTCTGACGTGCTTAAGGGCTTGGACGAAAAGGTTCGCCAAGGCTGGCCGACAGGGTTAGCGCCTTTCGGCTACATGAACACCAGCGACCGCGATGCGCCCGTGCAGCCTCACCCTGAGAAGGCAAATGCGGTTCGTCGCATCTTCGAGCTCTACTCTACCGGCAGCCACACCTTCAAGAGCCTGGCCGATCAGCTCGAGCAGGAAGGGCATACGTTCCGCAAAAGCCAGCCGCGATTTCATCGGACGGCACTGTCGTACATTCTGAAGAACCGGTTCTACATCGGTGAGCTGCGTCGCAACGGGCAGGTCTTCGAGGGGCGATACGAACGCCTGATCGAGCGCGGCACGTTCGACGAGTGCCAGGACGTGCTCTGCGGCCGCAACCGCCGCACGGGCAAGCCGAGACTCGCGTTCGCCGGCGGTATCTTCAATTGTGCCTATTGCGGCCATGCGATCACGGGTGAAGTCATCCGGCGGAAGCTGCGCGGCGGAGGCGTGCGCGAGCACGTTTACTACCGCTGCGCCAACAACGACCGCGGTCCGGACCATCCCAAGCTGCGCTGGAAGGCTGCCGATCTCGAACGGCTGGTCATGGACGACTTGGTGAAACTGCAGATGCCAAAGGCCGTCGAAATCGAGAACCTCCGCGCCGCCCTGCTGGGCTCGCTCGACGATATGTCGGCCCACCATCGGCAGCAGAACGCCATTCTGAAGAAACGCAAGTCGGAGCTCGTGGGAATGCAGGACCGATTGCTCAATGCCTATCTGGCGGGCACCGTGGACGAAGCGGCATACCAGTCCAAGTCGAACGAACTCAAAACCGAAGCAGCACGCGTCGAGGAGGCGTTGGGTGGTTCGGGCGAGCTCTCGCCGGCGCGGCGCGAACTGGCCGTCGCGGTGTTCGACTGGACGCAACGGGCGACGGATTTCTGGCAGGGTTCGACAGATGCGGCCCAGCGGCGAATACTCAACGCGGTCTATTTGAACCGCACCCTTAGCGACGTAACTCTAGTCACCACAAAGAGAAAGCCGTTCGACGCTATCGCCGAACGGCTTAAATTCGACTTTAGTCGGGGCGACTGCCGCACGTTGGAACCATTGAGCGAACTGGTCGAAACGTTCGTCGCGGCCGTGCTCGAGCTTCCGCCCGCCCACGCCGATTCGCTGGCCGAGATTTTAGCTGCCGGCCGGGCGTCGACAACCCAGGGCGCGGGCAACCTCGCGGCTGGATAGCCGCTTCTTCAACAGCGCCTCGCTGGCATCTGACCTCCCTTGTACGCGAACCGCGAATTTATCGGGTCACGGACGGCGTCCAATGCGGATGTTTTCAAATTGAGGAAGACGCGATTGCCGCTTGAACCCCAGGCGTATCGCCAAGCGAGCGCCTTGGTCGCGGAATTCTTCGCCAATTACGCCGCCAACCGGGTAGGTCTACCAATTGAGGCGCGGTGTCCCGGCGAATCCGGAGATTTTGTGGGGCATACCGCGCGCCGATTGCGGATGTTTTCAAGTAGGGGAATTGTTGCGCGGTATTTGAACCGGCGGTGGTGACCGGCATGCGGCAATGCCTTTATGCGACAGTTCGCCGCGCCGTCCGGTAGGTAATGGGTATCGAAAGCGATTGCCGTGTGGCGGACAGCCGGCTGCTCAATCGCATAAGTAACAGTCACGGCCAGCAAGCGCGGTTCATGTACTCACGGCGGTTGCGGTGCGCGCCGGCGCTGAGAACCCAGGGGAAACGCATGTCTGATCTGAAACTGCCCATCGAAAACGTACCGCAGTGCCTGCGCGACCGGCCGCAATGGGTTTGCTGGCGATACGTCGAGCGCGACGGCAAGCGGACCAAGGTGCCGATCGATGCTCGCGCGGTTCGAAGCGCCAGCGCCACTGATAGGGCAACCTGGACTACGTTCGAGGCGGCGAACGAAGCGTACCTGCGTTCGAAAAACCTGGCCGGCGTCGGCTTTGTGTTCACTAAGGATGATCCGTTTGCCGGCATCGACCTCGACCGCTGCCTCGATGAGCAAGGGGAGTTCATCTGGGGAAAGGACGTCGTTGACGAGTTCTTGACCTATACCGAAGTATCGCCCTCGGGCAAAGGTGTGAAGCTCTTCCTACAAGGGACGAAGCCGACGTTTGCACGCTGCCGGCGCGACGGGTTCGGGCCGAACGGCGACGGCGAGATCGAGGTGTACGACCAGGACCGGTTCTTCGTCGTCACCGGCCGCAGCGTGATTCAATGCGAAATGGACGTCGCCAGGCGGCAGGCGGAACTCGATGCGCTCTGCGCTCGCCTCTGGTCACAGCCCAATATTCCGGTTGCTTCCTCAGTTCCAAGCCCGGATCGGCAGGCCGAGTCTCTTCGGGCCATGCTGGCCATGAAGGTGATCGACCACAACGACGGGTCGCACCGCTTGTACTCGGCCTGCTGCCGGGCGGTGGAACACAATCTCTCCGACGCCGAGGCCATCGCCTGCATTCGCGCCTACGAGCGGGTGCAGCCGTTTCCGGCGTCCTGGTCGGATGCCGACATTCTGAAGCGGCTTCGTGACGCCGAACACCAGTGCCAACGGGTGCAGCCGGCCGCTACCGACGTCATCCTGCCGGCGTGCAAAAGCGTCGGCCAACTACTCCGCGATCATCCTGAACTGCGACGGCCCATGATTCACGGACTCTTGCGGCAAGGCGAAACGGCGAACCTCATCGCGCCGAGCAAGGTCGGCAAGTCGTGGCTGGTCACCGACCTGGCGCTTTCGCTGGCGACCGGCCGGCCTTGGCTCGGCACGTTCGAGACCGAACGAGGCAACGTGTTGATTTTGGACAACGAATTGCATGTTGAGACGTCCACAAACCGCATTCCGAAGGTGGCGCAGGCGCGGAACATTCCATTATCGGAAATCGCCGCTTGCGTGTTCGTGGACAACCTGCGCGGTCGGTTGAAAGACATTTTCTCCCTGGCGTCCTACTTCCACGCACTGCAGCCGGGATTCTTCCGGATCATCGTCATGGACGCGCTGTACCGGTTTCTGCCGAAGGACACTGATGAAAACAGCAACGCCAATCTGACCGACGTTTACAACCAGCTCGACTGCTACGCCGGTATGCTCGGCTGCGCGTTCGTGCTAGTGCATCACGTTTCCAAAGGCAACCAGGCCGGTAAGTCAGTCACCGACGTAGGTGCCGGTGCAGGGAGCCAAAGTCGGGCTTGCGATACACACCTCATTTTGCGTCCGCATGAAATCGATGATGCGGTCGTTTTGGATGCGGCCGTAAGATCCTGGCCACCGATTGAGCCGGTCTGCTTGCGATGGACGTTCCCGGTTTGGACGCCCGACCCGTCGCTTGATCCCACCGCGCTCAAGCCCGAACGCCCGCGACGCCGGCCGAAGACCGAGCCGGCGGTCGCCAAGCCAGCAGAACCCAAATGGGACGCTGAGCGGTTTGCGGAGGAATTCGTCAGCGAGACGCCGGCAACCATCCTGGCCGTGATTCAGTCGGCAACGGGTGCCGGCTTGTCCGAACGCAAAGCGAACAAGCTGCTCAAGCTGGCCGAGGCGCAGGGGCTAATCCACCGCTGGCGCTTTGGCGCAACGCAACCCGTTCAATTGGCGACGACTCCCCAACCCGAGGTAGTCGCATGAGGTCTGTGTGCTGCGCACGCGCCCCCCTAGTACCCCCCAGGTGCGTGCGCAGACGCACGCACTGGGGCTTGGTCGTGTGCGGCGTGCGCAAGACGCGATCAGCCACAACCTCCGCAGGTGAAGCGGCCGCTGTTATTGGCGCGCGGGCATACCCACCGTACTGGCCCGTCATAACCACGCTCTGGTTCGAGTTCGTCGAGGTGAGCATGTTCCACAGCCAAAGGCAACCCAGATGCCTCACAAACTCCCTGAAACGGGTGCCGTCGCTTCGCTGCTTCCCGGCCACGATTGCGATATCGCGTTGCCAATGCCGCAATGCGCTTGGCGACCGCCGCGGGAGCATCGGCGCTTGCGAAGGCATTCTCTATTGCCTGATGAACGTTCTGGACCAGTGCATCGTCGTGATTCGAAATCGAGATCATGGGTTTTCCTTTCAGGCGGTGGTTTCGGAAATCACGCGGGCCACATCCGGACGGATCGAGAGTTCCATTGGTTGGCCACCGTGGCGATCAAAAACCTCAACGTGGCGCTGTGCGCAAGCGCGTCCAAGATTTGCTGCCAGCGAGTGCAGCGAGGGAACTTCGCGGCCGGTACGTTCGGCAAGCGTCACAAGCGAGAAGCGGTCCGTGCCGAAGTGCTGGTGTGCGAGCCGCAGAAGTTCGCCGCTTGCCAACTCCATGATCTCCCGCACGGCGGCACGATTCTCAGGCACGGTACGGTCAACCTGGGCAGCCAGATTCGTCAGATGGTCGATTGCCCGTCGAATGTCGAGCAAATCGGCTGGGTCAAACATGATCGCAAGTTGCATTACGGCTGTCTCCAAAAACTGGGGAATTTCGGGTAGCCACGGGGCCACCCCGTCACCCCAATCATAGACAACGGGATGTCGGGGGACTAGCGGGTCCTTCCAAAAAAATCAGCTTCTTTGCGAGGCACGCGGGAACAGCCGCAATACCAAGCACTGTTTGTTTGCTTTGTCCGAATTTTCAGAAACCCAACGCATGAGCCAAGTTACGCACCGGAACGCCACAGCGGGCAACACAGGCGACGACATGGCCAAGATTCTGGCCGACGCCGAGGCGCTCTGCCGCGCCGTCGCTGCCCGCGACCTGGAGGGCGTTCCTTTATATCTGCTGCGGCAGTCGATCCTGCCGGCGGAGTGCGGCTCGGGCGACGGGTGCTACGGCTACACATTGGCGTCGCTTGACCTGTACCTTTGCGACCACATCCCCGGCTATCGCGGCCGCGGGCCGTGCATCGTCATCAACGACCGGGCGTTGGCGGAAGATTTCAACGGCGAGGATCTGACCTACCGCACCCAAGCAATAGCGCTTCATGAGTTTGGCCATGTTCTAGACCGGCCGGCGGTCTACGAAGACCGCCCCGGCGTCGATTCGAACAAGCTCAAGTTCGAGGCGCTCATCGTCGCCCATGTGACCGCGAAACCGCCGCGCGAGGACATCCTGCCTTATCACGGGCACGAAGCGGGCTTCATCCGGGTCTGCCTGCACCTCTGCCATCGCGCCAAGCTGGTCGGTTTCGACATCAGTCCCGGCGCAATCTGCGCTGGCTACACCTACTGCTTGTCGGTGGCGCAGCGCTATCAGACGGCGTTGGGCGACGAACCGGCCCGCTGCATGGGCATGCTGTTCCGCGACATCCTGGCGACCAAGCCGCCGGCGGCGTTCACGGAATTGTGGACGAACGATTTTTTCCAGTACCAGCAGTTGTCCCAACCCAGGAAAGGAAAGTGAGCATGAGCGTAACGGCATTCTTCGAGAAGCTAGTCGGCTTGCAGCAGCAGAAAACGCAGACTGCGACCACCAGCTACCGCGAACTGGTCGCGGGCATTGCGACGGGCGAGGAGCCCAATCCGGCCGAGGTCGAGCGCTTGCTGAGCGAAACCGGCAAGTCGGTCGATGACCTCCGTGTATGGCGACAACTACTTTTCCCGGCGGCGACAATTAGGATTCCCGGGTGGTGTGGATGGGGGGCGTGGGGGTAGGTGTTGCTCGGCGCCGGCGACAATTAGGATTCCCGTATTTCTGATCGGCCATCGAAGGCGGCAGGTTTTTCCGCGAGGAGAAGCATGCGATGGCGACGGATCGGGAAGTTCGTCAGTTGTGGAAGTTGTTGGCGGAAGGGAAGCCGCTTTCGCGGGCGGCGCGAGGTTGCGACATGGACGAGAAGACGGCCCGCAAGTACCGCGATCTGCGGCGTTTGCCCAGCGAGTTGGCGGAGTCGCGGACTCATCGGACGCGCAATGATCCCTTTGTGGAGGTGTGGGACGAAGTGCGGGAGCAGTTGGAGTTGAATCCGGGGCTGGAGGCCAAGGCGCTGTTTGAGCACCTCCAGCGGAAGTATCCGGGCCGGTTTCAGGATGGTCAGTTGCGGACCTTTCAGCGCGGCGTGAAGCGTTGGCGGGCGACCGCGGGCCCGGCCCAGGAGGTGTTCTTCGATCAGGTGCATCACCCGGGAGATTTATGCTCGTCGGACTTCACGCACATGAATTCGTTGCGGGTGACGATCGGCGGCCAGTCGTTCGAGCACCTGGTCTACCACTTTGTGCTGACGTACTCGAATTGGGAGTCGGTGACGATCTGTTTTTCGGAGAGCCTGGAGAGCTTGAGCGAGGGGCTGCAGAATGCATTGTGGGAATTGAGCGGCGTTCCTGTGCGTCACCGCAGCGACCGGCTGAGCGCGGCGGTCAACAACCTCTCGGACAGCAAGGAGTTCACGCAGCGGTATGAGGCGCTGTTGGGGCACTATGACCTGGCGATGGAGAAGATCAATGCGAGGCAGTCGCATGAGAATGGCGACGTAGAGTCGTCTCACGGCCATTTCAAGGCGGCGGTGGAGCAGGCGCTGCTGCTGCGGGGAAGCCGGGATTTTCCCGACCGCGAGTCGTACGCCGCCTTTCTGCAGACGATCGCTGGGCAGCGGAATGCGGGGCGCACGCAGCGACTGGCCCAGGAGCGTCGCGTGCTGCGTCCCTTGCCGGCGCGGCGGCGCGAAGCCTGTAAGCGGGTTGACGTGCGGGTCAGCGGCGGCAGCTTGATCCGCGTGCAGAACAACACGTACTCGGTCCACAGCCGTTTGATCGGGGAACGGGTGGAGGTGCGGATCTACGCCGAACACCTGGAAGTCTGGCTCGGCGGTCAGCAGGTCGAGCGGTTGCCGCGGTTGCGAGGACGGAGCAAGTGTTGCATCAATTACCGGCACGTAATCGACCAGCTCGTGCGCAAGCCGGGCGCATTTTTGAACTACCGCTACCGCGAGTCGCTGTTCCCCACGAGCCGTTTTCGGATCGCCTTCGACAGCCTCGGGGGCAGCCGGCCCGGCCGCAGTGTGAAGGAGTACCTGCGGATTCTGCAGTTGGCGGCGCACGAAAGCGAAACGCGGGTGGACGACGCCTTGCGGATGTTGCTGGATGCCGAGGCGCCGATCACGGCCGAGGCCGTGGAGGCGTTTGTGCGAAGCGAAGAGAAGGCGGCTTGCCCCACGGCCGGAGGCCGCGTGGCGCCGCCAGATTTGACGTTGTTCGACGTCTTACTTACCAACACGGAGGTGTTCGATGAGCGATTGCAAGGATGTGAAATCGATGTTGGTGGAGCGTTTGAAGGAGCTGCACCTGCCCTCGGTGCGGGAGAGCTTCGAGGAGTTAGCTCGGCGGGCGGAGGCGGAGTCGCTCAGCTATGAGCAGTACCTGTTGGAGTTGGCCGAGCGGGAATGCCAGAGCCGGCGGGAGAACCGCATCGCCAAGCTCTTACGGCAATCGCGCCTGCCGCTGGAGAAGGATCTGGCGAGCTTCGATCTGAAGCGTCTGCCGACCAAGGCGGCGCGGAGCTTCCGGACGCTGCTGGACGGCGCCTTTCTGGACCGTTGCGAGAACCTGCTGGTGTTCGGGAAATCGGGGAGCGGCAAGACGCACTTGCTCTGTGCGCTGGGGCAGGAGTTGGCGCGGCTGGGACGCAGCGTCTGCTTCCGCACGTGCAGCCTGCTGGTGCAGGAGTTGCTGATCGCCAAACGCGACCTGAAGCTGAGCCGCCACTTGAAGAGCCTGTCGCGGTTCGATGCGCTGATCATCGACGACATCGGCTACGTGCAGCAAAGCCGCGAGGAGATGGAAGTGCTGTTCACGCTTCTGGCGGAGCGTTACGAGCGGGGAAGCGTGCTGCTCACCAGCAATCTTCCTTTCTCTCAATGGGAAGTCATCTTCAAGGATCCCATGACCACCGCCGCGGCAATCGACCGCCTCGTGCATCACAGCGTGATCTTGGAGCTGAACATCTCCAGCTACCGCCTGGAAGCGGCCAAGCGGTCCAAGCAGAAGCAGGACGAGGACGCCGCGTGAGGTCCCCCGCCGGGGGCAACGGGTGGGTGCGTTTCGCTCCGCTGTGCTGCGCGAAACGCACCCACCCGAGAAGAGTAGAGGCGGGAATTCTAATTGTCGTTAAAGCGGAAAGGTAATTGTCGTCGAACACCCGCAAGGATGTGGAGACCTACCAGCAACGCATGGAACTGAAGGCGGCCGTTGCAGCGGTGCCCAGCCTGCAAATCGAACGGCAGACACTCGATGAGCAGATTGCGGCCGCCGACGGCACCTTGAAAGCCGCGGAAGACCTGCACAACGAAACAACCCAGCCGCTTTATTTCCGTCGCCAGCAGGTAATTGCGGCGATCAATGACGCCGAGCGGGCTCGCCACAAGCTGGTCGCGACGTGCGACGATCCCGACTTGCTTCGCATGAAGGAGGAACTCGAAGCCGAGATTCTCAAGGTTCACCAGCGCCGCCTTGAGCAACGAGAGCGCGAGAACTTCATGGATACTAACGCCAGCCGCGAGCGACAAAACGCCCAATGCGAAAGCTGGCCTGTCGAAGCAGATCGGCGTCTCGAAGTGGCTCAGCAATATCAGGCCGACGCCACGCGCCGCGCTATCAAAGACCTCGACAAGGAACTGCGGAAGCTCGAAAAGCGGCGCGAGGAAGTGGAAGAGCGGATGCGGAAGTTCTGACCCGTGTTGCTCGGTGTGCATTCGGCTTGGCCGGCGTTTCATCGCCGCGCCGGCCGACCGGACGAGGATGTGCGTCCGCGAATTGATCTTTGACAATTTGGTTGAACCATAGGTGAGCCGCCGGGCTGGCAACCCGGCGGCTCGGCAGTGAGAGTGTTCGTCATCTGTCCGCACGATCAGCATTGGCAGGCATGAACAGCCCCAATCCAAAATGGCAAGAGTGCCCGACACAAATTGGACCGGAAACCGGTTCAGGAAATATCAAGCGAAACCGGTAGCCTGGTAAAACGGCGCGTGCTCGCGTTTCGCGGCGGCGCTGTCGTTGTTCAGGTGGCTCGTGAATCGCAACCCATTCTTCCTCGGTCTCGTCGGATTGTCGTGCTAGTTCGGGGACCGGAAGCCCGGCTCCGAGTAAGAGTTTTTCCAGGAGCCGCTCCGGTGTTTCCCCAGGCCGAAGTCGACCGTTCTTGCGGAATCGTTTTCGGCCGCCAGGAATCACAAACGGCGTTGCGTTAGTCCAAGTGGTCGCTAGCGGAACGTCAAAACTTAGGCCGCGCGGTGCTGGCGTGTCGAATGGCAGGGGAACAAACCGGAGTTGCCATTCGTCGCGGCGTTCATCTGCTGCACGTTGACGTTCGAAGCGCCACGAGCAAGGGCGCTCGGAAGCGGCCAATAACGCCTCGACTTCTTCCGGCCGAAACGGTTCGCGCCGGAAGCAGACCAACCGTGTTGGCTGCCCGAACTCATCGGGGATCAGAGCAAAATAGACGTGGGCATGGCTTAAGAGGGGCGATCCGGAACCTGACTTCCCGCTGAACAGCGCGAAATCGTCGCGCACATCTGGCGGTAGCAACCAAAACTTGGCCTTGCGGTCACCAGTTAAGAGTCGCGCAAGTTCCTTCAATGCTGTGCCTCGAAACCGTTCTGTAATACGAATCCAATCACGCACTCGCGGATAGACCCGACCTCCAACGGCAAACTGGACGCTTTGTAAGATGGAAGTGAAACGTGAGGTCGCAATAGAAACCGGTTGTATCGCCGGTCGTTGAGGAAGCGTGGTGAAATGCCATACAGCGCCGGGTGGAACTGGATGACCGCTTACCAATTTGTCGTCGCTGGCTGCCAGCAGGGAATCGAGGTTCAGCGGCTGGCCGGGCTTCGGAACGAGCACTGGCGATTGGTTCGTCGCCGTCGCACTCAGTCGGCAGTTCATGCCGATTCCTGTCGGCAATTGTTCGATGCGGCGAATAATGCAGAGCGATTCAGCCCGGCCGAAATACAGCATGCGACGAAGTAATTCATCGAGGAGCCGTTGCAACGATGTCGATAAGGCGACGCTCGGCCACGACCAAAACACGGAGTCATTGGAAGAAATCGCTCGGCACACGTCGGGAACCAACGTCGTCATCGATTTCTTGTACGCAGCATCCTTCTTACCCTTGGCTGTCCATTCCACCCCCGTTCTGTGGTATTGCCGAACTGAAGGTTCCGCTCGCCAAGTTAACGAAGGAACCGAAAATTCAGGAACTGCGATTGAGAGTTGACCGAGCAACTCATCTCGCATTGCGGTGTCGTCGTCGCCTGTTTCTCTGCTGTATTGAATCCAGCGAGCGGCAAGCGCACGAAGGAGCCGCCACGGGGACGGAGGCCACTCGCCGTGTCGATCTTCAAATGAATTTTGTTTCCACCGCGTGGCGTGAAATCGGCCAAGCGGGAAACGCTGCTGAAGAATGAGAGGCATGTATCAGACTCCTACCCGTTGTCTTCTTCCTCGTCCTGGTCATCCGAGACAGCTTCCGTTTCCTTGCCCGGCTTGAACAGTTCGTTGGCCGGATAATAGACATCGGCTTGAGCAGCAGGGAATTTGCAGCTCTCGATTGACGTCTTGAGGTTGAGGCTTGCGAACAGATTCCGTGCGAGTTGTTGAGACGCCGCGACGGCCTTTGCTGCGGCGTCTTTTATCACTGCTTTGTCATCCGGATTCGTATCCGCTGTCTCGGTGTTCGCCGTTGACGAGGCCGGAACCAAGCCATCTTCCGTTGAGACCGTGACGCTCTCGCACTGTAGAAAACATTGTGTCCGATATCGAAACGGCCGCTTCACCAACTGTTCAATCTTCCAGATAGCAAGTTCCAACAGCAGCCGCTTTTGTTCGGAGTTTAAGCCGTCTTTGCCGCGACCGTAGGAACGCAGCAATCCCAGGTCAAGAATGAATGTTGCCCGAATCTCCTCGGCGGTTTCTTCATCGACAGAGAAAATCGGCTGGCCAGACGTCGTCTTTTGGAGCCGATCGAATTTGACGCCGGTACGCCCGACGCGAGCCGCGCCAAATGCTTCCAGATGCGCCGTCAACAACCGGCTGATCTTGATTTGTTCCTTGGCGAACATGACGCCATGCACCAAAGAGTTCGGATCGAGATTGAAGATGGTCGTATAGATGTTCCACCATGTCTCAGGCGGAATGAAGTACGTCTTGTCCTTCTTGACCTCGATAATTTTGAAGTCCTTGCGCAACTGCTCCCGCAACGATTCCGCCTCAGGTTCCCCGTTCGAGAGTTTGCGGGCATCGAGAAAATAATCGGAAGCGAGGCGGTGCCCCTCGGAAAAAGTGCTGGCCACAACTGAGTCCTTCGTGGAGTCAGCTTTCGGAACAATTGCGCCGTCCTTCGTTTCGAATTCGCTGTCGGTCACACAGCGCACGAACGGCAACCCGGCCAAGTCGGGATGCAAGTCAATCGTCCCTTCACCTGCGAGGCAGACTTTCTCCAAATGATTCGCCATGCTGGCCGGGCTGTCCACGATGCAGACCTTTTCCTTGTACTTGCGGCCATCGGCCGCGATCCGCGGTGCGTCGTAGATCACATGCCCTACTTCGGGGAAACCTGCCGGCTGGAAGCGGTCGGTGTCACCGACTGGGACGAGACGCGCGGTCACGATCAAGCAGACCGGACCATTGGCGTCGAGCAGTTGTTCTTGAAGCGGCTTCGTCAAATCGAGAGCCATTGGTTTCTCCTGGTAAGGCTTAACGATTTCGGGATGGTTGGAGCCAGCGTTTCAGGCCGTTGGTTACGTCGCGGTTCGACATGGGCATCAGCAGCGCCGCCGCGACCCGTTCACTATCGGCGACAAGCCCATTGGGAGGCATTACGATCGCGCGTCCAACAGCGAGGTAACGATCACGCACAATTTGTATTGTCTCGTCAATCGCACCGAAGCGGAGCAATTGAAAAAGACGCCGCAAAAGATTCGCCTTCGGCAACTGATCGGAGCGAAACAACGGCACACCGTCTTCCACGGACAAATTGAGTTCTTTGTCTGCATGGAAGAGCGGCCGAACGACTGTGTGTAACATTGCAGTGCCATCACCCGCGCGGAGCGGTTCATCAGCATGCGCATTTCCGGTGGCTTCTCGCGTCGGTTGCGACCAGTCAATCAGCGACAATGGTGGAATCCATTTTGTGATTTCCTCAAAGTCGAGGTCGCCATGTTTGCTGAGGAATCGTTGAATCAACGTGGCCGAGACGAAGCGTGTCCCAGCAAGCGGCGAACGCGGCAATCCCTCTGCATCAATAAGACGCCGTTGCGCTACTTCGAGCAGCATCTGCAACGGGTCGCCTGTTCCCCAGACTGCCTGAGCCGGTCGCGTTGCCGGCAGCGAAGAACGCCACTTTCCAGCACGCGCAGTGAGCGTTACTCCAAAAATATTCGCCAACATTGGAATGGGGCTGTTACCAAATTGCCAACCGACTGACGCGATGGATCTCGCAATTGCAATCTCTGGCGGCAGGGTTGGCCAGGCATGGCCGAACCAAGCGGGAGGAAGTGGAGGAAGGGGTGTACATCGTTCACGCAAACTTTTGCTGCGATCCATGCGTGCTTGAACGGACGCCAAACGCAACAATAGTTGCTGCCAACGTTCGGCATCCTCGGGGCGTTCCGCGAGTTGTACAATTGCAGCTTCGACGGGTCCGCGCAAACCGACAAATTTCCCCCGTTGTTTGGAATCGCGTGGTTCAAATGGCAACCGGTCCATCCAGCCATTTTCGATGAGTTGTACCAACAATGGTGAAGCGGACTGGTGGACAATGCCGAAGGTTGGTGATCCGGCAATGGTAGCGGCTTGGATGCGCTGCCGCGGAATTGCTTCGTAGACTTGTGACGAGGTTGTTTGTCGAAATTCGAAGCGAACGAACTCGCTGATGCCACTATCAACCCCAGCATCCATTGCCGCGACGGCAAATTCGTGAGGAGCTTGTGCCGGTCGTCCTCCCAGCTTCGCAAGCCCGCGCTGAAAAAGGCAGCGAACTTCCGTGATCGTTGCCGGGAAAGCCCACAGCGGTGCCCAAAACTCCGCTCGCGACATGCCGATCTCACCATCTGTTTCCGGCTGACTCGGTTCGGAAACGAATGGAAATGCCGCGTAGGGGCGTGCTCGTGAACCAAGTCGTCGGTTTACGCCGCCGACAAGCAAGAACGCGCCCTCCGTTGCCAGCAATTGCAGCCACGGCGACATTTGCCCTTCTCGAAACCAACTTTGTCCGCTGTTAAAGGTTTTGTTCGCGTAGACAAACCAAGTGCCGCCGTTATTGAGATCCGGAAGGCTTGCGTCGAGCGTTCCATTGAGGGCTGCATCGAGCCATTGTCCACTTTCGGGCTTTTCTAGCAGTTTGGTTGCATCTTTGAATGCCTTGGCGAGGTCACGCTTACCGACATTGCCGCCGGTTCCCAACACTGGGTTAAATCGGTTTCGTCCGGTTCCAACAACGTGAGCGTCAAGCAACCGCACTTCAGCCACTGATCGCTCGCTTCTTTCTCGCCAAATCCCAGTCGATGATTTGGCCTTGGTGTCGGCCTTCTGGATATTGCCCCACCAACGTTCGTAAGTAGTCGGCTGCCAACCTTTTTGCAGGAAACTTTTTATGGCGACAAGATCGGCACTCGAATCATCTGACAAGATGAGGAATCGTTCGCTACGCCAACAAGCACGCACTTTGTTCCAATGCTGAGAGACGGCCGCTAGAAGCCCCAACGCTGCCAGGTAGTTTCCCAGGCAGTCGGCGTTCAATCCATTAAATGGAATCACGGATAGACGTCGATTCATGGCTGCACCTGCTTCGCCTTCCCTGGCCGCTTGCTTGCGCGGATGTCGGCGGCAACGAGAATCGCTTCATAAAACGCCAGCGCGAACGGTCCCAGGCTTTGCGGTTCGCCGTCGGGAATCACATCGCTGCTAGATTTTGCGTTGGGCATCGCGGTGCCAAGCAGATCGGCGACAACTTCTGTCCAACTCGGGCTCACCATTTCGAAGGCCATGCCATCGTCGTCCCAGACACCGTGTGCGCCGAGGTGTTTAGGCTCGAAATGCATCGTGGCAGTATTCGAGAAATAGCCGGGAATGGGCGGCAGTGTGTCGTTGGCTTTCAGACCGAAAACCTCGTCGGATTCCCATGTGCTCCGCAGCACAGTTCGAACTTTGCCGTGGTGCGAAGCAATCAGAAACACTGCGAGTGCGGAAAGTTGTTTATCCCCAGACAGCCAAGCATCCCAGGCGGCCAGGGCACTGGCCGCTTCATGTCGTACTCGCGGTGTGAATTTCACCCGCAGCAGTCGCCGTAATTGCTTCGCATCTTCCTTTGCCAACGACCTATTCATCCAGATTTCGCGCACATCCGGGAACTTAGCCCAGACCACACTGGTTCCATCGGCATCCGATGGTGGATTCCATTTTGGCAGCCAGTCTCCGAGCAACTGGTGAAAAATCGCTGTTTCCGAATTCGAAAGCAATTCCTGAATCCGATCTCGCACTCGCCCTGCGAATGAATGTACGGCTCTTTGCCAGCGCGGCAGTGCTTTTCCCCAATCGTGCCAATGCGCCGCGATCTGAAGGGCTTGCGCGACTGCGTCAGAGGGTCGAAGCGCGGCCACCAATGTCGCCACATCGAGATTCACATCGGCAAGATGATTGGGTAACGGATACCAAAGGTCAGTTTGGCTGTCAGGTTCGTCGGCTAGGCCGACATTTTCTTTCGCATCTACAGCTTGCAGTGTTGTTGGTTTGTCATTGCTGACACCAGTCCAGCCCAACTCATCTGAGTATCCGCCGGCGGACAACGGCAACATTAACGTCATCCCAGGCCAAATGTCCTTTGCGCTACGTCGCTCCCATCGATTGATTTCGGCGTTCCATTCCCACGCACCTCCTTTGGTTCCAAGAAACCGACGCAGTTCGAAAAACGGGACCGCGCAAAGTTCGTCACGATTGGGCGGTTGTTCGTCCAGACGCCACGCGTGCTTTGGGGAAAAGTCGCGCCAAAATACTTGTGCATCCACATTTCGATCCGAGTCGCGCACGAATTGCGAGACATTGGTGAATCCACCGGCCAAATCGTGGTCAGTTCCAAATAGCTCCAGCAAATCGTCTGGGCGAATGACGCATTCAGCCGCAACTTGCAAGGCATCGCGGCTTATATCGGACTGGCTCACTTGATCCAACGCGTCGCGATATTCCTCTCCGGCTCCCATCGCCTCCTGAACTTCAGTTAGCAATCGCTGCCCGATGTCGATAGCGGCCTTGTCATAAGGGCCGATTCGCTTGGCGTTGGGACTATCGGGTTTGTTCTCCCCGTCCCGCTCTTCTTTCGGCCGCCAAAACGTGGCGAGTGCATTCGGTTGTCGTCCTTCTCGGTTCAGTCGCCCTAATCGTTGCACGACCGAAGACCAAGGTGCGATTTCGCTCCACAACCGCACTGAGGAAATGTCGAAGCCAGCTTCGACGACCTGGGTCGAGACAATCACCAACCCTGGACTTCCTGGTACTGCTCCGGTTTCTCGATCTACCTGAGACGCGAACGCCTCGACCTGTTGAAGTTGACGTTTCCGGTCACCGGAACGAAAGCGACCGTGAATCAGACAAAACGCAGGAACTGGCCCTTTTCGCCGTCGTGCCGGCTTGCTCGCTTCTGCCTGTAACTCGCCAAACATTTTTTTCGCCGCCGGCACCGTGTTGAATACCAACAAGGAAAGTCGGCCGACGCCATGTATCGCGTGTTCATCCAATATCAGCGACGGTTTCGGACGATCTTTAACGACGGCAATTGCCTTGGGAGCTCGCAACCGGGTCAAAATTGCTGGCGACTGCAGATCGTCCGCCGATAGTTCGAGTTTCGTTCCCGGCAGGACATGCCAGTCTCGTCGGTCGCGTGTATCGAGAAAGGTATCGCCAAGCGTGGCCGACATCCACAGAAAACGAGACGGCTTGGCTCGCGACCACAGTTTTTCGCCAAATGCTGCGAGTTGAGCTGTGGTCAGCAAGCCACTCCCCATTAGCTGAGTTTCATCCATCACCCAGAGACAATCGTTGTTCAGCAATCCAAAGTGTACGGGCCAGCGATATCTGGACATTCCGTACCCGCGATTGAGCGCTCGTGACAGTAACATGTCCTGAGTGCCGATCAGGATGGCGTCCCGTTCTGGCCACAACGCCCAATCGGTTTGTTCCTCGCCGCCAAGCAACAGATAGACCGCGGCGGGGTAGTCGCCAAGGTCGCCGTCTGGTCGCGACCAATTGGGGTATTGTTCTTTCGCCTCCTCGGCGAGCATCCTAAGTCGATTAAGCCAATCAATAGCGACGCGATGCGTTTGCTCGACAAGCACTCGCATTGGCAAGCAATACACAAGGCGGCGAGGCGTACTATCACGATGAGTCTTGCAAAAACGCCGTCGCCAAATCCAAGCCAGGATCGTCGCCGCCGTTTTCCCCAAGCCGGTTGGCACATCCAACAGTGATGGTAACGAATCAGCGAGCGCAAGACGTTCCTGATATGGCAACGGGTCGTTGCCATTGGTTGCGCGTCTGAACATGGCTTTGAATTGTTCTGCAGACATCGTGCCCTACACTCGTTTGCCTGGGCCAGCTGGCCTTGCTACTCAATGGCGGCTAATGCCGACCCGTGATTCTCTATGCATCCACCCAATGATGCGACCAGCGTACAAATCAGCTTGGACACCTTTGGTCCAACTCGGCGGAAAAAACAGGGAAATCACCTGAGTTGCGCGGGCACGACCCTTCGCTTTCGAAGGGAAACCAACCGCCAGAGGATTGTTTGTTCGTCGTCACTGCACTTGTCAGACAACTTCACCGCCGAAAGGAACTCCTGCCGCAGTTCGGGGTCGCATAGCATTCGATCAATCGAGCACTTACGTTCGCGCTGAAAGGCGAGCCAGTGGTCGCGTAGGCTGTCGTCGTTCATGATTTGGGTTCCTTCTTGACGAGGGCAATCAGACGCGGGTCGTGTCGCAGGCGGTTATGGGCACGGCAGCGCCAGCTCTTCGCCGTGCTGCGGCAGACCCCAAGCTCGCGAGCAGCATCAGCAATCGTCAACCGCTGAAGATCGCATAGCTCGATGATGCGCTGGTGATCGAGCGGAAGTTCGCTCAGCACCTGTTGAACCGCGTCGAAGGCGGTACAATTGCTGGGTGACAGTTTTTCCCGGGAAGTAATGGCTGACGGCTCGTCCAGGGCCTGCAGCTGCGGGCACCGCCGCCTGTAATTTCGTGCGTAGAGCTGCGCTGCTCGCAGCAGCCAAGCTCGCGGGTTCTGGATCTCTTTGCTGTCAGGGCGCTGGGCAAACGCATAGAGTGCATCGCACAAGATGTCGTCGGCAACATGGGGACGAAGCGTCTGCCAACAAGCGATCTTGGCGCGCACGGCGTCGACGTCGGCCTGACGAATATCTGCTCTTTGGGGCTCGGTTGGCAATTCTGGCCTCCCTTTTCGTCGAGTGCAGTGGAACACCAGATAGTGGCGCAAGCGGCGCAGTTCGATTCAATTAGAGGTTAGGAATTGACATACGATAGGCCGCATTGTAGCGTAGCTATCAGCAACCACAACCTCCCAAGCGTTCCGCCATTTCAACAAATTGGCGGCCCAATTGAGGAGATTCCATTAGTGGTTGCAGACTAGAGACTTACGTCTCAATCCGCAGTCATCCGACTGCGGCCCCATTCGGCACCTGTCGCAGGCATGGAAACGTCCGCGACAGGTGCCAACTTCTTTATCCCCAACGCCTTGCAATCGTTCCGAACCGCTGGCTAAGTGTCACTCCCCAGGCGGATGGTCCGCCGCGGGAACCACGCAAAGAGGAGCCAGAACAATGAACGAGCAGAAGATGTTGGATGGATTGGTTCGGGAATGGGAATCCAAGGGCCAGTGGGTGGATCGCGGGCGGTGGACGCGCGCCAAGAACGGCGCGCTGAAATACCTGCCGACCAAACGCGAGATCGCCGCCAAGTGCAAAATGTTCCGCGCCATCGGCGGTTGGCGCGGCGCGGCCAAGCGGGCACCGCGCGGGGGCGAGTTCTCCGTGGCGACGACGGCCGGCATCTGACGCCGTCGGTTGGCCAACACTCGCCCACGAGGCCGCACACCGCGGCCTCTTCTTACGGTTGGACCGTTCGTTCGACCGCGCCCGCGAACGCCCTGTGGGCCACCCGTTGGCCCACGTTGGTCGGCGCTGGAGGCCTGCGGCGGATGTGAGGTAACTTGGCGTTTCGCGCGGTACGTCGCCGCGCGAAAAGCGAACCGCCAGGACGCGTCAACGTCCAGGCGGCTCTCACCACAACCACCCTTTGTTAACGAAAGGGCCTGTCATGGCTAACCGCCATTCTAGCGGCGTCGCGGCGCGCTGGCGCGTCGCAATCATCCTACCCATCGAACCACCGACCGATCGATTGATCGACCGAACCCCGTTGTTCCCATTACCGTGGCGCAATGGAGGGTGGTCATCTTGGACAACGCATCTCAATCGGCAGTTTCGGGTTCTGTAACGGTTCATTCACAAGCATCGCCGGCGGCAGCACACGACGCCCTACGCCTCCACCCGTGGATCACGCAGGAGCTGTTTGTCGATTCGCGGCGGGTTTGGTCGGCGGCGTATGGGCGCGAGCTTTCCGATGAGGAAGTGATCGAAATCCTGCTCAACATCCGTCGCCTGGCCGAAGCCCTGCTGTACGCCAGCAAGAATAGGAGAGAAGCATGAACGTGGTGATTTGGGCGCGGGTCTCGTCGCGCGAACAACGAGAGGGATATTCCATCGACGCCCAGCTGCGTGCCAACCGCGAACGGGCGGAACGCGCGGGCTGGAAGGTGGTGCGCGAATTCGTGGTCGCGGAGTCGGCCAAGCGCGGCGCTGAGCGGACGGCGTTCAACGAGATGTTCTCATGGGTCAAGGCGAACGCCAAGCGCGAGAAGATCAAGGCGATCCTGAGCCACAAGCTCGACCGGGTGTGCCGCAACATGCGGGACGCGGTGCGCTTACAGGAGTTGGAAGATGCCTGCGGCGTGCAGCTCGCGTTCGTTGAAAACCAGTTCGGTCCCGGCGCGGCCGGCGCGCTCTCGTTCAACGTGATGGCCGCGGTCGCGCAGTATTACAGCGACAACCTGCGGTCGGAAGTACTCAAGGGCATGGACGAGAAGGTTCGCCAGGGCTGGCCGACGGGGTTAGCGCCTTTCGGCTACATGAACACCAGCGACCGCGAAGCTCCGGTGCGGCCTCACCCCGAAAAGGCAAACACGGTTCGCCATATCTTCGACCTCTATTCAACCGGCAGCCACACCTTCAAGAGCCTGGCCGATCAGCTCCAGCAGGAGGGGCATACGTTCCGCAAAAGTCAGCCGCGATTCCATCGGACGGCGCTGTCGTACATCCTGAAGAACCGCTTCTACATCGGTGAGTTGCGCCGCAACGGGCAAGTTTTCGAAGGGCGATACGAACGCCTGATCGAGCGCGGCACGTTCGACGAGTGCCAGGACGTGCTCTGCGGCCGCAACCGCCGCACCGGCAAGCCGAGACTCGCCTTCGCAGGCGGTATCTTCAAATGTGCCTATTGCGGCCATGCGATCACAGGTGAAGTCATCCGTCGCAAGCTGCGCGGCGGAGGCGTGCGCGAGCACGTTTACTATCGCTGCGCCAACAATGACCGCGGGCCAGACCATCCCAAGCTTCGTTGGAAAGCAGGTGACCTCGAACGGCTGATCATGGACGACCTGTCGAAACTGCAGATTCCGAACGCCGACCATATCGAGTGCCTCCACGCTTCGCTGCTGGGCTCGCTCGACGATGTGTCGGCGCACCAACGGCACCAGAGCGCCATTCTGAAGAAACGCAGTTCGGAACTCGCTGGAATGCAAGATCGCCTGCTCAATGCGTACCTGGCGGGCACGGTGGATGAAGCGACGTACCAGACCAAGTCGAATGAGCTCAAAGGCGAAGCCGCACGCGTCGAGGAGGCGATGGGCGGGCTGGGCGACCTCTCGCCGGCGCGGCGCGAACTGGCCGTCGCCGTATTCGACTGGTCGCAAAGGGCGACGGATTTCTGGCAGGGTTCGACAGATGCGGCCCAACGGCGAATACTCAACGCGGTCTATTTGAACCGCACCTTGAGCGACGTAACTCTAGTCACCACAAAGAGAAAGCCGTTCGACGCTCTCGCCGAACGGCTAACTTTGGTGAAAAGTCGGGGTGACTGGCGTTCGTTTGAACCGTTGGTCGTAGCATACGTCGATACCGTCCTGTCGCCAAGTCCCGAAGTCGTTATGGCGACGCGGGTTGTGCGGCTGTCGGCGTAGCCCTACCTGGGCTTCTTGTGCTTCAGGCAATAGCGGCCCGAATTCGTCGGCCCGCTGAACTCCACCTCGTCCGCCAGATCCGTCGCAATGTCACGCTTGATCGTCCGGTCCGAACAGCCCCACTCGGCCGCTAAGGCGGGGGCTCTCAATTCCGTCCCCTTGGCGAACTGCTCCCGCAGCCATTGCACTCGCGCGGCTTTGCTCTTTTCCCTCTTTGCAGAACGTCGAGCAGGGACAATACCGTCGGCATCTGTAGGGACACTTGCAGGGACAGAACCAGGGACATTTGCAGGGTCAGGATTGGGCTGAGGCGTGGCAGTTTTTCCCTGTAGCGACCTGTCCTGCGGCTGGACACTTACTAGTTCCGTGAAATGGTATCCACTGTCGCCGTGGGCGATCACGTCCTCCGGGCCGCACTCAAAGCCGGCACGAGCTAAGTGTTTTGTGATTCGGCCGCGAAGATTCCGAATGTAACCTGACATCTCGTCTACGTCGCGAGCGAGGATTTTGGCGAGGGCGCGCCCGGTGAATGACTTGAAGTTTCCGCACCCCAATCGCTCGGCGAAGGCACGAAGTGCCTTTTGATCGTCCTCGCTGGATCGCCCGCTGGTTATGTTCAAGCCGTGAAATTCGACATGGTCGTCGAAAAAGGCCATAGTGCCTCGCTCCAAATTCTTGAGCGGCGGTCGGGACACTCCACCGTTCGTGGTCGTTGCCGACCGAGCAGGCGAGCCGACTTGTACACCCAGTTTAGCGAGCAGCTCGAGAATGCACTTGTCGAGAGTCTTTCCAATCGCCTTGAACGGCTTCGAGACGTGGTCGTCGGCCCCCGATTTCATGACTTCGACGCCCAATTCCGGCCCGTCGTTTCCATGAGCCGTGATCACGATTACCCCCGGTCTTCGGCCCGCCCCTCGTTGCTTGACGATCTGCTGTAGAAGGTTCAATCCGTTCTGAATTCGGGGAAAGTTGCGACCGGCCCGAACCGGGATTTCGAGGTCGAGGAGGACGTAGTCGTATTGGTTCTTGTCGAGCAGTGTTCGGGCAGCTTCGACGCTATCGACGCGGTCGCACCCGTGCTCAAGGGACACGAGAATATCACCTATAGCGTCAAGGATTTCCGGGTCGTCATCGACTACGAGGGCCTTATAGGTCATTCTTCTGGTTCCTCGGGCGAGTGTGCCGGCAAGACGATAGTGACGGTGGTGCCGGCGTCTTCGGAACTCTCAATTGAAATCGAACCATCGTGGGCCGCGATATTGCGGCGCGCAATGGGAAGGCCGAAGCCGGTTCCGTAGCCCTTCTTCGTCGTTCGTCCAGGTACGAAGGCTCGTAACTCCTGGAGGTCAACCGAACTCAGGCCCACGCCGTTGTCCCGAACCGCGATGGCGATCTGACCACTCCCAGTACATGCAGCGTTAAGATGAACAACCCCCTGGCGCGTCGCTTCAGTTCCGATGAGGACCGACTCGTAAGCGTTCTTCAGAACATTAGCGATGGCGACGACGATCTGATGCTTGGCGACAACGACGATGGCTCCCTCGTCCAGTGATGTCGTGGCTTTGACTCGCGTAAGGTCGAAACCCGCGGACTGGAGTGCATCACCGGCGACGGAAACAGCATCTCGCACTATCGTCGCCAGTTTCTCTGGCGTCCGATCCGCCGCGTCGGTCTGCGCATAATCTCCCATCGCCTCAACGATTTTCTCCAGATAGGCGAGTCGGTGGGCGACCTTGTCCAACCCGTCGCACATCGTAGTTTCGTCCGGGGTGGGCTTCTTTGCTTCGGCTCGCAGGCGTGTGACGTTCGCCTTTGCAGACGTAAGCACGCCCCTCAAGTCATGAACCGTCGCCGCAACCGATGCCTCGTATAGGCGGACAGCAAGCGCGCGGGCCTTTTCGCTCACCGCACGTCCCTGGGTTGCCCCCAGCAAATCAAATTGAGAAGTGATTTGATCCAGGCCTCGTCGTCGCCCCCCTGATTCCCCTGGGCTTTTTTTTCGCTGGTCTACTGCTCGCTGGGCCGCATTGCGAACGTAGCCGTTGGAGTCCTGTGTGAGCCTTGCGGCGAGCGGTATGAAAGGGTCGTCTGGCAGTGCCGAGAGCAGACGCGCGATTTCTAATCGAACCTCCCACTTTGGATCTGCGCCCAGGAATTCTGCGACGCGAACCGCCAGATCCCGCCGGTGGGCGTCCGCCAAAGCAGTGCCCAAACCGGCAGCGAGGGCACGGCGCTGCGACCAGGGCATCGAGTCCCTGTCCGCCCTAAGGCCGATCAACGCCTGATCCAGGTCGTCTTGTTCGATTCGTTCCGGCATCAGTACTTGTACCTCTGCTGCCGGAGTTTGAATGCCTCCTCGCCGCCTTCAAGCAACGTAACGATGTGGTTGCGGCACTCATCGACGCTGCCTTCCTTGTCCACCCAGCCCTTGGAGCCGTTCGACTTAAAGACGAATACTCTGCTGGCATCCCCGAGCACGGGAATGTTCGGGTTGTGCGTTACGAAGATCAGCTGCCGCTCGCTCTTGACCTCTCGAATCCGGGTTACGACCGTTTCGTAAATGAATCCATTGTCCAAGTTGTCTTCGGGCTGATCGACGAGCAGTGGCCGGTCACTGTCCATCAGCAGAATTGGCAAGATCGACGTGCATTTCTGACCTTTCGAGATCGACATCGAATCCTTGTAGGTTTCGCCATCCTTCAGTTCAATTCGGGGCTTGTCGTCCAGGTCCACGGATTCGAGACTTAGCAGGACTTCGCGGTCGCTTAGTGAGTCGATAACCTTGCCAGCCTGGGCAGCGTTGATTCCCGCGTGGGCCATAAGCCCCTGCGAGTCGCCATTGCTGACAAGTTCTGACAGCGCCCGCGGCGGCACTGACGTTGCGATCTTTTCGGCCACAACATTGTGCTTTATTTCTGCCCCTCGAAGGGAATTGATCAACAATGATTTGTACGCGCCTATCCCTCCGAACTGTTCGAGGCTCACGCGAACCGTGGGCATTACCTTCGAGTTAATCTGTTCGACAACCGCTTGGCGAATCGCAAATCGTCGGTCACGTAGGTCGGAGAGCCGTTCCAAGAGGCTGGCGCGGTGACGACGCAGATCGTCGAGCTGCGCCGTGAGTTCGGTGAGGGTCCGCCGTCTAGCAAGAAGAACGTTACGCTCACGTTCGAGGCGGGCGCGTTCCGTTGCTTGCTCCATCACGGCATCGTGCTTTTCAACCAGCGTCCGAAATGCCAGTTCCTGTTGGTCATGTGCAGCGGCAAGTTTCGCGTTGACCTGCTCTATGTGCTGGCGAGCTTCTGCCAATTGATCCTCAATTCGCCGCAGGGAAATGTCGACAGCGTCCCCGCAGCCACCGAAGCGCCTCGCGAACTCCGAAAGTGCGTTGCCGTTAGGGCCGGAAAGGATGTCTTCCGTTAGGTGGGAAGCGGCCTGATCTTGCAGCCACCCACCTTGGGATCGGATGCGTTCTTCGAATTCCGCGAGCGAATCGTCAATGCCGTCGATGGCGCGCCGTTCCCTGTCACGCAATGCTTTGGCCGCGTGGGCCTGATCAACCGCTTCCGAGTCTTCACCACCGCTGCCAGTGAACGCCTTGAGCTTTTCCTCTACGTCTGGCAGCGTGGCGACCTCCTCTCGTATGGTTTCTTGCTTGACCTCGAACGCAAGCAACTGGCTTGCATTTGCGGCGAGCTCGTGCTGCACGTCCCGCAACTCGTTTTCAATCTCGACGATGGCGTCAGGCTGAAACTTGTCGATCAGCACCAATTGGGACGGTGAACGGTCTGCGATACGTTCCACTTCGTTTTGACTGAAGATGTCCGCACGAAATACGCTGCCCGACTTCAAAGTGAGCTGCGTAGGCTGCCCATCGGCCGTTAGAACGACCGGCTCCTCGTCCCACGAACGAGAGACGATGTACACCAGTCCGTTCTTGGTTTCGATCTCGACTTGAACTCGTCCGCCTGAGAGGTTCTGTTCGACGAGTGAATCAATTCTGCGCCACTCCTCCGGGTCATCGTCTCGCGACGGCAGGTTGTCGAATGCATATCGAATGAACTCCAGAACCGTCGTCTTGCCTGTTCCACGTCCGCCGATAAAGCAATTCAACCCGTTGGCAAAGTCCAATCGGAGACCATCGAGGAATCCACCGACAACCGAAACCGACCGGATGCGGTGTGACGTAAGTGGGGATGCAGTAGTTTGGGATGGCGTTGCCATTAGTCTGGTCCTTGCCCAACGCACAACAGTGCGGCGTGCCTCACGTTAGGATTTTCTCCAACATCCACCGAACATAGGTGTCCTTGTCTTCCTCCTGAAAAACGACGTGTCGGCCCTGCATCGCAGCCTTCTCAATCCCCCAAAGCAACCGCATCGTGTGCGATGGCGTGTTCGACACGAGGAATGAGTGCAGCTTGACGTTGCCATCCCCCAACCGTTCTTCGATCTTCTTGATCTCAGCGTAGAACTGCACCTTCGGGTCTTCGACCCCTATGTTCCGAATACCCTTGGGGTCCACAAAGATCACGTGCTGCTTGCCGCCGACGAGGAGCCAAAGGATGAAGTCGGGGTGGAAGTTTCCGGCCTCGAAGAAGCCGACGCCGCGTCCCTTGCTCAAGTTGCGGAGCAGGTAAAGCTCCTTCCCGCCAAAAAAGCCGCCGTCGTTGTCGTGGAACGCTTTCAGGTCGTCGACGAACTGACGCTCTCCCTTGTTGAGCGGCACTGGGCTGATCTCGACGATCTTTTCCTGCAAGTACAGCAGAGGCTGGTACAGGTGCCGCCCGAACCAGATCGCCTTGAGCGTGCGGAATTCCCAAGGCTTGAATTCGCCCCGCTCGATGAGCCCCTTCAGCTCCTCGAGCTTGGCGACGATCTCTTCCTGCGACTGGTCGATGAGGATACGGTAATACGGATCGCCCGGCGTCTCGCCCTGGCCCAGCAGGTTCGGATCGGTTTCGGCCAGATCTTGATACTCCAGATGCGGCAACTCCCATTCCCGCTTGCGGAACGTGTAGTAGCGTTCCGTGTATTTCTTCAACAGCGCCAGCGCCAACTCTTCCCACAAACCAACTTTCTCGAACGAATCGAATGCTAACTCCTCGGGCGGAATCAGAATCTGATACCAGCTTTGGTCTGCCAGCAGCTCGCGAATGCCGGCGCACGTGAGGTTCAGGTTGTACCACCCGCGTTCCGCCTTGAACCGTTCAAGTTCGAAGTAAAGGCGGTCCTGGTTCAGAAACGCGACGTGCCCAGGGCTGAAGTGTGCCTGGTGCCGGTGTTCGTCGTCGTCACCGCCAATCACGCCCGCCGATTTGATCGCCTTGATCTTGGGATACCAATTCAAGACCACCTTGTTCTTCTGCAAGTATTCCGTTGGCCTATCCTGCGCCGGATTGGGCTTCTGGACCGTGGGTATCGGGCCGAGCTTGCGGAAGGCGTCGCCGAACTCGGTGCTGACGCCGTTGATGGTCTTTTTGAGCCGAATCGTCTTCAGCGGCTGCGTGCCCAGGTTTTTGATAACTGGCAACAGAAACGTGATTCGTTCCTCGTTTGTCGGCAAGCCCTCGTCCTCGAGATGCTTGCGGAACTCCGCCATGTAATCGGCGCGGATGCCGAAAATGCCCAGGGTCTCCAGCGCGGTAATGTGTCGCGGGCGTTCGACGCCTTCGGGAAGCTGCGTCTTGCCACTCCGCTTAAGGCTCATGTCGAAGCCCTTTAGCCGCACGCCGCGGCCGAAGAGTTGGATAATCTGCGCACCTTCTCCCCGGCCAACGTTCATCAGCCCCATCGTGCTGACGCGCCAACTGCTCCAGCCTTCCGTGAACTTTTTAGAGCCGATCAGCATGCTTACCGTGGATTGGGGCAGATTGATCTCGTGGAACAACGAACCGGCAAACACCGGCTCGCCCGTCGCCAACCCGTGTTCCTCACACAACTTCACCAACTTGGCATCGTCCCCGACGTTGATCACTCCGAAGGGGTCGTTCTCGGCACCGATCCGCAGCGCCACTTCGCCCGTCGCCCCCTTGAGATTCTCGACGTACAACTGCCCACCGCCAGGCGCATTGAAAACTGTGGTCAGCGTCTCTTCAAAGATCTGCGTTGGAGTCAGTCCGAGCGTGTTGAGATAGGTGAACCGGCCGGCGAACAGATTTTTGCCGGTCGCCGTCACCAGCCCTTGGTTGAGGACGCGTTCGATCCGACGGATGCTGTCCGCGCGGTTCGCAACGTACTGCGACAGAAACTTCAGAATTTCGACGATGTCCGATGCGTCGCGGCTGGCCAGCGTCTTGGTTACGCTGCCGCCGACGAAAATCCACAGAGGCTTTTCAATATTAAAGGGTCGGAACGCAGCTCCATGCTCGCGGTAAAGTCGCTGCTGCTGGAAAAACGTGAGGAGGCAGGCGACTAGGTACGATTCCAAGTGCTGGGCCTGCGTGTCCTCGTCGAGATTCAGAATCTGGTAGTCCTTGCCGAATCCGTCGCCGTAGAAGTAACGGTACGAGTAGTTGAACAGAATGCTCTTGGCGTACAGATCGGTGAGCTTGGTGTTGCCGGCCACGGCCTGCTGAAATGTGGCCGAGTATTCGAACGAGAAGCCGTTTTCGCACAGCGCGTTGCGGGCCTTAAGCCAAGCCCCGTCTTCGCCGCCGCTGGCCCCGCGATGCCCTTCGTCTACCAGCACCAGGTTGTTGCCTTCGAACGCCTCAATGGCGACCGTCTTGTCGCCCATCTCGTCGCGCAGTCGCGTGACCTCGATGATCTCGACGGATCGGCCGGTGAATAGCCCGCGGCCGTCCTTGTTGAAGATCTCCGCGTCGATCCCCGCCGCTTCAAACTCGCGCAGGTGTTGCTGGCTCAACCCCTCATTCGGTGTGAGCAGCAAGATGCGATTGAGCTGTCGCCCCCGGTGGCCGTCGTGGTTGTCCGGGCGGGCGAGGTAGTGCTGGTACTGCAAGATGTTAGCGTGCATGAGCAGCGTTTTGCCGCTGCCGGTCGCCATCCAAAAGGCCAGTTTATTGAGTTGCGACCACGCCTCGCCGGTGGCGTCCAAGGTGGCGATGCGATCTGCCTCCGGCTTATCGGTGTTATAGGCCTCCACTTGCTCGTTCAGCGCTGCCAGTAGCGCGGCGGGGTCGTGAAAGTACCGATCCAGGTAGATTTCCGTGAAGAGCAGCGCCAGGTACTGAAAATACTTCCAGACGATCGGTTCTTCGCCGCGGGTGATCCGCCGCTCGTTCAGCCGCAACGTATGCCGCACGATGTTCTGGTCGTATTCCAGCAGCAATTCGGTCGGCAACTCGGTCAGGTTGAAAAGCTGCGACGTGAGGGCATGGTGGAGGCGGTGGACGTTGTTTTCGTCCAGCCCCTCCAGCGCCTCGTTCTTGAGGTGCTCCGCCAACTTCTCGAGCCGGTCCACGTTGAATAACGATAACATCCACTGGTTGAGCACCAGTTTGTAAGGAAACGGGATCTGCGGCCGGTTGTTGGCGCGGCGGCGGGGTGCGGCGGCGGACGTGGCTCCGCTCGCCGCTGCGGCCGTCGTGCGACGGATGCCTTTCTTGGCCATTAGACACCCTCCGTGTCGAACATCAGCCGATGAAAGTCTTCTTCGATCAGTCGAACTTTCCAGGTGTCGTCGGGGGCACGGAGGTTTTCCAGGTTGTTTGTGCCGTTAACGTAGATCAGATCGTACTCGAAGTCCTGAGTGCTGATCTTCAGCTTGTCTTTCATCCACACGTCGAGCACCAGGTTGTCTTGCTCCACATCGTCGGTGAGCTTGCGCCAGACGATGAGCGTCTTGCGGCCATCGGGCGTCAAGCCTTCCACGCGGCGGAACCACCAGCGACCCTTGAGGTCAAGCTTGAGGCGTCCCTTGAGTTGCAACCGCTTCTCTGCATCCCGCTCGAACTCGGCGGTGAACGTCTGCGGCGCGGCGATGTGCTGGACGATGAGGCCGATCAGCCAGTTAAAAGTCTCCAGCAGGTCGACATTCACTTCGCGGCTCTCGTCGGAACCGGGCCGTTTAACCTTCAGGCGGTAAGCGGTTGGGTCGGCAAAGGCCTGCACGTTAAGTAGCGACTGGCTGCCGCTCGTTTCAACGTTGAGCATGTAGCGGAGCAGGTACTGTTCTTTGAGGCCGTCGGCTCGTTGCGCCTCGGGTGTATCGAGCAACAACTGTTGCGCTGCCGTGCGGCGTGGCGACACAAGATTGTTCAAGGCATCCTCGTATGACTCTAGACGAATCACTTTCATACAGTGGCTCACTCCTTGACGAGAAATCGGCTTGCCAGCCTTCCAGTCAGGAGAATACACCGCTTTGAGCACTCTTGGCTTTAGAACTCGGTCAAAGTACTCCGCCATTTCGACGAGAATATACTTCCGACTCCCACGGTCACTCCGGTTGAGTCTAATGATCGCATGTGCGGTGCTTCCCGAACCACCGAAACAATCCACTATCACGCTGTCTTTCTTGGCCGCATGGAGAACAAAGCGGGAAACGAAATCCGCGTGCTTGGGAGCGAGAAACAGACCGGATTGGCCGAACATTGCTGATGTTTGTTTTTCGCCATCTGAGTAGTCGCTAAAGACACTTTTACCGACATTCGTCTCGACTTCATGAAGCATGCGTTTGAGACGTGGAACCTTTGTTTCATCAGGGCCCCATGCAATCCGACCATCGCGCTCCAGGGAAACAAAGCTACGACGGTCGGGCGAGTCTTCGTCATCATCGAATGCAAATTTCCAGCCGCTCTTCGGATGTGGGGATTGGCGGTGCGTTACCGGATGAGTTGGCCGGTAGAAGCGATAGTTCTTGTGATTGGGATCTCTAGTACTTGCTGCCTGCTTTGCTGCGGGCATGGATGCGTCACCCTCTTGCCATATCCAAATCTGTGCCTGCGATTCCCTCGCTTGCTCTTCAGGAATCAGCCTTCCCTCGGCGCGGTACTCGGCGTGGCAGTAGTTGTACAAACCTTTCCAGGGATCGTTTCCTTTCTCGTCCTCCCATTCGAGGCCATCAGCCTCCAGCGCCTCGCGAAACTCAACTCGATGTTGCTCATAAAGCTTCCGAAGTTCGTCCTCGACGTGCGATATCGGAGGAAACGTAGGATTGAGGCGCGCGACCAATTCCATTACCTCTTCGTAACCCGGTTTTGGTTCGCGAAACATATTGCGATCCTGCTCGGCAGTTGGGCGATGCTTTGCATAGACCAGCACATATTCGTGATTCGTCGAATAATTGGGCGCTTGACTATTGTTCGTGTTCATGGCCCAGATTAGCTCTTCGATGCGATTGTCAACGCCGAAGATGTCGTCAAGAATGTGTTCTAGGACCGTCCTTTCCGTCTTGTCGATGCTGACGAAAATAGCGCCGTCCTTGCTGAGTAAGTGCGATAGACCTTTAATGCGGTCGAGCATCATCGCTGCGAACGATGAGTGTTTGTAGTCATTCTTGTACGGAATGGCACTGCTAGACGTGTTATACGGCGGATCGATATATACGCACTTGACCTGACCTCGCCACCTCGCATGCAGCGCAAGTAGAGCTTGAAAATTGTCGCCATGAATGAGCATGCCGTCGACGTTGGAGTCGCTCACGTTGATCGTGTCGAGCAATCGTGAAAGGAACCCAAAGTCAAAGAATCGGGTGTCAATCGGTAGGGCGGTATTCGCCTTTAGAAATTCAACCGTGAGCGGAACAGAGTAAGTGTCGATCTCATTGATTGCGAATAGCCGTGCCCATTCGTCGCGCTGCGCGCCGTTGGCGGCAATTTCCGAATAGAACTCCTCCGGGATTCGGTCGAGCGTTATACAGTACTGCGTCTCGACGACGAACTTCCGTTTCAGCCAGAGCTTTTTCTGAAAGTTTTCGAGCTGGGCCAGAAAATCGATGAGTTTGCCAGCGATGCGGCGGATAACCTTGATCTTCGAGAGGTACTGCTCAACCCGCGGGGCCGTCTCGTTCTCCACGTCGTCGAGGTGCATCACCTCGTTTTTGATGTAGAAGTCGAGCTCCCGCCGCAAAAACGCCCCGAGATCTTTGTGGATGAAGTAGTCGAACGTGTTGCGGGCGACGTAGCGATTCAAGTGCGCGCGAAGCCGCGAATAATCGGCCCGCTCGCCATCGGCCTTAACGTGCGGTTGGTTCAGTTCCGCGATCCAGGCCGCGAGTGCCGCGTCGCCAACCTCCAGCAAACGTTTCTCAGCGACCGCTGTGAGTTCCTTCTGGGCGGGGGGCTTGGATTTCCCTTCGCGCACGTCGTCGGGCCAGTCGGTGATCGTTGCCGGCCGATACTCGAAGCGAATGACCAGTTCCTGGCCCTGTTCGCTTGCTTCTTCGGCGATGAAATCCCGCGCCGCAAGGATGAAGACCCGATCCTTTCCTTCCGCCGCCTTGGCGTTGCCATGCTCCCCCTCGGAGGCATCGGCCAAGCGAAAATGAACTCGCATCGGCTTGGCATCGTCATCGGGCCGCAAGCGAAAAGCGTAGTCGCGAAGATACTCGCTGGTCTTGATGTAGTACTGGTCAGCATTGGCCCAGTGGAGCTTTACCTCCTCGCCTTCGTAAGGGATGGCGTAAACGCCCGGCTTGTAAACGCGTTTGGAGAGGAAGTCCCCTTCGGAGTAGTAGCGGCGGAAAAAGCCGAACAGATGGTCATAGACCTCGGATTCGAGCGCGGCAATATCGACTGCGTCGTCCTTAAGTCGCTCTTCCAATTCCTTGACCTTGGGCGACTGCGCGGGGTCCATTCCAGCCCGCTCAATATTCGCTCGAAGTTCTGCTAGTGCCTTCTCAATCTCAGACTTGTCGGCCGACTTGTACTTGCCGAACTCCGCTCTCACCTGCGGCAGCAGATCGCGGTCGAGGAACTGTGTTACCTCCGCCGCCTTGACGTGCATGATGCGGTACAGGCCGAAGTCCAGGTCAGGCTGGTCGAGTTGGAACAGTTCCAGCAGCAGGGATTTCAGCTTCTCAAACTTCTGGCTCATCTTCCGTCGTTCCTTCGATGCTCAAGTCGTCTGGCCGCCGTCAACTACCGGACGATCCAGCGGATGGTAAATAAAGTCTCGGAATCAGTTCGCTGGGCCAGGCGTTTCTCAAGCGAGCCGATCAGGTTATCGCGCTTCTCGATGATTTCGTCCTCGACCTTAAAGATGTCCTGCCGCTGGCGGCGTTTGACCTTCTCCAGCTTCTGAATCTCTTCTTGAACACGGTGCTGCTCGGCAAGCGTGGCGGCCTGGCGGGCCTCGCGTTCCAGGACCTTGATCTTCTCCTTGGTGTCGCGGAGGGCCTTCTCGGCAGCCAACACCATGTCGTCGGCCCAGCGTTCCAGCTTTTCGCGGGCCTCCTGAAAGTGCCGGTTGTTGGCCTCCAGCGATCGGCTGACCGAGGCCTGGGAGTGGCGACCGGACTCCGCTGCAAGTCGCTCGGCAACTGCGGGCGGAATTTCGGATTGGCCTTCGAGTCGGCCCGCACACTGAAATAACTTCTCCATCGATTCCTGGTCGAGCGAATCTCCCTCGTCGTCAAAGCCGGAAAACAGCAGGTATTCCTCCGTTTCATAGGTTTCGATCACTTGCCGCGAGAGCGTGAGGTAGCCGCTCTTGCCGCGCAGCGCCTCGATCACCAAGAGGCGCGTGGGATGGCCCGAAACGTCGAATACGATGCTGGCCGCGGGCGTCGGAACTGTTTTGGCCCGGTCGACCACGTGCTCGCCCAGCGGGTGCGACAGCCGGTAGAGGAACTCGCCCCGGTCGTCGGCGTCGCCGTCAATGCTGGGATGCGACTTGGAGATCAGATGGTAGCGGCCGGCGTGGACGCTGGGCAGGGGCGGCCGTTCGAGAAGGAACGCGAGCGCTTCATCGTCGAACTGAGCGCTCCCGTCCAAGATGAATCGGGTGACCGCCCAAAAACGACGGCTGACGCGGTCGAGCTGCGCCTTGGTATCGGCCAGCTTCAAGCGGAGACGTTCATGCACGTCCTCGTCGAAATGTTCGAACAGCGTGCGGCGGGTATCGTCCAGGCGGGTGCGAATCTGCTCGTCCATCTCCTCCTGGAGCATACGGAACGCGGCGTCGATTTCGTCGGGAGTGCGGCACTGCTGATAGATGGCGAGAATGCGCTTCTCGAAATCAACGCCGGATTCGATGGAACCGAGCACTTCGTCGGACGCGCCGAACACTCCGTCGAACAGTTTGAACTTTTCGGACAGCAGTTCCAGCACCCGCTGGTCGGCCGCGTTCCGCTCGTTGAGGAAGTTGATGACGACGACATCGTGTTTCTGGCCGTAGCGATGGCAGCGGCCGATGCGCTGCTCGATGCGTTGGGGGTTCCAGGGGAGATCGTAGTTCACCACGAGCGAGCAGAATTGCAGGTTGACACCCTCCGCCGCCGCCTCGGTCGCCAGCAGGATGGTCGCATGGTCGCGGAAGTGTTCGATCAGCGCCGTGCGCACATCGACAGCCCTAGAGCCGGACGCCCGACCACTTTCGCGGTTCGCTTCGGCCCAGCGCTCGTAGATGGCGGTCGCTTCGGGACCGCCGTTGGTGCCGTTAAATAGGACGATCTGCCCTTGGTAACCGTGTGATTCCAGGAAGGTCTTGAGATGTTCCTGCGTGCGACGCGACTCGGTAAAGATCAGCGCTTTGCGCGCCGCACCCGTGGCCGCCAGCGTCTCGAAGCCCAATTCCAGAGCTTTGAGCAGGGTCCGCGTCTTGGTGTCAACGCCGATGGAGTAGGCCCAGTCGGCGAGCCGCTTGAGAACGTCGATTTCCTCACGTAGCCGCTGTCTGTCGACGGCGGCCGGCGGTCCTTCGTCGTCGGCGTCTTCTTCTTCGGCGAGGATTTCGTCGAGAAGTTCATCCTCAATCTCTTCCCCCTCGATCAATTGCTCGGTCAGTTTCGGGTCGTTTCCCACCTGCTCGTCGCGCAGCGTTTCGAGGCGGGCACGGAGCGTGTCGAGAGTGGCGGCGATGGCTTGCGACGATGAGGCCAGCAGCTTGCGCAGAATTAATGCCGTAAGATGCCGCTGCCGCTGGGGAAGGGCGTAGCTGTTCTCGCGTTGCAGGAACGCAGAGACTGCTTCGTACAACGCATGTTCGTCGTCGGTTGGGCGAAATGGCCGCGTGATGGGACGGCGCTTCGTATAGCGAATGTATTCGGTGACTTGATTCCGCAGCGTCCGCTTGCAAAACGTTGCGAGCCGCTGGCGCAGGGCGTCGAGACTGCTGCCGGCGCTGGCGTACTGGGCCCGGAATGAATTCACGTCGCCAAACAAGTGCTCGTCGATGAGCGTCGATAGACCATACAGTTCGAGCAGGGAGTTCTGCAGCGGCGTCGCGGTGAGTAGCAACTTGCGGCAGTCTTCGGTAGCCCAGCGAATCCCCTGGCCGACCTTATTGCTCGGGCGATAGGCATTGCGAAGCTTGTGGGCCTCGTCGATGACGACCAAATCCCAGGCAATGGTTTTCAGATCGTCACGAATCTTATTCGCGTAGTTGAACGACATCACGAGCACGGCCTTGGTCGCCAGCGGCGAACGCCCTGAACGTTGTGCGTCACGGTAGGCCTTGGCGTCGAGCACGATGGCGGGCAAATGGAATTTTTCGGAAAGCTCCAACGCCCACTGTTTGCGGATCGATGCCGGGCACAGCACCAGTAAACGTCGCTTCCGCTCCGCCCAAAACTGGCAAAGCACAATGCCGGCCTCAATGGTCTTGCCGAGGCCCACCTCGTCCGCCAGCACAACGCCTTTGGAGAGCGGCGACTGGAGCGCGAACAGCGCCGCCTCGATCTGGTGCGGATTGAGATCGACCGCCGCATCGAAAAGCGACATCGACAAACGATCCAGACCGGCGGAACCGCGCCGGGTCAGGTCGTGGGCGAAGTACTTTGCGTGATGGGCGGTTAATTGCATCGAATGGCGGAATGTGGATGTTTGTATCTTCTGCTAACGCGGTTTAAGGCTGCGAGGCGATGTTACGGGCTCGGCTGCCTTACGCAGAAAGGCCTCCAAATCCGCACGCCGAAAGAGTCGATATCCATTCGCCGGATTGCGATGCATCGGAATCTTCCCTGCTTCCGCCCAGGTTCGAATCGTGCCCTGCGACACTCCCAAGATCTGCGCGGCTTCAGCAACTTTGACGTACTCGCTCAACTTGGTCATCGAAAGCCCACCTGGTCGGGGGTGAAACTGCAGATTGCCCGGCACAAGCCTATCAAAGTCTACAGGCGCGTGCTAGCAACCCTTCTGATGGAAGGGGGATGGAAGGATGGGCGGCGAGCGAAGCTTATCGGGCGGTCGCCAAGGAGAATGTCGCCGAACCGCCGTTGGTTGCCACCCACGGCGTCCGGTGATTCGTTCGATACCACTCGGGCGTGCGGCCGTTCTCGCCGAGGTCGTAGCCGATGTTTTGGATACGACTGAGCGTGGGGAAGACCTCGCGGCGGGTGCGGCGGTAGTGCTGTTTGAACTGGCAGGTGAAGCACTTTTTGTTGCGGGTACACCAGTTGGCGATCAGCCAAACTAGGCGGCGGCGGTCCACGGCCCAGCCCCACGGCGACCAGATCGGGCGGGTTTGGCAGGAGTGGCTTTGCTCAGGTCGGGGCTCCGACTTCGGTTTGTTGTAGCCCGACGCCAACAGGATCTGGTGCCCGTCCGTCGATTTCACGTCGGGAATCAGGAGGTCGCGAACCGCCCAGTCGAAATACCGCAGGGCGTCGGGGCTGGGCACCGTGTCGTCCTCTAAGTGGACGATCACGTCTGCGCGAACCTGGAACGCGCGGAACAGTGCGTCGTGCGTGTTCTTGTTCAGGCCAAGCCGGTTGCGATTGACCAGCAACCGCGACTCGCAGGCGCTGAAGTCGCGGAATGCCCCGATCACGTCCTCGTACCCCGGTTCGACATTGGGCAGCAGAATCCAGTCGGCGATGCCGTCGCACTTCGCGAGCGCATTGAGCACCTCACGGGTGTAGGCTGGCCGGCGATAGGCGGTCATGGTGATCACGCGGAGCATGGATTACCTCACCAAGAGAGTTTGGCGGCCACTTGAGACGATCTGAAATCCATCGCCTAACGCCGCGGGAACGACGAACTCGGCCTTGCCAAATCGGGGCACATCGGTGTCATCGATCAGTAAAACGGATCGAGGGTTCATCGTCGCGGCTCGATACGCCTCGAAGTGCCACTGCCGGCCGCCATCGCGATCGGGATGCGGGCCATCGAGATACAGCAAGTCGATTCCGAATGGGAATGTACGTAGAAAAGCGATGGCGTCGGCCAGCACGCACATCACGGTGGGACGGTCCGCCGTCAGCACGCGCGTGAGATTCACCGCCTTGGGATCGTTGTCTACCGACCACACTGTGGCGTCGTGCGGCCAGTGCAAGGTGCTATGCCCATCCGTCGCCTGCCCGTCGCGGTTTCGGATCGCACCGACCTCAACGATCAACTGCCCGCTGCGTTCGCGGAAGGCACGGATCGCTTCGTCGAACAGGAATTCACCATTGCGAGTCATGGTTCGTCCTTGTGGATGTAAATGACGTCCTGGTGCGTCGCGTGGCGGTTGTATTCGGAGGCGCGCTTGTAGCCGCTTTCTCGGAGGAAGGCGTCAAGTTCGCCTGGGTCGCACCAGCCTTCCGTGGGCCGATGACCGTCGCGACGCTCTTCGAGATTGATCCACCTGACCCGCCCCGACGCCAAAAGGCGCGGTCCACTGCGAAACGCTGCGAGTTCGCTACCCTCGATGTCGATCCAAAGCAAAATGCGGTCGGGCTGGCCCATCTGCTCGTCGAAACGGTCGAGCGTCCAGACCTTCACTTCGCACGTCTTGTTGGCATACGCCACCGGGAACAGGCTGCAACACTTCAAATCGTGCGTCGGCACATGGAGTGTCGCGGTGCCCTCGACCTCACCGATCGCGACCTGGGCCAGTGGGCCGGGAAACTTCTCCTTGAGCAGCTTGGCATGCTGGTCGGGATGCGGCTCGCATCCGTAGATGCGCATCGCTGGGAACTTTGCCCCAAGAAACTGCCACTCCGTCTTCGGGCCCACGCCGATGTCGTACATGGCGTCGGGCGTGCCGCGAATGAAGCGGGAGATATACGTCTCATTGAGCGCTTGAATGTTCATGTGATTCCTCCGTCTGCGCGGGCGAAGCGGCGGCGTGGAGCGCAAGCCAGTCCTGCGACCAGCGAGGCGTGATTGTGGCGGCGCGACCGGCGGCGATGCGGCCGAGCCGCTCGTAACCGTCCTTGCCCAGCGCCGAGATGTGGTGCGAATGGGCCGTGTACCAGCGATAGACGTAGCTCGGGCGTGGGTCGTGTTGGATCGGATCGGCACGGCGCAGCTTGGCGTCTTTGAACCGCCGCAGTAGTCCCTGGTCCTGGCCGCTCTGCATGAAGGGATAGCCGCAAACGCGGTCGAACGCCTCGCGTCGGAACGCCCAAGCGCCGTGGAAGAGATACTGGTTGCCCTTCCGCTCCAGTCGATTCCGCTTGTCGCTGTAGATGACGGTCGGGATTGTGTAGTCGGCCGCGGCCAGCGCCGTGGCGGCGGCGCTCAGGTGCCAGGGGAGATAAATGTCGTCATCGTCCCACACGCAGTAGGCATCCACGTCGGCCGACACGAGCGCCGCCGAGGCGTTCCGCTTTTCTCCAAGCGTGCGAAAGCGAAGGGGCAGCGAAACGACGCGCCAGCCCTCGCCACGCTGGTTACCGTATTGCCCGGCGTCATCGAGCACGATCAGTTCCCGCAACTCTGCCGGGTAATCCTGGCGCACGAAGCATTCGATGGCCTCGGCGAGCAGTGTTGGGCGCTTATACGTGCAGCAGATCGCGGCGATCTTCATGCGGTTCTCCTTTGATCCAGGCTTCGCAGGCCCGCATCAAGCGACTGCGATGGGCAAGATGTGCGGACCAGTTGCGACCGTGGATGGAATGCGGGGCGGGCAGCTCAGTGACCGGCAAGCGATGCACGCGGTTCAGGCGGCCGGTGTAACGCATCGCGGTATAGCTGAAGAGAATGTCCTCGCCGTTGCCGACTGGCTTTCCTTCACGTTGGATTAGTTCGAACTCGGGCGCAACGTCGAAGAATTCGGCGGCGTAGCGCCGCGACGCGACGAGCGCCCGCGTCAGCACCACGGGAACGTCGCCATTGGCCACGTTTCGCGGATCGTAGGAACCATCCGCCTTGGGGCAACGCCCGAAGATGCCGTGCAGCGCGTCGGGGTCTTGCCGCCAGGCGTCGTAAAGCCCTCGCAGCGTTTCGGCGGGCAATTCCAGATCGTCGTCTTGAATCAGGATGCACTGGTGCCGCGCCAAGCACGCCGCTGCAAAGCGAGTATAGAGGCCCAGGTCCTGTTCGGCGTTGACGACCTTTGCCCAGTCGTGGCGGAACCGCTCCGCCGGATTGTTGTTCCAGACGATGGCTTCGGTGACGATGCCGCCGGCGCGCCAGCCATCCACGATGCGAGCGACGTTCACCGGGCGTTTCCAATTGAGAATGACTGCGGTGATCATGCGGCGGCCCTCCGTTCAACGGCCAGCGAATCAAACAGGCGTTGCCAGCCGGCCCAGATCACGTCGGGGCTGGCCAGTTCGTTGACGAGTCGCTCGCGAGCGGCGTGGACGATCCGCATTCGCAGGTCTTCGTCGTAGGCGAGCATGGCCGTGTAATGGGCAAGCTCCTCGTCGCACTTACCGAGGAAACCGGTGACGCCGTGCTTGATCATTTCGCGCCAACCCCATTCGTTCTGAGTAACGACGGGCACACCCATCGCCATCGCTTCGAGGCCGACGCGGGGCCAGTTCTCGCGAGCGCCGCCGTTCACCGGCAGCGTGCAATGCAGCTGGCGGAAGAAGTCCTGCGCCGTGATCGCCATCGGCTTGAGGCAATCCGACCAAGCCGGCGATTTGCCGAGCTTCGCGTGCGTCTTCTCGTCCATGCCGAGCATCAACGCACGCTTGGGGCGATACTGAATGCGCTCGTAAATCGGCCAGGTGTTGCTCGACCACTTGTCCCCGTCGGGCCGGGCAGCGCGGCCGACGACGAACGCTTCGCCGGGAGCGTGCGGGCGCGGGCCGAAGGGCCACTCGTCGGCGTCGAAAGCGCCGCGGATCAGGTGTCCCTGCGCCGGCTGATACCCAAACTCGGCGAGCTGCGGTTCGAGTTGCCCGCGTTGGAATTCGCTCTGAAACACGAAAGCGTCGAACGGGCCACAGCTGCGATAGAAGTCACGCTCGGCGTTGAACAGCCAGGTCATGCAGTTGACCCAGACCATGCGGCAGCCCAGTTCCCGCAGTCGCTTGGCATTGGCCAGGAAGGCGCTGTTGCAGAAGCTGACAACCGTGCCGCCGGCGAGGCCAGCGACTTGCCCCAGCGTTTCGACCGTAGCGGCATGGGTCACGCAGCCGAGCGCGTCGAGTCGAGCCTTCCATTTCTCGTCGGCACCCCAGGTCGGGATAAGATGAACCTCAACGCCAAAGCGCCGCCAGATCTTCACCGTGTGCCACGCTTCAGTGCAGGCCCCACCGAGATCGCCGGGATAGCCCATCAAAAACACTTGCATCGAACGGTTGCTCCTTATGACGAACTGCCGGGCGGCGGACCGCTCGACGGGGCGGAACTTGGGGGACTGGATGACGTGGGCGGCGCGCTCGACGGCACGGAACTCGTCGGCGGGCTGGATGGCGTATGCGATTCGCTCGATGAGGACGAGCTTTCGCTGGACGAGCCTTCGCCCGAAGGCGTTGGCGGTGAACTGGATGTTGGGGGCGAACTCGACGTGGGCGGTCCGCTGCTGGGCGGCGAACTGCTCGTCGGCGGATCGCTGGAATCGGGATCGCTGCTGGAATGGCCGTCGCTGGAGGATTCACCGCTCGATGATTCGCCGCTGGACGACGGTTCGCTGGATGACGAGCTGGCCTCGCTGGAACTACTCGACGAAGAACTGCTGCTCTCACTCGACGAGGACGAACTGCTACTGCTTGAACTGCTCGATTCGGAACTGGACGACGAAGGTTCGGAGGAGCTGGAGCTCGACGAAGAACCGGAACTCAACGAGGAGCTTGACGAACTGCTGCTCGACGAGGACGAACTCGAGGATGACGAGCTGGACGAACTGCTGCTCGAGGAACTGCTACTGGACGAGGAGGAGCTCGATGAGCTGCTCTCGCTGTCCGACGAACCGCTTTCGCTCGAACTCGACGACGACGGGTCAGAGGAACTGCTGCTGCCCGATGACGATGATGACGAACTGGAGCTGGAGGAACTGGACGAGCTGCTCGAAGAACTGGAACTGCTCGAACTCGACGAACTGCTTTCGCATGGCTCGCAGCAATCCTCGCGAACCCATTCGCCATGCTCAACGCGCGTCGCGTTGTGGACCGTGACCGCCCGCTTCATCAGTTTGTTTTCCGCGAGGCACTGCACCTCGAAGAGTTGCAGCGTGCTGCCGCTGCTGCTGCCGCTCGATGAATCGCAACAGACCGGCACCGTGCAGGGCGAGCCGGGTTCCACGCTCCGCAGTTGGCCGCAAACGAATGACCAGCGCTCGGTCGGGAACGTGATCGAGTCGCCGCTCCGCACAGGGCACGGGATCAACACCTCCAGCACCGCCGTCAGTCCCTGGCCGGGTGGGCATGGTCCGCTGCTGGATGGCTCGCTTGACGAAGGTTCGCTGCTGGACGATTCACTGCTCGAGGATGGGCCGCTCGAAGATGGCTCGCTGCTGGATGATGATTCGCTCGAACTGCTGGACGAGCTGCTTTCGCTCGACGAACTGCTGCTCGATGACTCCGACGAGGACGAACTCGACGAAGAACTGCTCGATGAAGAGGAGCTGCTGCTGGAACTGGATGACGAGGAACTGGAGGAATCGCAGCAACCTTCGCCCAGCTGCACAACTTCCCATTTCTGGCTGTCGGCCAGCCATTTGGCCCAGCCGAAGGTTCCCGCGGGCACGCTATCGGCCTCGGCGCAGCCGCAGTCGCCGCCCGATGTGCCGCCCGCTTGGCACACCTTGGGGCAGACAACGCCCACCGAATCGTAGAGCGTGAACGGGCAATCGACCTCGCACCACTTAGGCGTGCCGTCCTCAGTTTCGCTATGGACGATCCGCACCGCCGCCGCGCTGCCGCAGCGCGACAGGGGCGAGAGCAACTTGAAGCGACGGAAGTCCTCGGGGAAGTTCGATAGGCGAACGACCGCCCACTGTTTCCCGAGCCCGCCTTCGCGCCACAGGATGCGGGCGGAGCCAACGGGCCGGCTGAGTAGCACCGTTGGATCGTCGTGCTTCACATCAGCAAATTCGTGGCACTCGTCCTCGACCTCGATGTACGCCGGGCAGGTGCCGCTCACCCAGGCACGGCCGATCTTGCCGACGCGCAGCGGGTCGAGCAGGATCATGAATCGACCGAAGTGGTCGGGATGCTTGGGCTTCACGCCCACCAGCGCCACTTGGTTTTTGAACTCCCGCAGATGCGAGCCGGGCGTGATGATGGGGGACGAAATGCCCAGCACATGGAACCGCAGCCGATCCTCGCCGCTGCCGTTCCGCATTTTGATGATGTCGGCCTGGCGAATCTGATCGAGCGCATCGGCGAGTTGGTCGTGCTTCTTCCCCTTCTGGGCGCGCACCGTATCCAAGAAGGAGTTCCACACTTCGGAGGAGAACTCCAGCGGCTGGCCGGTCTGGGTCTTTTTGAAGCGGTCGCCCATTAGGTTCCGATCCCCAGGCCAGAGAAGTCGCCATACTCGTAGACCTGCTCGACATAGGCCGCGATCGGTTTCTTGATGAGCGTTTTGGCGGCGTTGTCCTCCTCGTCGGCGAACCGAATCCAGAGGTAATGCCAGCCCTCTTTGCTGGCGACCACGATGTTCCCCAGGTGCAGATCGGTGACGTTCGGGCTGGCGGCGAAGCGAAAGGTGATCTCCCAATCCTCGAAGCCGCGCTTCGCCCCGCTTGCGCCCAGGAACAGCACTTCACCGCGGGCGAATCCCTTGAAAGGCGAGTCATTCACCTTGCCGGTCAGGAAGAAGAGCGCCGCCTTGTACGCGCCGGTGACCAGCGCATCGTCGATCTGGTGCGTCTCGGTGAAGTTGTAGACCGGGACAGTAATGTCCGTCCCTTCGATCTGATCCTGGTTGACGCCAATCGCGCCCTGGAAGTCGGGAGCAATCTCGCCGGGTGCGGCGTAGCGTCCGACCGTCGTCATGCTCTGGCTGATGTGCTGGTTGCCGCCGCCGGTGTCGAACGTGAACTGCGACTCGTCCTCGAGCTTCACATAGCGGACTGAGCACTCCCACACACCGCCGCCGACGGTCGAGATTGTGAAGCTGTCGCGTTTGAGCCCGTCGTAGAACGCCGGCGCTGTGGCCGCGACCAGCCCTTTGACGAGCAGATCGTCGTCGGTGCCTTGGACGACATAGAGCAACTCCGTGTTCGGGTCTTCGCTCTCGGTCGCCTCGCGGCTGTTGTATCGTTCATCGATGGTGATGGGCATATTTCATCCGTGCTACGGCGCGAACACGAGCTTCCCTTGCTTGGCCTGTGCGAGCAGGTCCTTGGTATTGACCACGATTTGCTCGGCCGCGCGGGCGGTGCGCTCGGCGAGGCTATCGGCACCGAGGCCACGCGCCGCCAGTGCGTTGAACGTCCCCTTGGCCTCGACCTTCCGCTGCTCCTCGGCCAGCACGCCGCCGCTGGTGGAAAGGCTGTCTTCGACCTGCTTGAGCCGCTCGGGATCGCTCGTTTCAGCGGCGGCCCGCTTCTTGGCCGCCTCGGCGATGGCGTCCTGCCACTCCTTCCGCGCGTCCGAGAGCTCGCCTTCCGTCTCGGCCAGGTCGTCGGCAAATTGCTTCTGCCGGCGGGCATGTTCTTCGGATTGCATGTCACCCAGCGCCGACTCCGCACCAGCTCGATCCCGCTCGATTTGGTCGCGGCGCTCCCGACGTTCGCGGTCCCGCTGGCCCACCGCGTCGAGCATCTGCTGGTCGGCCGCGCCGGTGGCTTCGCTCACTTCGCGGTTGATCTGGTTCACCTCGGCATCGACATCCACCTCGTCGCTGAACAGCGACTTGAGCCGCACCCAGGCCTTCTTGATGAAGCCGATGGTGTTGTGCCAGGTGTGCGTGAGCAGGTTTGTGAAAACGCTCCAGGCGTCAGCCAGAAAGCCCACCGTCTCGGTCCAGCCGACTTCGATGGCCGCCCAGCCGTTGTTGAGAATCTTGGCGACGCCGAACACGGCGTCGGTCCAGAGGGAGAGAAAGAACTCCTTTGCCCCGATCCACAGTCCGTTGAGGAAGTGGATGCCGCGCCGCCATTCCATCTTCAAAGTGAGCCAGACGATCTTCGCCGCCAGCGCCAGGTCGCCCGCCGCCAGCGCGTCGCCGATTCCCTGCCACGCTGCGAGGGCGTCGTTCTTGAGCGTCTCGAACCGTTCCCCCAACCATGCCAGCGCCTTGGCCCCCAAACCGGACGCATATAAGAGGTATGCGCCGAGAGCGACGGCCGCCACGATCACTAGGCCAATGGGGGAAAGCAGCAGGGCGATGACCTTCCCCAGGATGGCGATGGCCGTGCCGATCGCTCCGACGACCGTGATAACGGCACCAATTCCTGCTCCCAACCCCGAGATAATTCCGCCCAAAGCGATCAGCGCGATTCCGGCCGCAACCACTGCCGCCGCGATCTTGAAGACCGTGACGACCAGCGCCTTGTTCTGCTTGATCCAGTTGACGGCCGCGACGACGAACTTAATAGCCTTGGCGATCAGGTCGGTAAGCATCGGGGCCATCGCCGCACCGATGGCGAACACGCCCGCCTTAATCGATTTCCACAGGTCGTCGAGCGTGTCGCCAAACAGCGTGGCGGCGTCGGCATCTTCCTTCGAGATCGTCAGCCCTAGCTCGCGGGCCCGCTGCTGCAGCTCCTCGATCCCCTTGGCCCCACCCGCCATCAGCGGCAGAAGCTGAGTGCCCGACTTGCCGAAGATCTTCATCGCCATCGCAGCCTTCAGCGTCGGGTCTTCGATCCGCGACAGGCGATCCGCGATCAGTTTGAATTGCTGGTCGGGCGAGAGGCCGGCAAGCTGCTCGACCGTCAGCCCCAGCATGGCGAGGTTTTCCTGGGCCGACTTCGATCCCTTGGCAGCATCGAGCACCGACGCCTGCATGCGGCGCAGGCCACCTTCGAGTGTTTCCAGGTTTGCGCCCGACTGATCCGCCGCATAGGCGAGTTCGGAAAGAGCTTCGACCGCGACGCCGGTACGATCCGAGGCCTTGTTGACCTGATCGCCCGCCGTGGCGAAGTGCTGTACCGCTGCCAAGAGGGGCGCGATGACCGCCCCACCGGCGGCAACCAGTTGAAGTCCCATCCCCTGCACACTGGCTCCGAACGCTTCGAGCTTTTGCGATGCCGAGCGCAGACCCTTCACCATCCGGCTGTCCTTGGTGAACAGCTCGATGTAGGCCGCGCCGGCGCGGATGGCTTGTCCTGCCGCCATGCGTCACCTCCGATCTACAAAGATGGTTTTCAAGGTGCGAACTCCGGTCTTGGCTTTCACAGGCTTCTTCCGCTCGTCGGCCAGCGGGTTGAACTCCGCGGGCGTGAACGGCTGGGGCTTCTTCTTCGGGTTGCGATGGACGTTGGCGAGCATCGCCAGTAGTGCCGACGTGTGTTGCCACCCGTCGCGCCGCCGGGCGTCGGCCATCCAGACCAGCTCCCGCAGCGTCAAAGGGCCGGGCTCGACGCCGACGATGCCGGCGAGTTGCCAGATGAGTCGCCAGGCGTCAGCGCCGGTAACCCGTCCCCGTTGAGGATCTGCTCCAGTTGCCGGTCGAGCTTCGGATCGTCCAATCGCTTGCTGGCCGTCTCGACCGCCTTCGTCTGGAAGGCTTTCAGCTTCGCGAGCGCCTTGGCCAGCACCTGACGCTTCGCCAACGGGAAAAAATCGACGAGTTCCTCCAACAGGCAGGTGGTGCCGTGGTCGATAGCGTCGCCCGCCATTGAGCGGCCGAAGTCCTCGTCGGTCACGCTCTTGGCGTCGGCTTCCGGCTTGCACAGCACGAACAGCACATCGCAGAGCAGCACCGGGTCGGAGACCAGCTGTTCGATGAGTTTCCCCTCGACCGCTTCGAGCAGGTTGATGCTCAATAGCGACTTGACGCGCTTGATCGCATCGACGTTGATCGCGACGGTCCAGGTGCGGCCGGCGTTGTCGTTGAATGTTTTCATGCAGTGACCACTCTCCTATCAGGCCGAGGAACTGCCTTCGCCGTTGATCCACTGGGGCGCATTCGCGGCGTAAGTCGGCTTGATGGTCACGTCGACCATGATGGCCTCCTCCAGCGCCTCGTTCCGCGTGAAGTTGAAGATGTCGAATGTGGCCCGCAGACCTTCCGAGTCGGGATCACCCATATCGCCGTCCATCACGGCGAACTCGAGCGGCGTATTGCTGAAGAACGCCTGCTGCATCGCCGAGAACCCGGCGTCAGCCGTGTCCCACACCATCTGGAACTCGATGCTGGCGTCCTTCAGCGTGCCGACCGTCGCTCGCCAGCCGCCGTTGGCGCGGGTGGTCACGTCGGCTTCGCCCTTTTCGAGGTTGAGCGTGAGGTCTTTGACGTTGGTGACCTCGGTCCAGATGGGCGAACCAAAGCTGCCGCTGTTGCGATACAGCTTCGCGTCCATGCCGAGTCGAGTTGACATCGCGGTGTTCTCCTATGCTTTCACCGACCCGGCCCACAGCTTGGGCAGGCGGTCTTGGGTCTTTTCGAGTGCCGGTCCCATGAACGGCCGCTTGGGATAGCGCTGCCGCTTGTATCTGCCGCCATGCTCATGTGCGCTTCCCGAAGCGCCGACCTTGGAGTGGTCTGGCCCGATCACAACCAGGCCCTTCTGCTTCTCCACGTCGAACATGATCGCGCCGCGTAGCTGTCCCCGGCGGGTGCTGGGGGGCTGACCTTCGGGGCTCGCCTTCTTGCGCTTGCGGATGCTGCGTTTGGCCGTCAGTCGGATCGCCGCGCCGGCGTGCCCCAGGCTCTTGAAATTGCCTTGCTTGGCCTTGGCCAGCACCTTCTTGGTTTCGTCCTTGGTTTTGACCTTCGTGGCGAGCATCGGTTACCTCGCCATGCGGAAGGTGAGAGTCAGCACGCTCGTGAATTGCCGCAGCTCGTCGAGGTGCTCCTGGGAATAGACCGGGGCGTTCTTCACATCCACGCAGCGTGCGCCGGGGAAGCTCGACAGCGGCTCGGCGCGAAAGTGGTCGGCGATTTCCTCCACGAGCGTCATCAGCGCGTCGAGCGATGCCTGCGCCATGTCGGTTTTCTTCTGCACCGCGAGATCGATGTCGAAGCTGAACGAGTCCCGCTTTCGGTCGAGCGACGTGCTGGCAATCCCGCGCGGCACCACGGTGACGTGGAGCGTCTCCATGTCCGGCAGCTCGAACGATGGCGCGTAAAGCCGTGCCGCTGTGAGCGGTTGGCTGAACGTGGCCGCATTGAGCTGGGCAACCACGGCATCGGCGATCTGGATGATCGTGGCCAACTACGCTGCCTCCGTCGCGATGAGCTTGGTATGAATCCGCAGCGTCCGCCGATATGGATCGCTGTAACGCCAGTGCTGTTCGCCGCCGAGCGGCAGCACCTCGTAGGTGTGCTTCTGGCCGGCGTCGATCTCGTCGATCCGATCCCCTTTCGCAGGGAGCGTTTGGTTGCCCGCCAGCACCAGGTCCGCCGTGTCGATCAAGTAATCCCGAACCTGCAGGCGGACGATCACGCCCGCGCCGTCGTCCTGCTCAAACAGGGTTCTGCCGATGGTCGCTTTGACGGCCACCTGATCCGCGCCGCGCCGATAGGTCACATCGACGGTGCGGTGTTTCTTTCGCTGATCTTCCAGCCAGGCGGAACTTTTGCTGAGCAGATCGGCCACGGCTTACACCCCGCTGCTCGAGGCGCTCTCGGTCGGCACCGCGCACGGGCACAGCCGCACACGCACCGTCGCATCGGCATCGGCCGCCGCCTTCACGACCTTGCCGAGCAGCTTGTAAGCGCCGCCGCCGTCGTCGGTCACTGCGACCTTGTTCACGGAGTCCCAATAGGCCAGCGCCCCGACGGCGAACGTCACGCCGCCGTCTGCTTCCTTGGCGAAGTCGAACACGCCAATTACGGCGAGCGCACCCAGGACGTTGGCCTTGATGTCGAGCGAGGCAACGCCGACGAGATCGCCTTGCACGATCACGTCGCCGGCGGTCACATCCGCGCTGGGGGTGTAATCGATGGTCTTGCCATCGTGAACGAATTCTGCGGTTGCCATGTGGCTTCTCCTTCGAGTGGTTTACGCTTCGCCCTTGGCCTTGATGCCGGCGAGCCATTCCGCGAAATCGACGCCGAAGTCGTGGTAGCCACGGAACTGCACGCCGAGTTGATTGAAATCCGCCTCGGCCATATCGACGGTGGGCGTCTGCACCCCGTCGAGGAAGCTGACGACGACCGCCGACAGCACGGTCGGCGAACGGAGCAGATACCAGGCCTTCGCCGAATTGCCCGTGAAGGTCGCATCGCTGAGCCAATCGACCACCACCGGCCGATACTTACCGGCGTGGATGTTGTCGCTCGGGACCGAGTCATTCGACGAAGCGCCGCCGGTATTCACCGTCGTGCTCTGGTACAGCCGCTGCGCGATGAATTGCAGCTCGGGCGGCACGAGCAAGATGGATGGAAGGCCCCCGATCCGTTTGCCGTCGGGCGACTTCAGTTTGCGGAAGGCCAGGATGCCCGCCTGCAACCCGGTGCCATTGATGTCGAGCGCCGTGCCGGCACCCTTGATGAAGTTGCCGCGCGCCTCGGTGAAGAAGGTCGCGTTGTTGATGTACCGGGACCAAAAGACATTGTTGAAGCTGCGGGCCGCGCCGGCACCGAGCCGCACCCGCAGGTCCTCGAACGCGCCCAGGTCATCGTCGATGATCTTGTCCCGCGTGAGCGAGAACATTTTGGCGTAGGTCCGCGCCTGCCGGGTGTACGACTCTTCCGAGAGCTTGCCATGCTTGATTTCGCCGGTGGGGCCCAGCTCCTCGTACTCCATATCATCGAGCATTCGGTAGCTGGTCACCGTCTTGAAGTCGCCGACCGTGCGAGTGATCGAAACGTCACGCCACGATTGATCCTCCTCCATGAACCCGGCCAGCAATTCCTTGTTGGCGACGTTCGAGAGGATGTTGGGGAGGGAGAGCGTGCTGAACGCCGCATTGATCGGCGCGAATGCCGCGCGGAACATATCCGGCAGCGTGGCCTTGGTGACGATCGAGCGGCCGACGTAACCGTTGGCCTGGGCAGCCATCAGGATCATTTCGTGGAGGCCCAGCTGGCGATAGTTCTTGTCGGCCGCCTCCAGCGTTTGTTCGGAGAACAGCTTCTCGCGGCCGGGCGTGCGGAGCGTGCCGCAGAGCGCCGCCTCAATTACCTCGGCTGCGACCGGTCCGCTTGAGCCGCTAGCGTGAATGGCCGGTGCGCGAGGACGCTCCTCACGCATGACTTCCAGTTCGGTGCGGGTCGCATCCCACCCGTCGCCGATCGCCTTGGCTTCAATGATGGGATGCCGACCTGCACAGAGCTTGCGAATGGTTCCAACCCGCGCCGTCTCGGCCGCGAGCTCGGCCCGCAGTTCCGCGACGGCGGACGTGGCAGCGCCCTTGCCTCCGGGCTTCTGCGTGCCGTCATACATCGCCTGCAGGCTGGCCGTTTGCTTGTCGTCTAGGTCGTCGGTGACGAATCCCTGCGCCTCGATCCACTGGGTGAATTCCATGTCCGTCTTCTCCTTCGAAGTGGCGGCCTTCGCCGCGATGTTGACGCTGGTGTCTCCGTCGGCACCGTTGGCGACGATGGCGACATGCTTCAGCCGCGAACGACGCACGAGCAGGAAGCTCGACGACTCGGCGCGGATCGTGCGGCCGTTGACGACCACCTGCTTCCCCTTGGCGATCCGCTCGGTTTCCAGGGGCTCCGCGCCGACGCTGGCTTGCAGCGGCACGCCTTCGCGATGCAGATCAATCACGCGCAGCGCCCGCTCACTGGTGCGCGAGAGGGTTCCTTCGACGGACAGACGCCCGTCGCGCCGCGCGGGAGCACCGCTCCCCAGGACCGCTTCGATGCGGTTCTCGTGATCGGCTAGAAGCGGAATGCGCTCGGGCGATTCGATCCCTTCCACGTCGAGGACGACCGGGCCAAAACCGGCAACGGTCATCAGCCCGCCGCTATATGCATCGACGCGCACCAGCGCCGGTTTGTCGTCGCTGGCTGCCGCTTCGATGGTCAGATCGACCGGGCTGACGAATCGGATTTCGCGTTGGTCATGCGGCATCGGCGGTCTCCATTTCTTCGTCGGCGGGTTCTCCCGCGGGCGAGGTTGTGGGCTGCGCCGCCGCCGGCGCGAGTCCGAGTTCGCCTAGCAGCGCCATTTCCTTGGCCCGCTGGCGAATCTGCGATTCCCAGTCCTGGCCGCGCCGCGCGTATTCGTCGGCGAGAGTGGTCGTATGGTTGGCAAGGCGCGTCGCCTGCGCCGTCGCTTCCTTGGCGGGATCGACGTGCTCATGCCCGTCCCAAAACCACTGGTGCGGCCACTCGGCAATCGGCGGCAGACCCGCAGGGAAGAGGCCCGGAATTAGTACGGCCTCGTCGAGCCAGGCGGCGAGAATGCGATCCAGCACTACGCATTCGAGATGCGACTGCTCGACGCGGATTGCGTTGAAATAGGTCTGGTGGTCGAGCCGACCGGAGGCGTAGTTGTATCCGCTGCTGTTACAGGCCGCGATGTTGTACGGCATGTTGAGGCAGCGGCTGATCTCGTTCAGAAGTTCGCGTTTGAATTCGCCATAGGTGGTCGCCGGCTGCTCCGCTTCCATCTGGCTCATCTTCCAGCCGCCCGGCATCGTTAGCAGGGCACGCTTCTCCAGTTCGATCGGTTCGAACGGTTCGGCAGCGTCTGCTTCGCCGTTGGCTGGGGCGTCGGTGTAGAGAATGCCCGCGAAGTCGGCGGCTGTTTCCGCCGCTGCGAGCACGGCGAGTGTGAAGCGCCGCAGCTGCGCGAAAAGCGGCAATGCCGGCATGAAGTCGGGGATGCCACGAGCCTGGCCCGGCCGGTCGGCGCGGAACCAGTGGATCATCGATTCGACCGGAATCTTGTCGTAGGTCCGCGCGGCCAGCGATGTCATATCGCCGGGATGCTCTCGCAGGACGTGATACTCGGTGGGGTTTCCAGCGGCGTCGAATACGATGCCGTCGATAGAATTCGGGTCGGCGCGAAACAGATCGGGCGTGCATACTTGGTCCGCCTCGACGAGCCGCACATCGAGTTGAATGGCAGTCGGCAAGGCGGGATTGCTCGTCAGAATGCCGAACGCCTCGCCATCGGAAGCGCGGGCCATCCGCATGGTGCGGAGTTTCTCAGCCAGCCCAACCGCCTTCGACCACCGCATGAAGGCCTGCTCGATACGGCTGTTGGCGTCCGAGTCGGCGGTGAGCAGTTGCAATCGCGGGCCGGTGCCCACTACGTCATTCGCCAACGTTAGTGCGATGCCGCGGGCATAACTGTTGTTGGCGACCTCATAGCGGGCCCGGTTCCGTAGTACGCGGCGCACTTCGGGGCTATTGGCCGCATTGGCCGAGAGACCGTCGGCGCTGGCCCAGTGGCGGCGGTTGTCCGGGTTCGTCGCCGCCGCGTCGTACTTGGCGCGCACGATCCGCACCGCCCGGCTGGTGGTCGGGGTTGTCGGCTTCGACGAGAAGAGGTTGGTGAGCCAGCCCAGCACTACTCTGCCCCCGGTGGAACAAACTTGTTGAGCACCAGGCCGCGCCGCTTCGACTTGGCAGCTTCCTTCGACGCGAGATACTTATCCGCCGCGATCTGATCAGGGAGCTTGTGCTGCTCCATCGAGCCTGAGTCGCCAGCGGCTTTCGCCGGGCCTTGGGCGTTTTCGCGGATCGCGTCGTCGAGTTCGTCGGCCATCGCAGTTGCTTCCTAGGAAGACAACCAACCGGGCGAGCGCACGAAAAAAGGCCACGCGGGGATGCGGCCCCGCATGGCCTTGTTGTGCGCTGGTTTCACCGTCAGTAGCTAGCCGACGATGTCGCCCGAATTGGTTGTCTATTTCAATTTATACCCAGGATCGCAACTCACATGGAACTCGTTTTGCAGGTCGTCGCGAAATCATTCCAGCGGTAGACATTACGAAGCCGACTATCGCGGCTTTGGCTTGTATTCCTTCGGCTGCTCAAGCTCTGCGACGTCATCCGTGAAGTCGAGAAGCAACTGATAACTTGCGTTATGCACGTTGTTCTCGTTGTAGCTATCGACATCCAGCTTTAGTTGCCTGCAGTCACCAACGATCTGGCTGCGGCGCTGCTGAAACGCAAGTTCAACATGTTCGGGTGGGGCGGTGCGTAGGTCAGCCCAAAACACCTGTTGCTCACCGCCGGCACTGTGGTGTTTCGTTGCGTGGAATGTACGAACCTGGCGGCCCTGCGGGTCGGTGTGAAACTGCTCCCTCAGCGCGCGCGATAGGTCTCGTTTGCACATCTGCACCAATGTGCTTCCATGCTTTGTCCATAGATCATTCTTGATCGCGTATCTCGCGAGATCGTCGAGGTCGATAGGCTCTGTACCACCGTCCTGCAAATACCGATGCACGATGTCGAGCATCGCGTCGGAATAGGTTTTGGTCGTCGTACTGCTCATGGCGATCTCCGAAAACGTGCGCAATCATAGAGACGTGTAATGTCCCCATCCATCAGTGAGGGCAGTGTTGGTTAGATTGTCTCGCACCGGAGCCAGCATCTCCCGGCTGTGCGAATAGAGGATCGCCTTGCGAAACTGGAGCTGCCCAACGACGATCCCCGGATGAATTTGATGGAGGTTTGCAAACTGTACGATCTTCGCCTTTGAGAATCGCGGTCTGTGACGCATGATAAACGAATCGAGCTTAGCAGGAGCGATCAGAAAGTTGCAGGCATCTTCGTCGGCACGCTGTTCAATCTCCGGCTTGTCGGTGACGTCGGCTCGCTGAGCCCCAACCAAGTCAACATCCACGCTACGGTCGCCATGAAGCACATGGGAAAGCTCGTGAGCGAGGGTATGCCAAAAACCGTCAATGCGATCATAGCGCATTGACATTGCGATCACTGGGGATTCGTCATCCAGCCACAGCGTCGCCCCGTCAATGCGTGATCGAGGAAGATGTTCAACCACCACGAATCGAATACCCGCACTCGCCAACACTGGCGGGACTTTCTGCACGAGGCTTTCGCTGACAGTCAGAGCGTGTAACTCGGGCAACATCTTCGATGCCTTATCGCTGCTGAACGGACCGACTTGAAGCGTCCGGGCTAGTTGCTTCGCGCGGAAACACCACGCGAGCTGCGCCGGACTCGTGAACGTGTACGACGTGGACTTTCTGGCGGCGTGTTCCAGCGAGGGTGATTCGTCGAGGGAGCTGATCTCCAGAAAGCTCATCACGGCCTGTTCCATTTCCTGTGCATCGTGCGTTTCGCCAATCCAGCGACGTTTGATCATGTCCTTAACCGGAGCCAGTTCGAAGAGTCGCGCACGCCGCGCCACAGAACTTTGCTCGTGGCGCTCCAGTCCTAAGCGATAAGCGTTTTCAAGATTCAGCCACAACTCGGCCGAAGTGCCAAACGCGGCAGCCAACTCCTGCGCGGTCTGCGGCGTGATCGCCTTCTTGCCTGCAATGATCTGGTTAACCGTCCGCAACGGACGACCAAGGATTTCTGCAAGATCCTCCTGGGTCCAATTCCGAGCTTCGAGCTCGTCACGAATGAACTCCCCAGGGGGAAACAATTCCATTTCTGCTTTCGTCATAACCGTTCGCCCCCAAGGTCTAGTGATAGTCTTCGATGCCTATGATCACGACGACGTTCTTCGGTTCAGCCTTCTTGATCTCAACGATCAGACGCCATTGATTGTTGATCCGCAGAGAGTGCTGATGATCTCGATCACCTTGGAGTTTTTCGTAGTTCAAGGACCGCATGGCTCTGAAGTCCCGTTCGTCGGTTGCTGAGCGAATGAAACGAACCACCTTTCGATAACCGCGCACGACCGGAACGCCGTGCCCAGCATTGAAGGCCGCGTCCGATTCCAGGCGTGCTAAGTCGTCGTCGGAGAATTCGATGTCCATTCGGCCTTCCGGTAGATGTGTCCATTCGCCGAATTCTATCCCGCATATCGGCAAACGTCAATCTGTAAAATGAGTCTTAGACTCAAAGACTCGTGTTTATAAGTAAAAACGGCTGTCGCGTGATCGTAAATCTATGCGAATAAATGACTTGCGACTAAACTTGCTGGCAAATCGCCGAAATGTTTATTGGCCAATCGGACGCTCCCACGTGGTGATCCGCTGGCCGCAGTGCCTGCATTCCCTGCGGCGGATCACTTTGCCGCCCCACGCAGACCGTGTGTACACAACCCAGAAATGCCTGCTGCCGCACTTGCGGCATTGGAGCCCGCGGTTATGGTCGGCCGACTTCTTGTCCTCGCTCGTCACGCTTGCCTCCTCCGTTGCAACTCGGCAAAACTGATCCGCTCCCGTTTCGGCGGCTGAACCGCGCCGCCGGCCCCCGCCAACACCGCTCCCTGTATTGACGCGGCGGCGGCGCAACCCACGAGGCCGTCAAACCAGTGGTTGTCTCCCCGCTCGGGACGAGCTTTCCATTCGTCGACTGTGCGCCCGCGACCTTCCGTCTTCACGCGGTATTCGGACGCGAGGTGCTCCGCAAGCAAGCGATGCAGTTCGGGACTATCGCCAAAGAGGGAGAGGCAACCTCGGTCGCCGAGAGAAACGGCGAGGCGGGCGTGGACGAACGACTTCCAGAAATTGGTGTCGTACACGACGTGGCGCACCGCTCGCTTGCCGGCCACGTTGGGCATCCGCCAGTTGTGCCCGATGCGATCACCGGGCCGGCGCTTGTATTCGGAGAACGGTTGACTCGATGCCCCGACGAACCGACCGTGGCTGGGCATGACGACGCCCGCGTGGGCTGATTGCCGGCAGAACTGGTAGACCACATCCGTGCTTGACCCCCAGTTGGCATCAATCAGGCATCGCTCAATCCGCAGCATAGCGCCGTCATCACGACGCCACTCGCGCCCGAGATACGAACTGGTGAGTTGCTCAAGGCCGGCGTAGATGGCTCCTTCGATGCCGCTGGCCTTTGTCGCGAGCGGCAGCGTGAATCGCGCGTCGCGGAGGGTGAAGTATGGCCGTTGTTGATCGGGGAAGGTGCCATAGTCGATGACGTAGCCGGTGAAGTCGTCCTCCCAGGCAGCGACCACGAAGAACAGCAAATTCGCCTGCACGTCGATAAACATCGTGACGTGGTTGCATCCGACTGGCACCGCGCGACGCGGCATGCGGTTCGTTTTGCCCGCGATCTGGTCGGCCGACAGCTCATTGGATTCGGATGTCTCCTCGGGGAGTGGCTCGTTCTGGTACTCGGCGAAGAAGGCTGCTTCGTCTTGCAGCCTGAGATTCATCGCATGCTGGATTGCCGACAGCTCGTCATGGTTGTACCGCTCGGGCCAGGCGATTTCCGCGCCGGCGTCCATCGCCTCACGATCGGCAGCATAGAACTCGGTCGCCAAGCGGATGTCGCCGTGGGCGCGGAGGCTTTCGCCGCGAAGCTCCCCATAGCGCGCCCACTTCTTCTCCTCAGCAGGGAAGGAATAGACCATCTTGGTCCGCTCGCCGTTCCATTCGGGATGCTTGTCCCGCGAGAGAATGTTGTCCGCCATGTCGCTGGGGCGAATCACGGTGCAGGGCATGATGCCGCTGATCTTCTTGCCGGGTCCGGCTAGGCCCAGGATCGCGCCGGCCAAGATGCCTTCGCGTGTCGCACACTGGGAAAGAGATCGCGCCGATTCATCGGTCTGCGGATCGTCGAGGACCACCAGCGAAGGCCTCACCGTATGGCCGTCGGCACGTTTGTACTTCATGCCGCGAATGCGGCCGGTGATTCCTGCGACCTTGATGATCGCTCCGCTGGCGACGCTGCCGGGCATCGTTGGCAACACGATCTCGCGGGCGGTCCAGCCGATGTGCGTCCGCTCGCCTTTGTAGAGTTGCCCATTGCAACGGTTGGCGATTCCATCGAGACACTGAATCGGATAGACGACCTCCGGGAAGTCTTCGAGCAACAGATCGTTGCCGTCGAGTTCCATCTTGATCGAGTCGAGCATATCCATCGCGTGGCCTTCGTCCGAACCGATCAAGCAGACGAAGTCGCGGTGCCCGTTCAGCACTGCCCAGATGCAGGCACACTCGCAGATGGTCGTCTTGCCGCTGCCGCGCGGCATGGCCATCGCAAACAGACCACCGCGTAGCACAGCCTGCTCAATCTTGCCAATGACCTTCAGGTGGTCGGGCGACCACGGCAAGTGAAACGTGAGCGGGAAATACGACTCACAGAAGAAACGGAAGTCAGACGCAGCTTGCTTCTTGCGTTCGGAATCGGCGACGGCCGGCAGGTCACCGATATCGCGTCCCGCGATGGCCAGCGCGACGTTTCTAGCCCGTGCTCGCTCCTTCAGCTTCTCGTATGGATCGCCGTCGGGTTCTGGCTTAGGTGAGTGTCGAAGCTCGACGAGCCACGCGGCGTACCGCAGCAGATCGACGAACCGGGCGTCGCCAATGCGCAAGCCCGCCCGCGTGCGATGACGGTGCAATTGGCGCTCGTTGATGACTTCCCCGAGCGGCGTCGAGTTGAGCAGCCGGCAGAGTTCGCTCGGCCTGAGTTTTCGCGGATCAGTCGCCACGCCCCATCTCCTTCACCAGCCATGCGGCGTAGTGGACCAGGTTGATTGTTCCGTCTGCGTTCGTCGGTGCGCCCGCCGTTACGTCGTCGCGCAGCATCGATTCGGTAATCGATGGCCCGCCGACCTTCGCCAGCAAGAGCGCAGCGTCGGGAAGCGCCAGCGCCGTGGGGTTGATCGGTTTGCGCGATTCGTCATTCGACATGGTTTAGGCCGCCCTAAAACGCCCGGAAAAAAGCTGTTGAATTCTGCCGCTGATTCCCCGCACCGCGCTTGATGCGGGCCGGAATTGATGGCTCATGTGTGACTGTCCAAACGGGACGAACCACCACCAACCACCAGGAGCGAAACGATGAACGCGAACAACGACGAACGACAAAGCGGGGCGGTCGACCAAGAGGCATTCGAGAAAGTGATCCGCGACAACCTCTCGCCCGAGGCGGTCGCGACGATCATCGCCTTCCTGCAACCGGCGGCGTTCTACCGGCCCGCCAACGAAGACGCGATGCAAGCGCTGCTGCAGGTCGAATGGCTCGCCAACACGCTGACGGACATGCTCGGCGTCGAAGAGCACAACCGCCTGATGAACGAACTGGGTTTGTAAGCCAACCACCTTCACGGAGATCAATCGATGAACACACCACGCAAACGCAAACGCCGCCGCCTGACCGAACGCAGCCTGGAACGCAAGTTGGTCAACCTCTTCGACAACTTCTTCTCGCGCCGTAGCGGGGGCTGGGCAGAGAACTTCGAGGACGCCGGGGTTCTGACCGGCAATCGCGGGGTGGTCATCTCGGTGGGCAACGGCCAGGAGTTCCAACTCACCATCGTCGAAAGCACGCGTCGCTAAAGCCGAAACGCCCACGCGGGCGTCGCGGCGGGTGGTTCCCGCCGCCTGATGATGGCAGCCTTTCCATCCGCATTTCCAAGGAGAACGATCATGTCCAAGACCAAGACCACGAAGAAGGCCGCTGCTCCCAAGGCGACCAAGAGCGCGAAGGCCGCGCCCGCGAAGAAGGCTGGGGCGTCGAAACCCGCCGCCAAGAAGGCGAAGGCGACGAATGGCGAAGGCAAGACCAAGCGGGTCAGCGCAATTGACGCCGCCGCTCAACTGCTCGCCGCGTCGAAGGAGCCGATGGGCTGCAAAGAGCTGATCGAAGCGATGGCGGCGAAGGGCCTCTGGACGAGCCCCGGCGGCAAGACCCCGCATGCGACGCTCTACAGCGCGATCCTGCGGGAGATCAACGTGAAGGGGAAGGACGCCCGGTTCACGAAGACCGACCGCGGGCGCTTCGCCGCTAACGCCTAGCGCTCGCGACGGGCCCCCGCCCAACGCCCCACGTTCGCCACGTCGGGGCGTTTTCTCGTTGGTGGCCGTGCTGGCCAACCCGCGGCGCGGGCCGCGACACGTTGCGAACGTCGCGTTCACGAGGCCACCTCCACCGCCGCGATACGTTCCGCCTTCCGCCCCGTGAACTTCTCCCAGCGCTGCACGATCACATCGCAATACGGCGGATCGAGTTCCATGAGAAACGCTTTGCGGCTCGTCTGCTCGCAGGCGATAAGCGTTGAACCACTGCCGCCGAACAAGTCGAGAACGTTCTCTCCGATCCGCGATGAATATTGCATCGCTCGCACCGCCAGCTCGACGGGCTTCTCCGTGAGGTGGACCATCGATTGCGGATTGACCTTCTTCACATGCCAGAGGTCGGTCGCGTTATTCGGACCGAAGAATTGGTGCCCAGCGCCGAGCCGCCAGCCATAGAAACAGATCTCGAACGCGCCCATGAAATCCTTGCGCGTGAGAACGGGATGCTGCTTGTCCCATACGATGCCTTGGCTGAAGTACAGATCGTGCTTCCTCAAGAACGGTGGGTAGTTTCCGAGGTTGGCGTAGCCACCCCAGATGTAGAAACCGCGTCCGGCCTCCAGCACGCGGGCCATGTTGCCGAACCATGCGTCGAGCAGCTCGTCGAATGCTTCGTCGGTCACGAAGTCGTTTGCGAGCGGTCGATCTTTGGCTCGCATCTTCTTGTGCGTCGCCTTCGCTTTCTCGGGGTGGCGTTCCAGATCGAACTTCTGATGATGCTTGTTCGGGTTCGCAAAGCTGCTGTTGCCAGCCGCGATGGCGTTGTTGCTGCGTGGCTCGACCTTCACGTTGTAGGGAGGGTCCGTATTCACGAGTTGGATCGTCGCGCCGTCGAGCAACCGGTCCACGTCCGCTGGCTTCGATGAGTCGCCACAAAGCAATCGGTGATCGCCGAGAATCCACAGGTCGCCGGGCTGCGTAATCGCTTCGTCGGGTGGTGCCGGCACGTCGTCGGGGTCGGTGAGACCTTCCTGCAAATCGCCGCCGAGCAGCTTGGCGAGCTCGTCGTGGTCGAAACCCAGTAGGCCGAGGTCGTAGTTGGCCGCTTGCAGTTCGCCCAGTTCGATCGGCAAGAGGTCGTAGTTCCAGTCCGCGAGTGATGCGGTCTGGTTGTCGGCGATCCGGTACGCCTTGATCTGGTCGGGCGTCAGGTCCTTGGCAACGTGAACCGGAACCTTCTCCAGACCCAGCTTCTGCGCCGCCTTGAAGCGGGTGTGCCCGCAGATGATTACGCCCTCCGCATCGACCACGATGGGCTGGCGGAAGCCGAATTCGCGGAGCGACGCTGCTACGGCATCGACCGCGTCGTCGTTCACCCGCGGGTTGTTGGGATATGGTTTGACCCGCGATACGGGCCACAGCTCGATCTTCATGAAAAACTACTCCGTGGGACGTTCGGACAAGCAAAACAAACTGTGTCTAGGATGGTGGCTGTTCCCGCGTGCCTCACCTGAGGATTTCCGCCGGGAAGGAACCATAGACCGGCTGGCAGGTGGGCTTTCGGCGTGCCACTTTGGCAGACGCGACGTGTGGCCCACGGGCGGGACCGGCCGCGGGTTGGAGCGTTGATCGCCAATGGCCCGGAGGCCGCGACAAACGCGAACGTGGGCGACGACGTGGCAACCGTCGGGGACGCTACTGCCGCAGACTGTCGCGACAGTACCTATTGCGCCCAAGGTTCCTCCCGCATGCGCGCGGGCGCACGCGCGATTAGCAATGGTGACTGTCGCGACAGTGCGCGACAGTAGACCCGTCAACGTGGTTGCCCCGCTTTCCATGCTTCGCTGCTTTCTCATCACCAGCCCCCTTTCAGCGCAATGCCTTCGTAAAACGGCTGTTGTGCCGTGCCGCGACGGCGCGAGATGCCGGCGATGGCGGCGTTGAGGTCGCGGCCGAAGGTCTGCTTGGTCGTAACCGCTTGCCGGCCTTCGTCTTCGCACCAACGCCTCCAGGCGTCGTACAACGAATCAACGCTGACGCGGTGCCCAGCGCCTACGATGCAGGCGTCGCGGACGAATGCGGACACGGGTGACGAGAGATCTTCAATCTCCTGCACCACGTCGCGGACGCTGGTCGGCATCATGAAGTGGCCGCGCTCCCGCAGGCGTCGCCAGCCTTCAATCGCCCAATTCAGGATGCCGGGCAATTCGCTGAGCAGTCGGTCGGTCAGCCCGGTGTCCTCCTTGCCGTAGAAGCTCTGGGTGAGCCGCAGAATTACGAACCGTCCCGCCAATGCACCGCTGGCATCTGTGAGCCGCGGAAACTCGTTCGTGAGGAACATGAAGCGAGTGGGCAGCTTCATGGTCACGCTCGTCAAATGCTTCCGGTCGACCGTGAGAGTGTCTTCGCCGCTGATGCAGAGCAGGCGTTCGACGACCGTGGGTATGTTCTCGCCGTGAAATCGAGCGTCGCTGACGATGGCAAGCGTCTTGCCGATCAGCGGTTGCAGGCCGAATTGCCCAGCCAGGCTTGAGGTGGTCGGCCCGCTCACGTTGCCACTGCCAATCAGACGGGTCAGCACGCGAGCGATGGTGCCCTTGCCGCTGCGTTTGGGCCCGACCATGAGCAGCATCTTTTGCTGCGAGGTATCGCCGGTCAGACAGTAACCGAACCATTCCTGAAGGAGATCGAGGGATTCGGTGTCGCCGTCAAAAAGCTGATGCAGGAACTCGTACCATGACGTTGGGAGTGGCGCTGCCGGATCGGGATCAAACTCCAGCGCGTTCACCGTGAAGAACTGCGGCGTCGCCGGATAGTGCTGCATCGTGGGCAGGTGCAGCAGCGTCGATCGGCATGGCAGAATGTCGCTCGGGCAGAGGCCTTTCGGTACTTCCCCCAACCACGAGGGCGACGCGACCGTTGCGGGCAGATGCGTGAATGCCTGTATCGACTCGAGCGCCGATTTGATCGTGCCGGGGTTCGACTCGTAATCGACGAGCTCCAACTCCTCGGTCTTGCGGTTGAAGATGTATCGCAGCGATTCGTGTAACCAGACCTGCAATCGCTTCTTGACCGCGTTGTCCTCGACCTCGCTGTAACGGTTGTCACGCCATTCCATCAGCAGACCGGCATAGCATTGAATCGCTCGCCCTTTGGGATGCAGATGGAAGTCGCGGACATAAGCATCCGCCGTCGGCAGCGTCTTCTTGGGCGAGATCACGAGGCGTCCGGTGACCGGATCGCGTCCACCGAGAGCAATGCAGCCTTCGGCGTCTACCTCCAGCGCTTGCCCGCGCCGGCACTGACCTTCGGCATCGCGAACGCGACGAATGATCTCGTCGTCGCTCCACGCTTTCGGAAAAGGCTTCTGGCGGGCGTATTCACGGATCGTGGCCAGGGCCGCTGCGTCGTCGAGGTCGTACTCGACCGCTCGGCAGGCGGCGACGAACAGACGATGCGACCCGTCGCGCTGGTCGGTGATGCGGATGCGGAGCATTGCCGCCAGACACCGCGCCGAACGATCAGCGGGAACGATGTTGGTGGGCGCGGCAGGCGAAGGTTGGGGCTCGGCCTTGGTCCGTTTCTTCTTCTCTGGCGCAGGCTGCTTTTCGCCAAGCTCGACCTTCACGGCATCCGCCAACCGCTGCACGCATTCCAGAAGCTGGCCAGGCTCTACCGTGGCGGGTTCGTGTTCCTGATAAATCCAGCAGATCGATTCGCCCGATTCGTGGGTGCTGGGCGGGAAGACCGTCTGCATTCCAGTCGAACGGAACTCGACGATCATGCCGGCCGATTTGCTGCGAAACTTCTTCGTGGCCGCTGGCGCGGAGACGCGATATATCCAGTGCGAGCTTGGTTTGCCTGGACGACCGAAGATCGCCGGCGTCTCCGGTAGGAATTGCGGGGCCAACTCGACGGCCCGCATGTGGTCGAGGTCCACGTCGATCAGCCAACCCGACGGCTCGCCGAGCAGTACGCCGATGTTCTGCGGATGGCCGTTGAAATGCTGGTCGAGCGATTCGACCGTGAGACGCATCTGTTCCCAGCCTTTGAAGCCGGGATTCTTGCTTTGATGCGGGATCGGGATCACGGACCAACCGTTCCGCGCATAGACCTCCGCCGCCAAGCGCGTTGCGTTGCCGCCGGGGATAGGAGATTCGGAATCGGTGTGGCTCGCGCCGTCCATGCCTTACTGCTCCGCATCGCAGCAACCGATGGGCGAGCGTCGTCGCCGGAATCATTTCGGTCGCGTGTGTAGCTAACGAAATCGTATTGGTCATGCGGCGACAGAGAACGATGACAAAGAAAGTCACGTGTCAAAGCGCGTGCGCGCATGCTGCGCGAAGAATCGGGGACATGCGCGCCATCCTGCGCTGCACGTGATTTCCGGCGCGCAGGCGTTTGAACGCTGACGTGTCCCTGGCTCGCGCGGAAAATTGACTCGGAAGATCGAGGCCAAGCAGTCGTCGAACGATCGGCCCTTCTTCAGGGAAAAGTTTCCGTGCAACCTTTGCTACGACCGGCTGGATTTCCTCTCGAAACCGGGCATCATGGTGACCCCGGAGAGGCCGGCGTGCGCCCGCCCGCGATGGCCTGGATGTCGGACGAGTTGATCGCGGAAACGCGGCGGGTATGGTCCGAGGCCTATCGCCGGGTGATCAGCGAAGAAGAGGCAGTGGAAATCTTGACCAACGTTCGAAGGCTCACCGAGGTACTTTGGCGGGCCGAACAGGAGAAGAAACAACCATGAACGTCGTGATTTGGGCGCGGGTTTCGTCCCGTGAGCAGAAGGAAGGGTATTCGATTGACGCCCAGCTTCGGGTGGCCCGCGAGCGGGCAAACACAAACGGGTGGCAGGTCGCCCGCGAATTCGTCGTCGCGGAGTCCGCCAAGCGCGGTGCCGAGCGAACGGTCTTCAACCAGATGTACGCATGGGTGAAGACAAACGCCAAACGCGAGAAGATCAAGGCGATCCTGAGCCACAAGCTCGACCGCGTCTGCCGCAACATGCGAGATGCCGTTCGCCTTCAGGAACTCGAGGACGCCTGCGGCGTGCAGTTGGCGTTCGTTGATAACCAGTTCGGCCCAGGCGCGGCGGGGGCGCTGTCATTCAACGTAATGGCCGCCGTTGCCCAGTATTACAGCGACAACCTGCGGGCCGAGGTGCTGAAGGGCATGGACGAGAAAGTCCGCCAGGGCTGGCCCACGGGCCTCGCGCCCTACGGTTACGTCAACGTCGAAGACCGCGAGCAACCCGTCCAACCGCACCCTGAGAAGTCGCGGACGCTGATCCGCATGTTCGAGCTGTACGCGACGGGCCGGTACACGTTCGAGAGTCTCGCCGACGTGCTCCAGAGGGAAGGGCATGTCTACCGCGCCAGCCATCCGCGCTTCCACCGCACGGCGCTGTCGTACATCCTCGGAAACCGATTCTACATCGGCGAACTGCACCGAAATGGGCAGGTTTTCGAGGGACGATACCAGCGACTGATCGACCGCGCGACGTTCGACACCTGCCAAGACATCATGAATGGCCGCAACCGCCGCACGGGCCACCCCGAGCACCCGCTGGCCGGCGGCTTGTTCCAATGCGCCTATTGCGGGCAGGCGATCACGGGCGAACGCATCCGCCGCAAGCTCAAAGGCGGCGGCGTCCGCGAACACCTGTATTACCGTTGCGCCAATAATCACCCCGGTCCCGACCACCCCACGGTGCGCTGGACCGCAGGGGACTTCGAGGACGCCATCGTCGAAGATCTGGATCGAATGCGCTTGCCGACGCCCGGCATCGCCCAGTGGTTCCGCACGGCGGTCTCGGCGGCGCTTGACGACGTGACCGCCTACCAACGGCGTCAGGTGACAACGCTGGCCAAGCGCAAGACCGAATTGGCGACAATGCAGGACCGCCTCCTGAACGCCTACCTCGCGGGCACGGTCGAGGAGGTCGTCTACAAGGCCAAGACGAACGAACTCAAAGGCGAGGCGGCGCGGGCCGACGAAGAACTCGCCAAGTTGGGCAACGTGGCCCCAGGACGCGCCGAGGCGGCCCTGGCGCTATTCGATTGGACCCAGCGGGCGGCGGTTTCGTGGCGCGGTTCAAACAACGCCACGCGGCGCGAGATACTCGAATCCGTTTGTTTGAACCGTACTTTGGGCGACGTAAACCTAGTCGCCATAAAGAGAAAGCCCTTCGACGTTTTCGCCGAAGGGCTCGAAATACAGAATAGTCGGGGCGATAGGATTTGAACCTACGACCTCTGCGTCCCGAACGCAGCGCTCTACCAGGCTGAGCCACGCCCCGTGGTGGTAATCTGATTATCGTAACGGGTGTCCGGCCGCGGTCAACCGCAGTTCACAGGCCCGGGAACCCAAATTTCCGCCCGCCGTCGGAACCGACGACTCGGCGGGTACCGACCCGAGCGATTGGCCCCCCGCGGCCCGCTTCCTCTCACGGCCCGTTCCTATCAGACAAGCGGCCCGCTGAAAGGTTCCCAATCACAAGATGGAGCGTTCGACCTACGAGCCCAAGGGGCGACAAGGCGAGAGGGCGAGAGGGTAGCGTAAGCGTTCACACCTCTTAGTCACTTAGATACGCGACAAGGAATCAATCAACCACTTCTGGCCCCCTCCCCGCTTCGAGATCGTGCAGCTTATAAGTTGAATTAGATCAGAGGTTTACGGTGAGTTGCCACAATTTGGGGACGAATCGTTCAAGAATCCTCACAAGTTGGCTTCGGGCGCTGTCTTTACGCCCCAGGCGTTGAACATCCCAGCCCAGGGTCGCCCGCTTCGGGCGCACCCTGGGTACACGACAGCCTTGAAGCCCCATTACGCCGAAGGCGTTGCACAAGGCGCCTTGTGGAACGCCTTCGGCGTACAAGGGAACTCGAAATCACGACCTCACCCAGGGGGCGCCCGAAGCGGGCGACCCTGGGCTGTGAATGTGGAACGCCTTCGGCGTACGGGAACGCCAAGAGCGCTCTTGCAACGCTCTAAACTCTGACGAGTTTGAAACTTAAGAGCTGCACGATCTCGAAGCGGGGAGGGAGCCGGAGTTCCACCGAATGGCTGGAGAGCCAGCACGAACCACGAAGCGAGATTTTCGGGCCAGAGCCGGGCCAACCCCTACGAGTTGGCAGTTGGGCCCCGGCCGTGGCCCTACGAATCCAGGGCTTGGCTGGGGGTGGCGGCCTGGGTGGGACGCCAGTCCACGAGGTGCAGTTCCACGCTGCGGCGGCCGCGAAACTCGTTGATCACCGGCCGGTAGGCGATGTCCAGCGGTTCGTCCAGTTTCGCGGTCAGCTCGTCGGCCCATTCACCCTGCCCGAACGCCATCGCCCGCAAGCTGACCTGGTGCTGCGTGATCTTCAGCGCCAAATGCCGCTCGCCGCCGCCAATCCGCCGAGGCGGTTCGGCCAGCCGCACTCCGGTCGCGCACAGCGTGGGACGCGGGTTGCCGGCGCCGAACGGAGCAAGCTGCTCGATCTGCTGCACGGTTTGCAGCGTCAACTGGCTCAGCGGCGCCTCGGCGTCGATCCGCACCTCGGCCACTCGATCCGCCTCGGTCAGCTCGCCCGCCACGTGCTCGCAAAACGCCTCGCGGAACGCTTCCACCGCGGCCGGGTCGATCTTCAGCCCGGCGGCCGCCGCATGGCCGCCGTGTGCCAGCAGATGCTCGCCGCACACCGCCAGCGCCTCGTGCAGATTCACGCCATGCGGGCTGCGCGCCGACCCCATGCCGGGCTTCGCGCCCAACTGGTCCAGCGAAATCATGACCACTGGCAAATGATACTTCTCAGCCAGCCGGCCGGCCACGATCCCGATCACTCCCGGATGCCAGCCTTCGCCGGCCAGCACCAGCGCCGGATCGCCTTCCGGATCGAACTGTTCGCAGGCCTGCTTGTGAGCCGCCAGGTAGATGCTCCGCTCCAGGCTGGTCCGGCTGTTGTTCAGCTCATGGATGTATTCGGCCAATGCCTGAGCGCGCTGAGCGACGTCGGTCGTCAGCAGTTCCACGCCCAACTGAGCTTGCCCCAGTCGTCCGGCCGCATTCAGCCGCGGGGCCAGCGTGAACGCCAGATCCTCGCTGCCCAGCCGCTGTTTCTCCAGCAGGCCGGTCACCTGCAGCAGGGCCTGCAGGCCCGCGCCGGGCTGCTCCCTCAGGCTGAGCAAACCGTGCCGGACGAAGATCCGGTTTTCGTCCACCAGCGGCACCACGTCGGCCACCGTGCCCAGGGCCGCCAGCCCCACGGCACTGACCAGAAAATGCCGCATCCGCTCCGTCACCCGTTCACCGCCGGCGGCCCGGCGGCAGATCGACCAGGCCAGCTTGAACGCCACGCCCGCTCCGCACAACGACGGGAACGGGTACGCGGTCCCCGGCAGGCGCGGGTGCACGATGGCCGCGGCGTCCGGCAACCGCTGGCCCGGCTCGTGGTGGTCCGTGATGATCAGCTCCAGCCCCAGTTCCCGCGCCCGATCCGCTTCGCGGCAACTGCCGATGCCGCAGTCCACCGTCACGACCAGCGACGCCCCGCGGCGGGCCAGCGTTTCCAGCGCCTCGGCATTCAGCCCGTAGCCTTCGTCCAACCGATTGGGGACGTAGTAGCCGACGTCGCCGCCCAGCATCCGCAGGCAGGAATAAAGCAGGGCAGTGGCCGTCATGCCGTCGGCGTCATAATCGCCGTAGATCAGAATCCGCCGGCCGGCCTGCAGCGCGGCCAGAATCCGCTCGGACGCCTCTGGCACTCCCGGCAGCAGATCCGGGTCGAGCAGCCCGCTGAGCCTGGCGTCCAGAAAATCCCGGGCCCGCCGCGGATCGTGCACTCCGCGGCTGAGCAACAACTGGGCGACTACCGCCGGCACCGCCGCCGCTCGTTCCAGTTCCGCTATCCGCACGGCATCGTGCGAGTGGATCCGCCAGCGCTTGCCCATCGTCGTCCTGACCGGGAACGAGAATCTTCGTCGGAATTCGCGGAACGCGGAATTCGCGGAAATGGAAGCTCCCCAGCGGGAGTCCCGAACTACTTCTTCTTCTCGTTGTGCACGGTGTGCCGCCGCAACCGCGGGCTGTACTTCAACAGCTTCAGCTTCTCGCCGCCCGGCTTGCGGCGGATCGTGTAGTTGTAGTCCCCCGTCTCCTCACAGACCAGGAACATCGTCTCGACTTTCTTCTTGCTCTTGGCCATCGCGCCAATCTCCCCAAAACTCTCGCCAGGATTCAGAGGTCCCGTATTCTACACCAAACTCCAAGCCGTGCGACAGGGGAACCCGAACGCGGAAATAACTCCTCGCCCCACGTCCGATTCTGCTTACGGCGTCTGGGCAACCGACCTGCCGCTCAGCGTCCGAATGTTCGCTCGGCGGCCGATCCTCCGCAAGGCCAGCCCGGGCAAGCCGTCTGGACTGTGCGAGCCGGCCAACCGGCCGTGGAGCCGCCTGGAAATTACCACCTTTTGAGAGATAAATATGTCTTTCAAGGGGGTAAACGGCCGGTTTCCGTAGCCGGTTTTTGCTTGCGTTTAGCGCCAAATCGGTTAGCTTAGCGGTCAAAATCCATTACAATACTGTTTGAATTCATCGACCCTCTCTGCAGACTGATCGTCGGAGCCGATATCTCATGGCCAGCCAGACTCCCGCCAGTCCGTCCTCTCCCTCTCCCAAGCCCCCCCGTGCAGCGGCCGCGAAGCCGGCGATGGCGAAACCTCTGCCGCCGCAGCAGCAGGCGATGGCGGCTCAAGCCGCCGACGTCGAGGTGCTGGAGGACGATGACGCTCTGGAGGAGGAAGAAGCGCCCGGCCGGCGGCGTTCGAGGTTTCTGCTGCTGAATGCCGTTCCCAGTTGGATGGTCAGCATGGTCGTGCATGCCGTGTTGCTGATCGTGCTGGCCCTGCTGAGTTTTGGCCCGGACCTGGAGCAGGTCAAGACAATGCTCAGCGTTGTGCCGTCGGAGGTCGAGGAGGAGATCGAGCAGTTCGAGATGGAGGAGTTCGAGCCGCTGGACGTGGAGGTGACCGAGGTGACCACGCCGACTCCGGTGGCGGCGGTGGCGACGGAGGTTCCTCAGGAAGTGACCGAGGTGGCGGTGGCCAACGACGTCGATGCGGCGCCGGTGCACGTGGACCTGGTGGACTTCAGCGAGCGGACCGCTCCGCGCAACGACCTGATGGCGGAAATCGGTTCGGTCAGCGGCAGCGGGCTGGAAGGCCGCGGGGCCGCTCAGCGCGGCCAGATGATCGCCAAGTACGGCGGCACGCCGGGCAGCGAGGAGGCGGTGGCCCGGGCCCTGAAGTGGCTGGCCCTGCATCAGTTGCCCAACGGGGCCTGGAGTTTCGACCATCGCAACGCGCTGACCTGCCAGGGCAAGTGCTCCGGGCAGGGGACCCTGGACCGGGGCTTCAACGGGGCGACGGCGATGGCCCTGTTGCCGTTCCTGGGAGCGGGTCAGACGCACAAGGAAGGCAAGTACCAGGAGACGGTGCGGCGCGGGCTGTACTATCTGCTGAGCGTGCAGAAGCCGGACGGGTCGTTGTTCGAAAGCGGCGGCAGCATGTATTCACACGGCCTGTGCGCCATCACGCTGTGCGAAGCGTACGCGATGACTCAGGACCGCGAACTGATGATGCCCGCCCAGGCGTCGCTGAACTTCATCATGTACGCTCAGGATCCGGTGGGCGGCGGCTGGCGCTATCAGCCCAAGCAGGCCGGCGACACGTCCGTGGTCGGCTGGCAGTTGATGGCCCTCAAAAGCGGCCACATGGCGTATCTGCAGGTCAGTCCGAACACGGTGCTGGGCACGACCAAGTTCCTGGATTCGGTCCAGTCGGACAGCGGCTCGAAGTATGGCTATACGGGACCCGGCGCGGGGACGGCGACCACGGCGGTCGGCCTGCTGTGCCGCATGTACCTGGGCTGGAAGAAGGATAACGCGGCCCTGGAACGCGGCGTGGAGTTCCTGAGTGCCACGGGACCCTCGAAGACCAACTTGTATTACAACTACTACGCGACTCAGGTCATGCGGCATTACGAAGGCGACAAGTGGAAGAAGTGGAACGACGAGCAGCGGGACTGGCTGGTCGCGTCTCAGAGCCGCGAGGGGCACATGGAAGGCAGTTGGCTGATCAAGGGCGACCATGGTTCCGACCGCGGCGGCCGTCTGTACTGCACGTCGATGGCCACGATGATCCTGGAAGTTTACTACCGGCACCTGCCGATCTTCCGCAAGGAATCGACCACCGAGGAGTTCCCGCTGTAGGAACGGCTCTCTGACTCGCCTTGCTCGCAGGCCAAAGGCAAACTGTAGAGTAGCCAGCGGAGCCTCGGAATCCGATGCGGGTGCTGCCGGTCATCGATCTCAAGCATGGCCAGGTGGTACACGCGATCGCCGGGCGGCGCGAAAACTACGAGCCGGTAAGCAGCCGGCTGACCGAGTCGCCCAGCCCTTCCAGCGTGGCCGCGGCGTTCGCCCGGCTCGGACTGACCCAGGCCTACGTCGCGGACCTGGATGCCATCGCGGGCGAGCAACCGGACAGGGAAAGTCTGCGTCGGATCGGGCAGCAGGGTTTGCGCATCTGGCTGGACGCGGGTCTGGCGACGCCCCGCCAGGCACACGAGCTGCGAGAGCAGCTTGGCGAAGCGGGCCTGCTGGCGGCCGCCATCGTGGGACTTGAATCGGTCGCCGACCCGGCTCTGCTACGTTCGCTTTGTGCGGCGACCGGGCCGGAACTGGCCGTCTTCAGCCTCGACCTGCGCGACGGCCGGCCGCTGGCGGGAACCGGCTGGGGTAGCAAGTCGCCTTTAGAGATCGCCCAGTTTGCCTGGGACTCAGGTTTCCGGCGGATGATCGTCCTGGACCTGGCGGGAGTCGGTACTGGGCAGGGGGTGGCTCATGGCAGGCTGCTTTGTGAGCTCAAACGGCAGCTTCCGGAGCTGTCCCTGGTGTCTGGCGGTGGAGTGCGTAGTCTGGAGGACTTGAGGCAACTGCACTTGCTTGGTTGCGACGCGGCTCTGGTTGCGTCGGCACTGCATGCGGGTGCGCTAGGTGCCGAGGACCTGCTGGCTGTGGAAAGCTGGCCGGTTCGTTCGGCGTGAGGATTTGCCGTTTTTACAATCCTGTGTAAGAAGGGAATTACGGCGGTGGTTGCCGGTCTGTCGCCAGGCTGCGGTCGGCCAGGAAGTTCTGGGCACAAACCGCACGCTTCAAATGGTTTACGAGCGGCGGTTTGATTTCTCCGCAGAATCATACCGGCCGCTGGCACGGAACGTGCTGACGGTTGTAGGCAACTTTCTTCGGCGGCATTGCCTCTGGCGGGTGGAACCCGTCAGTTACTCGACTTCGCAAGTTGCAAAGGAGTGCACATCATGCAGCGGTTGGCTCGTATCACGTTTCTCTCCGCCGGCCTGGTGGTGTTCGGGATCGCCCCGGCCATTGCCCAGCAGCCGCCCCGCACCGGCGGCGTTCCGCCGATTTCGAGACCCACGGCAGTGGCGCCGGCAACTGCTCCCGCCGCGACCCCCGCGGCGGGCGGCGTACAGATTGCCGTGATCGACGTCAGCTACGTGTTCAAGAATTTCCAGCGGTTCAATCAGCGGATGGAGGGGATGAAGCAGGAGGTGGAGACGTTTGAGGGCGAGTTGCGGAACCAGCAGAAGTCGATCGTGGACGTGGCCCAGAAGATGAAGGAGTACAATCCGAACAGTCCGGAGTACAAGAACCTGGAGGAAACGGCCACTCGCCAGCGCGTGGCCCTGCAGACGCAGGCCGAACTGAAGAAGAAGGACATCTTGGAGGACGAGGCGCAGAGCTATTACGAAGCATACACGGAGATTCAAAACGTGGTGACGGCGATCGCCGACCGGCACGGGATCGGGTTGGTCCTGCGTTTTGATCGGGAAGAGATCAGCCCCGACGATCGTTCGTCGGTGCTGCGAGGGGTGAATCGGGCCATCGTGTTCCAGCGGAACCTGGACATCACCGACATGGTGCTGGAGACCCTGAATCGCCCCGTGGCAACTGGTCGTGCTCCGATTGGTCCGGCAGGTCCTGGTGTTCGCCCCCGCTGAGGGAAGGCCCACGGCAACGGCACGCAGCGGACTCCGGCTGCGTGCCGTTTTTTTGTTTGAAACGACCTCAGAGGTCGTTTCGCCGATCAAGGCCAGGCAGGCGGTCGCTTCTGGATGAAAGCGGCGATCCCTTCGGCGGCCGCTTCGGTGGTCCGAGCGGTGGCGCTGGCGGCGGCTCCGGCGGCCAACAGCGTGGTCAGGTGCTCGCCGACCGTTTCATTGAGCATTCGTCTGGTCAACTGCAGGGCCTCGGCCGCCGCCTGGCTGCACCGTTCAGCCAGGGCGTGACCACGGGCCCAGAGCTGTTCTGCCGACAGCAGTTCGTGATAGATGCCCAACCGCAAGGCGACTTCGGCGTCGATCAGTTCGGCGGTCAGCAGCAGGCGGGCCGCCTGGCTGCCGCCGGCTCGAAACACCAACAACGGCACGGCCAGCCCGGCCACAATTCCGCGGCGAGGTTCCGGGAAGCCAAACCGGGCTTCGGCCGTGGCCAGGACCAGGTCGGACGCCAGCACGAGTGCGGCCCCCGCGGCCACTGCCGGTCCATTCACGGCGGCAATGATCGGCTTGGGGTACCGCCACATCGTCTCCAGCAGCTCCTTGAGTTGCAGCGTGTCCTCGTACCATTGGGACTGAGCGTTGTCGTCGCGCGTGGTGGCATACATCTCCGCCAGGTCGATTCCAGAGCTGAACGCACTTCCGACCCCTGTCAGGATCACCGCTCGAACCTTGCGTTCCTGGTGCAGGTCTTCGAACGCCTGCTGTAGTTGCGCCAGCATCTCGCGGGACAGCGCGTTGCGCCGCTGGGGCCGGTCCAGGATGATCGTGCCGCTGGGAGCGTGTACCTTGACGCGGACGGACATGGTGTGACCTACCTGTGACTTGTTCTGCCCGTGAGCGGGCGGTTGAAGCGTCGATGTGCTGGCGGGAGTAAGTCTCGCGGTCCCGCGCGGGTTTCAGTGTAGCACGTGCCGCGACCGTTCCGAGCCCTGTGCATCGCCTGCGGCGTAAACACACTGCCGAAGTCGAGCGTAGCATGGGCTTCCAGCCCGTGTTTTCTTAGTTCCGACGTTGATTCTTAGTCATGACGTTGATTTCGCAATCTCTTGAGCGCCGCCGATGTTCCACCAGGCGTTTTGTGCATCGCCTGCGGCGTAAAGACGGCATTTTCCCCATCCTGCCGAATCGACCCCAGAGGTCAATGGTCCAGAGGGATGTCAAGGGGGGGAGCGCTCGCCGAAGCAAAGGCCTTCCAAGTACCCCTCGGTCGTAACGCCAAGTTCCCTCGGCAAAGCAACTTCAAAGTTGCATGATCTCGGCACCCTGTTCGAAATCGCCTCGGGATCCGCGTAGAATGGCACGCGTAGAATGGTGCTGTGCTGAGGAGCTCTCCGGCCTGTCCGACCGACGGGTCTCGGACCCTTCCCGCGCGATACGACGATTCGACCATTTCACTCACACTTCCAGGTTCGAACCATGAAGCTGCCGTGGGTCGCCGTGCTGGTGACTGTCTGCCTGATTGCCAGCGAGCGGGCTTGGGGCCAGGCGTCCGGCGAGGCTCAGCCCGATCCGTTTCTGCAAGCCCACTGTGCCGATTGTCACTGGGGCGAGCAGGCCGAGGCGGGCTTGGACTTGAGCCGGTTGGCGAGCGACTTGTCGGACGGGGACGCGATGGCCCGCTGGGTGCGGATCCACGACCGCGTGGCTCGCGGCGAGATGCCTCCGGCCGAAGCGGACCAGCCGGACGCGGACGAGCGGCGACGGTATCTGGCGGCGCTCGGCAAGTCACTCACATCGGCCGATCTGGGGCGGCGCGAAGTGCTGCTGCGACGATTGAATCGCGTGGAGTACGAGCACACGGTCTGCGACCTGTTCGGGATCCGGGTCGAGCTGAAGAGCATGCTGCCCGAAGACCCGACCGCTCACGGGTTCGACACGATCGGCGACGTGCTGGCCATTTCGCCCGAACAACTCGAAGTCTATCTGCAAGCGGCGGACAAGGCGCTGGACCAGGTTTTCGGCTCCGAGCGGCCGCCGAAGCGAGTGGACATCCGCATGCCGCTGGGCCGCGACCCGTTCGCCAGCCGGTCGATTGGACGCCTGTTCGTCAAGACCGACGACGATTCGCTGGTGACGTTCCAGGGAGGCTGGTGCCCGAGCGTGTTCAATTCGGGCCAGGCCACGGTCAACGGAACGTACCGGGTGAAGATTCACGCCCGGACGTTTCAAACGGACCAGCCGCTGGTCATGGCCGTGTATGGCGGCGACGTGATCGTGGGGCGGGGGCCTTCCCATCTGGTGGGCTACTACGACATTCCGCCGGGTGACGAGTGGACCGTGGTGGAGTTTGAAGATTACCTGGAGGCTCGCGGCGCCTACCAGATGAAGCCCTATCAACTGAGCGCGCCGACGCAGGGGCCCAACCGCTTCACCGGGCCGGGGCTGATGATCGGCGAGGTGGAGGTGGTCGGGCCGCTGGAAGCCTGGCCTCCGACCAGCCGGGTGCAACTGTTGGGAGACGTGGATCCGGAGCGAGCCACGATCGAAGACGCTCGGCGGATTTTCCTGCGGCTGCTTCCCCGCGCGTTTCGGCGACCGGTAACCGACGACGAGGCGGAGACCTACGTGGCGTTGAGCGCCGCGGCACTGGACCAGGGGCGCCCGTTCCTGGCGGCGCTGCGCGTCGGCCTGCAGGCGGCGCTCTGCTCGCCGGAGTTTCTGCTGCGCGAAGAGCCGGTCGACGACATCGCCGGCCGGGACTTGCGGGCCATCTCGCCGCACGCGCTGGCCAGCCGCCTGTCGTATTTTCTCTGGAGCTCGCTGCCGGACGAACAACTGTCGGCGGCCGCGGCCACGGGCCGGCTGACCGAGCCGGACGAGCTGCGGCGGCAAGTCGAGCGGATGCTGCGCGATCCCAAGTCGCAGCGGTTCGTGGAGAATTTTACCGGGCAGTGGCTCGATCTGCGGCAGATCGACTTCACCGAGCCGGACATGCGGCAGTATCCAGAATTCGACGAGATGCTGCGGTATTCGCTGGTGGAGGAGACGCATCGCTTTTTCCGTGAGATGTTGGAGCGGGACTTGCCCGTGGCGAATTTCGTGGATTCGGACTGGAGCATCTTGAACGAACGGCTGGCCAGGCATTACGGGATCGAAGGTGTGACGGGAACCAGATTCCGCCGGGTGGCTTTGCCGGAGGACAGCGTGCGCGGCGGCGTGATGACGCAGGCCAGCGTGCTGAAGGTCACGGCCAACGGCACGAACACGTCGCCGGTGGTGCGCGGCGCGTGGGTGTTGGATCGCATTCTGGGCCAGCCCGTGCCACCGCCGCCTCCGGGAGTGTCGGCGATTGAACCGGACATCCGCGGCGCGACCACGATTCGCGAGCAGCTTGACAAGCATCGCAACGACCCATCCTGTGCCTCGTGCCACGCCCGGATGGATCCGCTGGGGTTCGCGCTGGAGAGTTTCGACGTGATTGGCGGCTGGCGAACCTGGTATCGCACCTTGGGGGAAGGTCCGCCTGTGAATCTGGAATACAATCGTCGCCGGGTACAATATCGCCGGGGGCCGGACGTGGACTGCACTGGGCAGTTGCCCGACGGCCGCCCGTTCGCCGACATCCGGCAGGTCAAGCGGCTGATGCTGGCCGACCAGCGGCAGATCGCCCGCTGTCTGTGCGAGAAGCTGCTGACTTACGGGTTGGGCCGGCAGTTGGGATTTTCCGATCGTCCGGCCGTCGACGCTCTTGTCGCCGCGACCGAGGATCGTCACCATGGACTCAGGTCGCTGGTTCATGAAATCGTGCTCAGCGACCTGTTCCGCTCCAAGTAGCCGAGGTTCGTCATGAGAGGTCTGAATCGCCGCACGATGTTGCGGGCGTCGGGTGTGGCGCTGGCCTTGCCGATGCTGGAAGCCCTGCTGCCGCGAAACGCACGGGCGGGCGTTTCCGCGTCCGGCTTGCCGCGGCTCAGGATGGTGCTGATCGATCTGGGCTTCGGGCTGCACGCGCCGAATCTGTTTCCCGCGGAGACGGGCCGCGACTATCGGTTGACGCCTTACCTGGAGGAAATCCGCGAATTCCGCGAGCAGTTCACGATCATCTCCGGCACGTCGCACCCGGACGTCGATGGCGGGCACCACGCGGCGAAGTCGTTTTTGACCGCCGCGCCGAAACCGACCAGCGCGAATTTCAAGAACTCGATCTCGCTCGATCAGTTCGCCGCCGAACGGATCGGGCTCCAGACGCGCTTCGCCTCCCTGACGCTCAGCCTGTCCGCCGGCCGCGGCCTGTCGTACTCGCGCAGCGGAGTCGAGATCCCGTCCGAGAGCCGGCCGTCGCAGTTGTTCGCACGACTGTTCCTGGACGGCAAGCCGGAGGAGAAGCAGCGGCGGATGCAGCAGCTTCACGACGGGCAAAGCGTGATGGACGCCGTGCTGGACAGCGCCCGGCGGATGCAGCAGCGGCTGGGGCAGCGCGACCGCGAGCGGCTGGACCAGTACTTCAGCTCGGTCCGCGCCACCGAACAACGGCTGGTCAAGGCGGAACAATGGGAGCAGCGGCCGAAGCCGCCCGTGGATGCCTCGGCGCCCCAGGACATTGCCAACACGGCCGATGTGATTGGCCGAGTGCGACTGATGTTCGACATGACGCGACTGGCGCTGCAGACCGATTCCACTCGGCTGGTCACCCTGTACAACCCAGGCGTCAACGCCGTGCCGCCGATCGCCGGCGTGACCGAGGACTATCACAATCTTTCGCACCACGGACAGGACGAACAGAGATTGGCCCAGTTGAAAATCGTCGAGATGGAACAGATGAAGGTGTTCGCCGAGTTCCTGGGCAAGCTGCGGCAGACATCGGAGGACGAGGCGACGCTGCTGGACCGCACGATGGTCCTGTTCGGATCGGATCTGGGCAACGGCAGCAGCCACGACAACCGCAACCTGCCCGTGATTCTGGCCGGCGGCGGTTTTCGCCATGGCCAGCACCTGGCGTTCGATCGTCAGAATAATTATCCGCTGCCCAACCTGTTCGTCTCGATGCTGCAACAACTGGGGCTCGAGGTGGATCGGTTCGCGTCCAGTACGGGTACCATGACCGGATTGGTGTAAGGCGTTGTCTGGGCCGGGCGGTGACGGGCCACTGGCCTGTCTAACGCTGCCTGGCGGCGTCTGGTGAGCAACCCGCAATTCATCGACGAGGGTAAAGCCATGCGTTGGATGCCTGTGGTGATGGTCGCTGGACTGCTGTGCGCGGCCCCGGCGGCGGCGAACGAGCCGGTCGCTGGAAGTAAAGCGGTGCGAGCCGCCATCGCGCGGGCCTTGCCGCTGCTGGAGAAGGGCTCGGCGGGTTCGGCCGAGCAGCGGACCTGCTTCACCTGCCATAACCAGGCGCTGCCCGTGATGGCGATTTCCGAGGCTCGGCGGCACGGGTTCACCATCGATCCGGAGAATCTGCGGAAGCAGGTTCTGCACACGGTGGAACATCTGCGGCGCGGCGAGGACAACTATCGCCAGGGCAAGGGCCAGGGCGGGCAGGTGCTGACCGCCGGCTACGCCCTATGGACGCTCGAGGCCGGCGAATCACCTCGCGACGACACCACGTCCGCCGTGACCCATTATCTGCTGGAAACGCAGCAGCAGCCCGGCTACTGGTCGCATCGCGGCCAGCGACCGCCCTCGTCGGGCAGCGATTTCACGGCCACCTATGTCGCTCTGCGCGGACTGGCCATCTACGGGACCGACGAACAGTCCGATCGCATTGAAGCCCGCCAGCAAACCGTGCTCAAATGGCTGGTCGGCAGCGAGCCGCGCGACACCGAAGACCGCGTGTTCCGCCTGAAGAGCATGCGGTACCTGGACGTGCCGGCCGACCAGGTGGAACGGGCGATCGCCGAACTGCTGGACCAGCAGCGCAGCGACGGAGGGTGGAGTCAAATGGCGGACATGGCCAGTGACGCTTACGCCACCGGCTCCGTGCTGGACGCGTTGCTGGAAGATCATCATCTGCCGGCCGAGCATCCGGCGGTCCAGCGTGGAATCCAGTATCTGCTGGACATGCAGTTGCCCGACGGCTCGTGGCACGTGGTCACTCGTGCCAAGCCGTTCCAGACCTATTTTGAATCGGGCTTCCCGCACGGCAAGGACCAGTTCATTTCCATGGCGGCCAGCAGTTGGGCCGCGCTGGCCTTGCTGCGGACGTTGCCGGCCGAGTCCAAGACGGAATAGCCCCCCGTGGTGATGCCTGGCGGTGGCGGGCCGGCGGCATGCCAATTCCCCGCCCCCGCCTCGGCACGCGCGACCGTCCGATTACAATAAAGGGTACGCTCGAATTACCTGCCCCGCGTACCAGCCCACCCATTGCTTTTCGCCACGCTTCAGCCGCCCATGTTATTTCGACGACTGCTCCCACTGGCCGTTTGCAGTCTTGCGCTTGCGCCCGCGGCGTTGACGGCCGACGCGGCTCGGGCGGAAGACGCGCTGGATTTCAATCGCGACATCCGCCCGATCCTGTCGGAGAACTGCTTTTACTGTCACGGGCAGGACGGTAACAAGCGGCAGGCGGACCTGCGGCTGGACGTGCGCGACGTGGCGGTCGATCACGGCGCCCTTGTTCCGGGCGATGCCGGGGCCAGCGAGTTGGTACAGCGCATCCGCTCGAACGACGCCGACCTGCTGATGCCTCCACCGGACTCGAACCGGCGGCTTTCCGACCAGCAGAAGGCGATGCTGGAGCGTTGGATCGGCGAGGGGGCCGCGTACGCGGACCACTGGGCGTACGTCGCACCGGTTCGTCCGCCGTTGCCGCCGGTCGAGCGGACCGAGTGGGTACGTTCGCCGATCGACCTCTTCGTGCTGGCCCGTTTGGAGGCGGCTGGTCTGCAGCCGTCGCCGGAAGCGGATCGAGCGACGCTGATCCGCCGTTTGTCGTTCGACCTGATCGGACTGCCGCCCACGCCGGCCGAGGTGGATGCGTTTCTGGCGGACGAGCGGCCCGGAGCGTACGAGCGGCTGGTGGATCGGCTGCTGGCCAGTCCGCACTATGGCGAGCGGATGGCGCTGGCCTGGCTGGATGCGGCCCGCTATGCGGACAGCAACGGGTTCCAGCAGGATGGCGACACCTGGCAGTGGCTATGGCGCGACTGGGTCGTGCGAGCGTTGAACGAAGATCTGCCGTTCGATCAGTTCACCATTTGGCAACTGGCCGGCGACCTGCTGCCCGACGCGACGATCGACCAGCGGATCGCCAGCGGGTTCAACCGCAACCACCTGCTGAACGGCGAGGGCGGAGCGATTCCCGAAGAGCAGCGGTTCGTGATCCTGTTCGACCGGATCGACACGACGGCGACCACCTGGCTTGGCCTGACCATGGCTTGTGCTCAGTGCCACGATCACAAGTACGATCCGCTCACGCAGCGCGACTACTACCGCATGCTGGACGGTTTCAACCGCCTGCCGGAAAGCGGCACGCCGCAGTTCTTTTCGTCGCGCATCCGGCTTGCGCCGCCGCTGCTGGAGCTGCCCACGGCGGAGAATCAGGCTCGGATCGCCCAGTTCGAGGCGCGGATTGCGGAGGCGGACATCAAAGCGCGCGAGCTGGCCGACGCGGCCTATGCCGGCTGGCGCGAAGCCGTGCGCGGCGCCGGTGCGGCGATCGACGGCCTGGGCCTGCCAGACGAGCTGGCAACGATCGCGCGCAAGGCCGAGGGCGAGCGGACGGACGACGAGCGGGCTCGGCTGGAGTCGGGCCTGCGGAAACACTTCGACGACAAGGTGCGGGCCGCTCTGGCTGGCAAGCTGCCGCCGGTGCAGCAGTTGGAGGACTTGAAGAAGCAGTTGGCCGCGTACCGGGCGGATCAGATTCCGCGCGTGATGATCATGAGCGACGAGCGGCCCCGCGAGACGCATGTGCTGGAACGGGGCGAGTATCTCAAGCCGTTGGAAAAGGTCGCGTTCGGGACGCCGGAGTTTTTGCCGCCGCTCGCCGCCGACGCGCCGCCCAACCGCCTGGGCCTGGCCCGTTGGTTGGTCGCCCCGGAACATCCGCTGACCGCCCGCGTGCAGGTGAATCGCATCTGGCAACACTTCTTCGGCGCGGGCATCGTCAAGACGTCGGAGGACTTTGGCGTGCAGAGCGAGTATCCGCTGCACCGCGAACTGCTTGACTGGCTGGCCGTGGAGTTTCAACATCGCGGCTGGAGCGTCAAGACGATGCACCGCCTGGTCGTGACCAGCGCCACGTACCGGCAATCGAGCCGCGCGACGCCGGAGCGGTTGGCGAGCGACGGCGAGAACCGGTTCGTCTGGCGGTCGAGCCGTTTCCGGCTGCCGGCGATGCTGCTGCGCGACACCGCGCTGGCCTCGTCGGGTTTACTGGATCGCCGCATCGGTGGGCAGCCGGTATATCCCTATCAGCCGGATGACGTCTGGGAGCCGCTGGCGATTACCAAGGAACGCGACTTCACATATCCCGCCTCCAAGGGACGCGACCTGTACCGCCGCAGCTTGTACACATTCTGGCGGCGGACGGTCAGCCCCGCGAACATGTTCGACGCCTCGAACCGGCAGACCTGCCGAGTGCGCCTGGCCACGACCAGTACGCCGCTGCACGCGCTGACCACGCTGAACGATCCGACCTGGGTCGAGGCGGCGCGCGTGTTGGCCGAGCAGGGTTTGCGGTCAGCCGACGACCTGGATGGCCGCCTGACGTATGTCTGGCGCCGCGTGCTGGGACGAACTCCCGCGCCGCGGGATCTGGAGCTGCTGCGGCGCAGTTACGAGAAGCAACTGGCCGTGTTTGCCGCGGAGCCCGCCGCGGCTGCGGAGTTTTTGTCCGTGGGAGCCGCGGCGCGCGACCCGTCGCTGGACGCGGCCACGCACGCGGCGTTGACCGCCGTCTGCCTGGCCATCCTGAACCTGGACGAAGCAGTCACGCGCGAGTGATTGGGAGGCGGAGGAGGGTCGGAGAGTTGGTTGGGATAGTCGTAAGCGTTCACGGGGATTTGAGATTCCGATCGGCGACGAGGAGACAAACCAATTCTTATGGCTCCCTCCTCGAAGGAGGTTGTGCAGATTTGAAGTTGCTTTGGGAATCGAATTTGGGATGACGAACCAATGGTCAGCTCGACTTCGCCGAGCACCCCTCACAATACTTCTGGCCCCCTCCCCGCTTCGGGGATGGCTGGGGAGGGGCCTGCGGGACTATGGAGCAAAGCAATTCGCTCAATTCGCACATGGCCACTCGCGGGACGCGGATTTCGGACGAGTCGAACATCATCGGAGGATCTGAATTCTTGAGTGCGACGGGTGTAGGGTGATTCCATCGCGTGCCAGAAGCGTCAAAACAAGATGCAAAAGAGCCCCTCCCCAGCCCTCCCCGAAAGCCGGGGAGGGGGCCAGAGGGATATCAAAGGGGGAGCACTCGCCGGATATCAAAAGGGGGGCGATTGCCGAAGCGGAGGGAGTCAGAAGTGTCAAACGGAATCGTTGTCGCCTATCTGAGTGATGTAACGCAGCGAACGGTAACAGAAGTCTGTTTGAGAAACTCCTGCCATGCATGATCTGCTCCACGAAAACGCCGCCCGAGTGACGCGGCGGCAAATGTTTGGTTCGGCGGCCAGCGGGTTGGGGCTGGCGGCACTGGCCAGTCTGCTGGGCCGTGGCGAAGTCCGCGGGGACGAGCCGGCAGGTGCTGTCCGATCCGCGGTGCCCGGTCTGCCGGGACTGCCGCACCAGTCGCCACGCGCTCGGCGCGTGGTGGTCTTGTGGCAGGGCGGCGGACCGTCGCATGTTGACCTGTTCGACGACAAACCGGTGATGAGACAACTGGCGGGGCAGGACATCCCCGACACGGTTCGCGGCAGCACGCGGTTGTCGACCATGTCCAGCGGCTACGGCAAGTGGCCCTGCCTGCCGGCGATCAAGCCGTTCCGCCAGTACGGGCAGGCGGGTACGTCGATGAGCGAGATGCTGCCGAATGTCGGCGCGCTGGCGGACGACATCTGCCTGGTGCGAAGCCTGCATACCGAGGCGGTGAATCACGCTCCTGGCGTAACCTTTTTCATGACGGGCTCCCAGGTGCCAGGTCGTCCCAGCATGGGCGCGTGGCTGTCGTACGGGCTGGGCTGCGAGACGGACAATCTGCCGGCGTTCGTCGTGATGACGTCCAGCGACCGGGGCAAGACCTGCGGCCAGTTGTTTTACGACTACTACTGGGGCAGCGGCTTTCTGCCCAGCCGGTTCCAGGGCGTCCGATTCCGCAACACGGGCGACCTGGTCCCGTACCTGGCCAATCCGCCCGGCGTGAGCGCGGCGGGCCGGCGAGCGCTGCTGGACGACATCGCCGCCCTGAACGCCGCTCACCTGGCCGACTACGGCGATCCGGAGATCGACACGCGGATCGCCCAGTACGAAATGGCCTTTCGCATGCAGTCGAGCATGCCGGAGCTGGTCGACTTTTCGGACGAGAGCTCGGCGACGCTCGAGCGTTACGGTCCCGACGCGCTGCTCAAAGGCTCGTACGCCAACAACTGCCTGATCGCTCGCCGGCTGCTGGAACGGGGCGTGCGCTTCGTGCAACTGATGCATTCGGGCTGGGATCAGCATGGCAACCTGTTCACCCAGCTTGAGCAACAGTGCATCGACACCGAGGGTCCGTCGGCCGCGCTGGTGCGGGACCTGAAAGAGCGGGGCATGTTGGACGAGTCGTTGGTGGTCTGGGGCGGCGAGTTCGGCCGCACTCCGTTTGGTCAAGGCGATCCGGCCAGTCCCAAGGGCCGCGACCACTTTGGCAAGGCGTTCAGTTGGTGGCTGGCCGGCGGCGGCGTCCGCGGCGGCACGACGTATGGCGAGACCGACGACTTTGGCTGGAACATCGTCGCCAATCCGGTGCACGTGCACGACATGCAGGCGACCCTCCTGCACCTTTGCGGCATCGACCACACGCGCTTGACGTTCCGCTACCAGGGCCGGCAGTATCGTCTGACGGACGTTCACGGCGAGCTGGTCCGCGGGATCCTGGCGGGCTGACGTTCGGAGGTTGAAGCGCCGCCAAGAAAGACTTACGAGTCCGCGGCTCCCGCCGGCCAGATCTTATGACAAGGCACTGGGATGATGCCCGCTGTCAACGGCCTTGTGGCGTGCGGGCATCGTCGCGGCCCGGGCGCCAAATGGCCCGTTTCTCGCTAAATCCAGCCGGGCTTGGGATTTAGCTGCCGCGTTCACGAATGTTAGCGCGTTTGGCATCTGACGTGCAACTCTCTGCTCAGGTCTCGCGGCCCGACCAGCCGCGGCCCGCCGATCACCGACCGCATGCAGGAGTCGCACCGTGGCCAAGTCCTTCCGCAAAACCGTTACGCCCAAGACAACCCGCAAGCGGGCCTCCGCGGCGGCGGCATCCAGCGAGCGCCCGCGTCCCAACCGTCGTCCCTCGCCCCCGCGTCGCCCGCGGGACACGGACGGTTTGCCCTCGCACGACGAACGCGAACTGGACGAGATGGAGCTGGACGATCACCACGACGACGAGCACGACTGGACGGAGGACGAGGCGGATGTGACGCAGCGCGGCGGGCGGCGCAAGGGAGGCCTCGACACCGACGATCCCGTGCGGATGTACCTGATGCAGATGGGGCAGATCCCGCTGCTGAACCGCGAACAGGAGATCCACTCCGCCAAGGCGATCGAAGCCGCACGCGCTCGCTACCGCCATCGCATGCTGGCCACCGACTACGTGCTGGAAGGAGCCGTCGCGGCGCTGGAGCAGGTACGCGACGGCAAACTGCGGCTCGATCGGACCATCGAGGTTTCGGTGACGAACACCCGCGAGAAGAAAAACATCATGCGCCGCCTGGGGCCGAACGTCGTCACGCTCCGCCGGCTGCTGGTGCAGAACTATCGCGACTTCCGCCTGGCGGTCAGTCGCGCCTGTCCGGCCGAACAGCGGCAGGCCGCCTGGCGGCGGCTGGTCCGCCGACGCAACAAGGCGGTGAGGCTGGTCGAGGAGTTGAACCTTCGCACCAACCGGTTGCAGCCGCTGTTCGAAAACCTGGCCAACATCTCCGACCGGATGCAGGTCATCCGGCGGCAGTTGCGTTCCGCCAGGCAGGGCGAGATCAAGGGCGGCCAGTCGGCGGATGAACTGCGCGAGGAACTGCGGTACCTGATGCGGATCACGTTCGAGAGCCCCGCCACGTTGCAGCGGCGCGTGGAGCAGACGGCCGTCTGCCGCGAGACGTATGACGCCGCCAAACGCACGCTCTCGGCCGGCAATCTGCGGCTGGTGGTCTCAATCGCCAAGAAGTACCGCAACCGGGGCCTGAGTTTCCTGGACCTGATCCAAGAGGGGAACACGGGATTGATGCGCGCCGTGGACAAGTTCGAACACGCTCGCGGCTACAAGTTCTCGACCTATGCCACCTGGTGGATCCGGCAGGCGATCACCCGCGCCATCGCGGACCAGAGCCGGACGATCCGCGTGCCCGTGCACATGATCGACACGATGAGCAAGGTGCGAACCGTCACCCGGCAACTGCTGCAGGAGCTGGGTCGCGATCCCACTCCCGAAGAGACGGCCGATCGGGCCGGCCTGTCGTTGGAAGACGCCCGCTGCATCATGAAGATGGCCCGCCAGCCGCTGTCACTCGACCAGCCCGTGGGCGACCACGACGACAGCTACTTCGGCGAGTTCCTGGAGGACTATCGCGACGACGACCCGCTGTACGAGACGAATCAGGAAGCGCTCAAGCACCGCATCAACGAGGCGATGCAAGGCCTGAACTATCGCGAACGGGAGATTCTGCGACTCCGCTACGGCCTGGCGGACGGCTATGCCTACACGCTGGAAGAGGTCGGCAAGATCTTCTCGGTCACCCGCGAGCGGGTGCGGCAGATCGAATCCAAGGCCGTGCGGAAACTGCAACAACCGTATCGCAGCCGCAGCCTGCTCAGCTTTCTGGACGGGGCCGAACTGCATGTGCAGGTCGAAAACTCGCCGGAACACGCTTAGTTGCACAGCGCCACTTTGGACGCAAGTCGTTTCCACAGTGAGGCCGAAGCGTCAGCGAGGGGATTTGCCTAACCTCGTCCCTCGCTTACGCTTCGGGCTACAATTGACGCCAAAGTGACGATGTCCAACTTGGCGGCGGGCCAGTCGCGGAACGGCGGGCATGTCGCGTCACGGCGGGTCAGTCGCGGCGGACCGCCTGTAACACGGCGGCCGTGGCGGACGACTTGTTCAGCACGTAGAAGTGGATCCCGCGGACCTGGTGGTCGATCAGCGACTGCACCTGCTCCGTGGCGAACTCCACTCCCACTTCGAACTGCCACTGCGGATCGTCGCGTTGTTCGAGCCGCGAGACAAACCGCGCGGGCAGGCGGGCGCGGCACAGCGAAGTGATCCGCTGAATCTGAGCCAGGTTGGTGACCGGCAGAATACCCGGCACGATCGGCACGCGGATGCCGGCCAGCTCGCACCGCTCGCAGAACTGCAGGTAATCCCGGTTGTCGTAGAACAACTGGGTGATCACGATATCCGCGCCGCAGTCCACCTTGCGTTTCAGGTTCTCGATGTCCGCGGCCGGACTTGTTGCTTCCTGATGCGTCTCCGGATAACCGGCAACCGCCACGCCGAACTGGGGAAACTCGCCGCGAATCAACTCGACCAGTTCGTTGGCATACCGCAGCCCGCCAGCGACCGGCTGGAAGCTGGCTTCGCCCTGCGGCGGATCGCCCCGCAGCGCCACGATGTACTGCACGCCCAGCCGCTGGGCCTCGCGAAGGTACTGCCGTAATTCGTCCTCCGTCGAACCGACGCAGGTCAGGTGCGAGGCCACGGGCACCTCGAACCGCTGCCGCACCCGGTGGACAATGTCGAGCGTCTTCTGGCGCGTGGACCCGCCCGCTCCGTAGGTGCAGGTGAAGTAGTCGGGCTGGAAAGCCACCAACTGGGCAACGTGCTCGAACAGCGATTCGTCTCCCGCCGGCGTCTTGGGCGGAAACAGTTCGAACGACAACCCCAGGCGTCCCGGTGCGTAGTATTCGGTCAGCGGCATGATGTTCTTCGGCGGTTCGAGCCGCGTATGAAGTCTTCCGGTCAGAGCGGGTCCCAGCCCCGTCCCAGGAAGACGATCTTAGCCCATTTTCGCCCGGTGAAAATGGGGCTCCCGCGTTACAGCGACAGCGGATCGCAGGCCATCTGCCGCTCGTCCCGCGTCAGCTCGAACATGTCGTGAATCAACTGCGTGTCACAGGGGCGCGGCTGGACGTTGCGCCGAGCGAACATCCGCTCCTGCGTGGCCACCATCACGTCCGGCCGCAGCTCGGTGACCTGCCCGAACAGCCGGGCATAATTCACGAAACTCGGCACATTCGTCGTAACGAACCCGTAGACCATGCTGCACGTCCCGATGATCTTGCCCGTGAAGATCCCCGTGTTGATGGCGGACTTGGCATAGTCGCCGACGATGCAGCCGACGAACTGCATGCCGGTGGCCACCTTCTCGCCCCGGTAGTCCATCTTGACCGTGCCGTACGTGTTCTTCAAATCGCTGTTGCAGGTTCCGGCGCCCAGGTTGATCCAGCTTCCCAGGTAGCTGTGCCCCAGGAACCCGTGATGCTGCTTGTTGGTGTATGGCTCGATGACCGACGCTTCGACTTCACCGCCGATCTTGGTGGTATGGCCCAGCGAGACGGCATCCTTGATCGCGGCGTGTTCAATCACCCTAGCCCCGGCCCCCAGATGCGCCGGTCCGCTCAGGTAACAGTAAGGTCCGATTCGCGCGCCGCGTTCCAGCACGATCGGACCCTGCCGGGTGTCGCTGACGATGTACTCGCCCAGTGCGGCGCCCTCCGCGGCGAACACGCCGTCCCGCACTTCGCGGTATGCTCCGTTGCTCAGACGATACTCCAGGTTGTCGGCCAGGATCTGCTGATTCCAGCGAATGATGTCGTGCGGGTACTCCAGCAGGTGCAGCGTGGCGTCGAAGTGCGGCAGATTCCGCAGGGCCAGTCCCCTCAGTTCGGGCTCGACGCCTGACGCGCCGGCCGCCAGCCGTTCGACCGGCAACGGTTCGGGCAGAATCGCCGCGGCCAGCGCGTTGCCGCTCCAGATCGCCGCGGGCCGGCCATGTTCGAACAACCGCCCCAACGCATGATATGTGCCGCGAGAAGGCACCAGCCGCGCGTTCACCAGGACCGTGGGAGGCGCGGTCGGCCCTTCGTCGTCCAGCAACTGGGGGAAGTCCTGCCGCTGAAGCTCGCGCAAATGAGGCCTGACCACCGCTCGCAACGGCCGCTGCAGCAGCCACAGCCAGTCCAGCAGCCGGTAGCTGCCGCAGGTGATCGCGTATGCCGGACGGCCGATCGTCACCGGGTGCAGCCGCTGGACCTGCGGGTCCTCGAACAGAATCACTTCCATGATCCAACGGGCCTCCCTGACCGGCCTCCACCGCGGCTCAACGCCTCAAGATCAAGATCACCTCAGTCCGCGAAACGACCGGCAGCCGCGGATCCGGCCAGACGGTGGCTTGAATGGTCACTTGCTGTTCGTCGCCGTCGAGCGTCTGGGGACAGCGGATTCGCAGCACCGCTCGTTCCTCGCCCGCGGGCAGCGTGACCGCCTCGGCCTGGATGCCGGGCCGCGCGGCGTCCACGAGCAGTTCGATTGTCGCATCGCCGACCAGTTTTGGCGAGCGGGACACGACCAGCGGCACAAGCACCTCCTGACCGGGCCGCACTTCCAGCTCGGACTGTTCGGCGGTCAGCTTCAGCAGCGCGCCTTCCACGTTCATGGTGATCCGCGTATCCATCTTGTTCACCAGATGCCGGACGTTGCCCTTCGGATCGGGCACCTGAACGATGGTGTTCAGGATGATCCGCGACGTGCGGTCGATTTGCACCCATTCGGGCAGGAACAGCGGAAACTCGATCTGCGTGACCTCCGGCGGCACCACCAGGTCCTGGCCCATAATGCCCTGGCGGATGCGATCCGGATGGGCGGCCAGTTGCAACAGGACCGGTCCCGCGTAGCCCTCCAACCGCTCGATCACGACCGGCGCGGCGTAGGTCGCTCCCCGATGCACGGTCCGCCCGGCATCCTTGTACAGCGGCGCGACGACCGCTCGCGGCTTCATCACCGGCGCCACCAGCAAGCGTGACTCGGCAGCGATCGTTTCCTGCTCACCCGCTTGAGCCTGACCAGTGATCGTCGCTCGCGCGGCCAGCGTGCCGGCATCCGCGTCGCAGGTCAGTGGAATCTTGACCTGGTCCTTGCCGGCCGGAATCTCGATCGTTTCCGGCACGTGCACACCGGGCGGTAACCCAGAGACTTGCAGCGAAATCGCCTCGGTGAAGCCTCCCTGCCGCTCGGCCTTGACCACCAGCGCGGCCTCGCCTGCCAGCGGTACGCCCAGCCTGTCGCCCGCCTGCAACGAGAAGCCCGCGCGAGGCGGTTCGATCCGCAGCCGGTAGACCGCATCCAGCCGACCGGCGTGCCCTGCCAGGTCGCGAATCCGCACGCGGTACTGCCCGTCTTGCGGAGCCCTAAAAACCACCGACGGGTCGCGCGTGCCCGCCGTATCGTCCGCCGTGGTCAGTTGCTTTCCGTCAGCGTCCAGCACGCTGAGCGAGATGTCCAGCGGCGAGCCGATCCGCTGAGCGTCCACGTGGATCGACCAGGCTTCATCGCGGCTGGCCTGAAACACGTACTGGTCGACTTGCCGAGGTTCGTCCAGCGTGCCACAGATGGCCAACGGCGGCTGCAAGGGCGGGGCGTCGGCCGGCGTCTCGGCCGGTTCAAGTTGCTGCGGAATCTGGCTCAGCTCCAGCCAGCAGGGTTCAGCCGGTCCGTGGGGAGTGTCCAGCGTGAACGCGAAACGGTTCTCGATTGCTTCCCGCGGAAACGTCACCTCGCGGACCACCGACTCCAGTCGCGCGCTGCCGCTGGCCACTCCATAGCCAATGAAACGCACCGGCGCGGTCGAACCGGGCGCTCCGGCCGGCGGGACCGCCGCCAGCAGATGCGGCCCTTCGTGCGCGAGCAACCGGTAGACATGCGCCCGATTGCCGCGGTAGTCCACGTCGAACAGCTCCAGCGTGTAGCGGCCGCCCGCCTCGGCTTCAAACGTCAGACTCAGCCCCTCGCCCTCTGTGTCCGCCGCGTCGGCAATCAGCCGCCGCCCGGTGTCGTACACTCGCAGGACCGGATGAAACGGCACGCCAAAGCGGCCCGTTTCGATCGTGCAGGTTACGGGACCGGTCCGCGACGCCAGCAGCTCAAAACGGTCCACCTCTTCGATCTTCTCCAGCCGCCCGGCCAGCGTGCAGGGCAGGGAAGGCAACTGCCGGGATTCGGACGCAAGGTCGTCTTCCAGCACTTGCGCTCCAGCACCTGCCCGGAAATAGCTCAGCGAACTGGCCCCGTTGGCATTGGCCACCTGCCAAGGCACCAGACCTGGTGGAAAATCAGCCGGCAGCGTCAGTCGGACGGACACCTCCCGGGGCACGCCGTACGGCCGGTTGCTGGCCTTGGGACCGAACCAGTGCGGCGGGCCGGGATGCAGCATTTCACCAGGAGGCCCCAGCAACTCGAACCCAATGCGCTGGTCGTGCACGAAGAATTGCGTATCGGGCGTCCAGTCGTAGCCGCCCAGCCGAACCTCGACGGTCGTTCCCACCGGCACGACGGGCGGGTAGACATAACCGACTTCAGGCGCCTGCTGAGCGACCGCGGGAGATCGCGGCAACGCCACCAGCGCGACAATCAGCAGACAGGTCGCCAGCGGCACGCGCGGCGAGACTTGAGGCCAGGGCATCGGGCGAGCGGGCTCCATCGTTTCAGACCAGGCCGGGGATCATCTTGCCGCCGCCGTCCAACGGCACGGGGCGGCCCAGGGGCGTGTAGTAGGTCTTCTGCGTGTCGATGCCCATCAGCGTCATGATCGTATGATGCAGGTCCTGGATCGAGACCGGGTCGCTCGTGGGCCGGCTGGCATGCTCGTCGGTGGCTCCGATCACCTGGCCAGGCCGGATTCCGCCGCCCGCCAGCAGAATGCTTTGAGCCTGGCCCCAGTGGTCGCGTCCCGCGTTGGCGTTGATCCGCGGCGTGCGACCCATCTCGCCCATCATCACCACCAGCGTGCTGTCCAGCAGGCCGCGATCCTCCAGATCGGTCACCAGCGCGCTGAACGCCCGATCGGCTTGCGGAATCAAATCGTCCTGCAACGTGGGGAAACAGGTGTAATGCGTGTCCCAGCCGGCATGGTCCACTCCCACGAACCGGCAGCCGGCCTCGACCAGCCGCCGCGAAAGCAGCGCGCACTGGCCGATGGTCGAATGGCCGTAGCGCCGACGAGTGGCCTCGGATTCGGCGTGGATGTCGAACGCCTTCTGAGCGGCGGGCGACGTGACCAGTTCGTGCGCCCGGTGATAGTAAGTCGACATCTCGCCGGCCCGCCCGTCGACGGCCCGCTGGAACTGCTCGATCCCGCTCAGCATCTCCTGCCGCCGCGACATGCGTCCCGGCGAAACACCTCGCGGCAACTGCAGGTCGCGGACCTCAAAGTCGGGTTGCACCGGATCGCTTTCGATCACGAACGGCGCGAACTCGGCTCCGTAAAATCCGGGTCCACCGGCGTCCATCGGCGCGGGCAGATTCACATACGGCGGCACCGACCCGCGCAGCTCCAGTTCGCGGACCACCTTGGAACCCAGCGACGGAAACAGCGTGTTGACCGGAATGCGATTGTTCTGGCCGTCCTGGAAGCGGGCCCGCTGACCGGTCATCACGTAGTAGTAGCCGGTAACGTGGCCGTTGTCTTCGTGCGAGTGGCTGCGGACAATCGTAAACTTGTCTGCCACGCGGGCCGACAGATGGCAGTGTTCGCCCACGAATGTGCCGGGCACGCTGCTCGCGATGGGCTGGAACGGTCCGCGAATCTCGGCGGGCGCGTCCGGTTTGAGATCCCACATGTCGATCGTGCTGGGACCGCCTTCCAGAAACAGGAAGATACAGGCCTGGGCCTTGGCCGAGCGGACCGCGCCCCTGGCCTCCAGCTCCAGCAACGCCGGCAGACTCAGGCCGCCCAACGCTCCCAGGCCGCCGATGCGCAGGGCGTCGCGGCGCGTGACCGCGTTGCAGTTCCGGTTTCTCCGACGGCCGACGGCGACACGCAACATGGATACGGCTCCCGGCAGGACAGGCGGTTGGCTAGTGGTTGTAAATGAATTCCTTGCTGTTCAGCAGCACCCAGAGTACGTCCTCGATCGCCTCGCGCCGCGCGGCGCCGGGCTGCTGGAACGGTCGCAGCAACACTTGCTGTTCCTCGGGCGACGGATACCGGGCCAACGTCGCCAGGCACAGCACTTCGACTATTTCCGGCGGCGCCAGTTCGGATGCGGCCAGCTTGCGGGCCCGGCCGTGCCGATGCTGCACCTTGGCCATGATTTCGGGAGAATTCATCAGGTGCAAGGCCTGGGCGACACTCGGCGTATCGCCCCGCTCGCACTCGCAGACGGTCGTGCGCGTGGGGCGTCCGAAGATGCGGAAGAAGTACAGCGGCTCGCGGTTGTCCCAGACTTCGATGGCCCGGGCGCCGAGCGGCCAGCCGTTGAATTTTTCCGGCACGCCGGTCACCTGGCAGATGGCGTCCAACAGGACTTCGGCCGGCAGCGACCGGTCGCGGGCATGGGAAAAATGCTGCCAGTCGCCCGCATTCGATACGTTGGTCACGGCACTCAACTGGTAGACCCGCGAGTTGAGCAGCGTGCGGGTCAGCGCCCGCAGGTCGTAGCGTTGTTGTCGCAGATGATCGGCCAGCGCGGCCAGCAGCGGCTCGTTCGTGGCCGGATTTGTGGCCCGCAGATCGTCAATCGGCTCCACCAGCCCCCGGCCGAAGTAGTGCGCCCAGAGCCGATTGGCAATGGTCCGCGCGAAGTACGGGTTGTCGGGCGACACCAGCCAGTCGGCCAAGGCCAGGCGGCGATCCAGCGTTTCGGTTCCGGTTTCGATTCCCTGTTCGAACGCCGTGGGCTCAGCGCCTAGCGGAGCGGCCGGCACCAGCTCGCCAGTTTGCGGATGCCGCAAGTCCTGGCCCCCATCGGGATAAACCAGCACCGCGCCGCCGGGGATGGTCTTTCGCTTGAGCCCCGTGAAGTAGCCGGCCAGGGCGAAGAAATCGTGTTGCGACCAGCGTTCGAACGGATGATGATGACACTCCGCGCACTCGATCCGCACACCCAGGAACAACTGGCTGAACGAACGGCTGATCTCCCGCGGCTCGTTCAGCGCCAGGTAGATGGCCGCCGGGCCCTGGGAGCGCGTGCTGCCGGCGGCCGTCACGATGTCGCGAACGAACTGGTCGTACGGTCGATTCTCCGCGAACTGGCCGCGCAGCCAGTGCATCACCGCCAGCGTCGGCTCGGAACCCAGAGCGTTGCTGTCCACGCGCAGGATGTCGGCCCAGCGCATCGCCCAATAGGTCGCGTACTCGTCCCGCTGCAGCAACCGATCAATCAACCGGGCTCGCTTGTCCTCCGACGCATCTTCCAGGAACTCGCGGGCTTCCTCCGGCGTGGGCAACGTGCCGATCGTGTCCAGGTAAACTCGGCGAAGGAACGTGGCGTCGTCGGCCAGTTCGCTGGGCTGGATGCCCAGTTGTTCGAGCTTGTCCCAGACCAGGCGGTCGACAAAGTTATGCTCCGGCGGCCGGCGGAATTCGATGCCGGGCCGCGGCAGCGCGATGCGGGCGATCGCCACCTGGCCCATGAACCGCACCAGAACCGCCGCCTCGCCGGGCACCTCGCCGGCCCGCACCAGGCCCTGCTGGTCGACGGCGGCGATCGTGGTGTCGTTGGATTCGAAGTCGGCTTCCGCCGTGACGTCGAACTGGACGCCGGCGGCGTCTTCGGCCACCACTCGCAGTTGCTGCGCGCCGCGCAGTTCCAACTCCTGCTCAGCCGGTTCGACCGTGATGCGCGTCACTGCCGCCCGTTGCCGCGGGTCGTCCAGCGTCGCGCCTTCGCGAATCCAGCGGTGCAGCCGGCCATAGGCGGCCGAATCGGGTTCGACCTGGCGCCCACCGCCATGCGGCATGGCGGCCGATGCCTTCCGCAGCAGCAGGCTGTGCTCAGGCGCGGCCAGATGGACTCGCCGGCCGCGAGCTTCCTTGACCAGCGCGGCGTGGTCGGCATCCGGGTCATAACCAAACACGCTCAGCTTGAATCCGTTCTGGCCTTCCGCCTTGCCGTGGCAACCGCCCGAACTGCAGCCAGCCTTGGTCAACAGCGGAATCACTTCCTGGCGAAACGATACGGGCCGCGGCGCGCTGAGCCCGCTGACTTCGACCGGAACCTCAACGCTTTCGTCGCCCACTCGAACCACCAGCCGCGCGGTCCCTTCAAGCAGCGGGCGGACACGGCCTTGGGAATCGACCGCGATCAGCGGCAGGGCGTCCAGTTGATAGTCGGCCTGCCGAGTGCGATCGATCAGTTGCCCGCCGCTGTCCGACTGGCGGACCACAATCTGCAGCGACGATTCGGGCCCGTCCAGCGTCACACGCCGCGGCTGCACCAGCAGCTCACCCCGCGCCAGATCGGCCGGAAGACCGAGCGCGACCAGCGGAATCAACGCGGCCAGCGGAGCGATACGTTGCCAGTTGGCATAAGGCCGCAAGCGGCAGGCAGGGTGTGGGGGCATGCGGGGGGGCGGTCGCCAGTCGCGGACCGGGCCGGGCAAGGGGTCGTTTTCGAGCGGCCGAGGTTCGAAACATGATAAGCGTCCCACTCGGACCGTGCAACGCGAATCGGCGGCCTCCGAGCCGGTTGCGTTGTACCCCAAGTTCCCTCAGACGCACGACTTGCGCCTGACTCCAAGCAGGGCCTTCCCCGCAGGCCCGGCGGTAACTCCCGGGATTCCGCAGGGGTGGGGCTCCAAAAACAG